>PLDZ01000143.1 GCA_003136295.1 Candidatus Dormiibacterota bacterium
TAGTGCTCTAACCAGGAATAATGGCTTTTCCTGCAAAAGGCATCAATCCCCACGGTTGAGGCCGGATGCCGCTGCTCATAGCTAGAGATTGTGGCAGTCAATCGCCTACATAGCGCTTACAGTTTTCACCGAGCTCGTCCGTGTGAAAGTCCGGGAGATACTTGACACCGCAGGTCCACGAGATGCTTGACGGTCTGCGGCGCGTCCGCTTGATGCTTGACACAGCCAGCCAATTGCGGCGTCATGTGGCGCTTGCTGGCCGCTTTCTGTCTCGAGCGGCGCTTCTTCCGATCGTTTTGAGCGAGCTTGGGAGGCTCCGATTCCCATCCTCCGCCTTCTCGTGATCGCGCCGGTGATGGGTCGCACGGGCTTTTGATCACGCGGATGCATGCCCACGAGCATTTCAACGATCCCTTGCGGTGTGGCGTGAACGTGACGGGCTCGTCTCGAGGCGAGTTAGCGTCGAGCCTTACGCTTCGTCGCGAGAGCAGCCACGTCGCGCTCGCGCAGGATGTAGCGGTCAGCCGGTCTCCGGGCCCGAAGCTTTCCGGCATAGATGTAGTTGTATATCGTCTGGGTGGAGACGCCCAGTACGTCTGCGGCTTCGGCAACCGTCATGACTTTAGATACCCCGCTGCTTAGTGATGAGTTTGCAAGTATGCCATTTGCCAAATCACCCGAAGGCGGTACGGACACCGTCGAGCACGAGGTAAGGACGGGTGAGACGTGCTCATGGATTGGAACATGGGAGCGCGGCGATCCAGCACCACGAGTTGATCGACATTAAGGTCGGGGAGACATTTCCCACGTCCCCGAACTGCGGTCGAGCCGTCGGCTGGACATTCCTTCATGCATACGGGCATCCCTCAGCGTGGGGCCGGGTGGCGTCCCGCAGATGGTCGGGAATGTACGGCCGATCGCCGGGAGGATGTCAGTGGCTTACCTGGCCCTCAGAACCAGCATAGCCACTCGGTCTCAAGTCGGCCGTCGATGCGGGTAGATCAACTCGCCACACCCGACACACTTCAAAGAGGGGCGTTCCTCCGGAGGAATCAGTTCAGCTTGGTCAAAGTTCAGGGGGATGATCCGCCTGCTGCCGCAGGCGGTACAGGTCAATCCAAGCCCCTCAAGGCTACGCCTCGCCACAGTGTAGGAACGGTACAGACGGGCGGATGAGCCGTCCGTTCGCTAGCGTACGCTTGGGCGTGGTGCGTCAAGGATGTCACTGCCCCATGCGCGATAGCTCATGCGTTACCACCGTCAAAGTCGGCAACCGAACAAGGGCGAGCATGTACTCGATAGACGCGGTGGCCATTAGGATGCCTGCTTGCGCGCCGCATCGCATGGTGCCGGCCATCAGACGGCTTGACAAACCGACTGCCCCGAGGATGACCAACCTGGTCACCGTTGACGGAAACATTTCACCGCAGACGATGTCAGGTCATCACCGCCCCGCCGGTCACATCGAGAATCACGCCGGTGATCCACCCCGCGCTATCGGACGCAAGGAAGGCAGCCGCCTTAGCGATGTCCTCGGGCGTGCCCAAGCGCTTGAGTGGGTGGGAATCAACCATGGCTACCTGTTGACTTTCGGGAATCCGTTCGAGGTTGCGCACCGTCAGGATCGTTTCTGGAGCAATGCAGTTCGCCCTGATGCCATGTGGCCCCACTTGCTCGGCGAGGTCTTGGGTCAGCAGGCCAATGGCCGCTTTCGCCGCGCCATATGGGATGGGGGCGCGAGCGTCCGGTTTGCGGCCTGCCGATGATGCCATGGTGATGATGCAGCCGCGACCGCGCTCCTTCATGCCAGGCAGGAAGCTCTTGAGCGTGAGGAATGTGGCGAGCAGGTTGCCGTCAATCGTTGCGCGCCATCCGGCTTCGGGGATCTCCTCGAGCGGGGCGGGAGCCGTGAAGCTGCCACCCGCGTTGGCGACGAGGATCTCCACCGGTCCGTATAACGCGTCGATCTCGTGACGCATCATCTCGAGCTCGTTGAAGTTCGTGACGTCGCCCCGCACGGAGGTGGCCTGCCCGCCGTCCTCTGTGATGGCCTTCACGACGGTGGCAACGGATCCTTGGTCGCGGCCGTGCACGATGACCACGGATCCCTGACGCGCGAATTCCTTGGCGATCGCCTCCCCGATGCCTCGTGAACTCCCCGTTACCAGAGCTACTCGACCTTCCAGCTCCCTCATACGACAACTTCTGTGGGCTCGGAAGACTTTGGCGCGCCTGGGATGGACGGCGCGCCGGCGGTGCCAGCGATGAAGCTCATGTGGATGACCGCGAGTCGCCAGTCTCCCTTATCGGGCACGAGGACCAGGGTGGCGCGCACCGCTTCGGGAATCGGGTGGCCCTGGTAGGTGCCGCGGGTGACGTGACGAGCGGTGACGACCGCGACCTGCTCAAGGAAGTGCGTGTCGACCTCCTCGAGGTCGAAGGTCTCGTAGATCAGATCACCTAGGCGATGGCGGGCCAGCCAAGCCGGCTTCGGCAGCACGAACCCGAGCGGGCCCACCGCGTAGAAGTCGTCGGTCAGGAGCGCCTCGATTCTGTCGGTATTGCCGGTGCGCTCGGCTTCGGTCCAGACTGCGAGGAACGAGTCAATGCCTCGAATGATCTGAGGTCCGTCATGTGATGCGTGCGTGTCCATCCTTAAGCTCCTTCTATGTGGGTGCTCACCGATGGCGCAGTGATGTCTGAAGACTCACGACGCCTTGCGGTCGTTCTCTATCGGCGACGGGTGCTTCTGATTCCGGCGCGGTACCTCTGCCAGCGGACTGAACTGGATTGCAGCGAGCTGCCAGTGGCCTTGCTGCTGTATCCACACCTGACTGACTCTGGTGTTCACTTCAATGTGGCTGTCGTCGTAGTCAGCCTTGTTTCGCTGTATATCTCTGACAATGGCCATGCCCTCGTACACACGTATGTCCATGTCGCTCGTCGACAACGCGCGATAGGTAAATCGATCATGCCGACTGATCCACTCTTCTTTGTCAAGAACAAAACCCTTGGGTCCAATCGACAGGAAGTCGCCCGCGATCAGCTCGCGCAGGGTCTCCCTATCGCCGTTGAGCTCGGCGTCGTCGAACCTCGCTTGTAGCTGCGCAATGCGTTCTTCCACGTTGCTTCCTTCACTCATCATGCTGACCTCCTGAACGGCCTTAACTTTGCTCGGTCGGCTTGGCTGCGTTGACCATGACCGCCACGACCACAGCCGCCAGGATTAAGATCGCCGTTCCCCACTCCGTTGCCACTGAGTACCCGTGCACGAGACCCTCGGCCCTTGCGATCGACCCAAGGCGTTGGGTTGCAAAGTAGGCAGCGGTTGCACTGGCGGCGATGGTGTTGAGCAGCGCGGTCCCAATCGAGGCACCGATCTGTGAGGCGGTATTGACAGTTGCCGCGGCGACACCAGCCTCTCGCGGATCCACTCCGAGCGTTCCAGTGCTGAAGGCCGGCACCATCACGCAGGCGATGCCCACGCCGAGCAGCACTTCGGCGGGAAAGATGTGCGACAGGAAGCTGCTCCCGACCTGGATTTGGGTCAGGATCGCCATGCCGGAGGCGGCGACGAGCAGGCCGGGGACCATCAGGACACGAGCCGGCACCCGCGGCATCAGCTGGCGGGCGATCGCCCAGGATCCCAGTTGCGACGCGAGGGTCAGCGGCAGGAAGGCAAGCCCGGCGGTGAGTGGCGAGTAGCCGAGAACCACCTGCATGTAGTAGGTGAGGAACAAGAAGGCGCCGAACATGCCGGCGATGGTGAGCATGACGGCGAGGTACGAGCCGCCACGATTGCGATCGGCCAGAATGCCCAACGGGAGGAGGGGATTCGCGGCGCGACGCTGCCATGCAACGAACAGGGTGAGGAGTATCCCGCTTGCCACCAGTATCCCGATCACTGTGGGCGACCCCCAACCCTGAGAGACCGCTTGGGTGCAGGCGAACACGAGCGCAACCAGGCCGGCGGTTGCGAGCACGGCTCCGGCGATATCGAGGCGACGCGCACTTGGTGCTCTCGCGTCTGCGAGCACGATCCATCCGCCGATTGCTGCGATCCCCGCAATCGGCAGATTGACGAAGAGGCACCAGCGCCACGAGAGGTATTGGGTCAACACGCCCCCCAGGAGGAGGCCGAGAGCGGCCCCACTGCCCGCGATCCCGCCGTACACGGCGAAGGCAGTCGCTCGTTCGCGGGGCTTGGTGAAGGTCACGGCCAGCAACGACAGCGCGGTGGGCGTCAGCAAGGCCGCGAAGGCTCCCTGCAACGCACGAGCCCCGATGAGCACTCCAAAATCGGGAGCGGAGCCACCCACGGCGGATGCGACGGCGAACCCAGCGAGACCGACGAGAAAGGTGCGCTTGCGGCCGAATTGGTCGCCGACGCGACCGCCGAGCAGAAGGAGACCGCCGAATGCAAGCGTGTACGCGGTGATGACCCACTGGCGCTCCGCGTCAGTAACCTGGAGAGCGCTCTGAGCCGACGGGAGCGCGATGCTGACGATCGTGGCGTCGAGGGCCACCATCAGCTGTGCAAGTGCGATGACCGTCAGAGAGATCCAGCGCCGGCTGTCCGGTGCCCCGTGCGAAGTCTTGCGTGCGGCGTAGTCGACGCCGACGTCTTCGTCGCGCTCTGCGTGTCGCTGGAGCGTATTACTCAACTGTCGGCACCTCCATGCTGCCAGACCGTTCCACCGCTCTCTCGCCTCTGCGGGCGACCAGCGCGCCCGTCGCAGACCCGACGGCCGCAGCGATGGCGATCGCAAGCAACGCAGGAACGAGTTGCGGTTTGCTGGTCATTAGAAAGACAACTCCCAGCGCGATCGAGACTCTTGCAAACCAGGACACAACGAATATCGCGGCCCTCAGACGAACGCGCACAGCGTGAGTCACAGGCGAGCCGCTCGCGGCCGACCGCAACAGCAAACCCAGTCGAATTCCGCTGGATGCGCCGATTATGGCGATCACTAGCAGGCTGAACAGTCCCACCGCAATCCACGGGACCCAACCCCAGGAGTCGAACATCATGTAAAGCCCGGGGAGAAGAATCAGGACGATTGATGCAGGACCAAAGACGCGACCGAGGAGCGCAACGCCTTCCCACGTTTGGAGCTCTTCCCTGGTCGTCGCCTGGCGCAGGTGGAAGAGAGCGATCCCCTCGCCCGTGAGGGCCGTGCCCAGCAGCAGCGCACCGACGACGTGCAAGAAGAGGGCGATGGTGTAGAGCGTCATGGCAGGTCCCTCCGGTGGGTCGCGCGGTGCGGCCGCACTCGTCGCACCTCCAACAACGCCATATCGAGGTCACGGACCTTCGCGAGCAAACCGTGGAGTGCGGCGGCGTCGCGCACCTCTGCAGAAATAGTCGTGTATCCATGTTCGGTGGTCAGGGTCACCCCGTCGAACCAAGCGACCCAATGGCGGTCGAGTTCGCCTTCAACTCGAACGATGTAGGTGGAGGGGGTCGGACCGACGGGCGCTTCATGGCTCATGTCATCACCGTATGAATGACACCCCAGAGGCGCATCACCCAAAGGTGGAAGATGGGTGGAACCTTTTGACGCTGGTCCGCGAGGCCGTGGCGGTTACGCGGTGCCGCTCGTTAGGGGATCAGACCGAGCTGCCGAGCGCGTGTCACAGCCTGCGTGCGGTTCGTGGCTCCCAGCTTGTCGAGAGTGTGGGTGACGTGCTTTTTCACGGTATCGAGCGTGACCATCAGCGAAGCGGCGATTTCTCGGTTTCGCTTTCCCGCAGCGAGCATGGCGAGGATCTCGGATTCACGTTCGGTTAACGACTCGACCATAAACGGCGAACCCTGGTTCCCGGTCGCACTTCCGCGCGCTGCTCGGATCAGCAGCCCGAGGTATTCGGCCGAAATCGATTCCACGCCGACTGGGCGAGCTCGTCGACCCGCAGCAACGAGGCCGCCGAGCAACGTCCACATCGGAGGTCCCTCATCCACGAAGATACGGACGGGTTTCTCGGCTTGCGCCAGTGTCAATGCTTGCACCAGGCTCATGAGTCCGCGGCCACGGTCGCCGGCTACAGCGAATGCGACAGCTTGGAGTATCCGAATCTCGATCACGCTGGCGATCCGCCCCTGCGCGTCGGCAGCTGAGCTGAGCCGTTGCAGGAGATGCAGAGCTTGGTCGGGTTCGTCGCGGGCGATAAGCGCGCGCACCAGCAACAGGTACTCCTGCTCTCGTGCGAAGCCGGGTGCATCCGTCGCGCTCAGCCCAAGCTCTTCGACCCACGTCACAGCGCCGGCAACATCCCCACCGAGGAGCGATAATCGTGCCCCAGCGACCGGTACCGGGTGCAGGAGCGCTACGGCATCGGCGTTGGGGAACGCCTGCCGCGCCGCGTCCATCGCGTCGACAGCGCCGCGGTAGTCTCCTTCCGCAAGTCTGATCCACGCAAGCGTGACGTACCCCGCTGCAAGCGGTTGCAGAGACGTCAGTTGCCCGGCAAGGGTGATCCCCTGATCAGCATGTCGCCGTGCTCCGTCGAGGTCGTTGCGCGCGTAGAGAATGCGAGCGATACCGATGTGCATCGTGCCCACGCTCGGCGTCGATGCCTGGCCTGAGCGCTCCGCGAACTCGAGCCCCTCGCGATACGTCTGCAGTGCCGCGGCTAGTCGACCTTGAGTCTCCCGAACTCTTGCCAGGAAGTCGCCAGCGCTTAGGGCCAGGTGTATCGGTCCGGTTGTCTTTCCAGATCGAAGAATGTCGGCGAACGCCCGCTCCGCCACAGCGAGTCGGCCTTGCAGCCAGTCGGCGAGTGCGAGGTTCCAGCGAACCGGCAGACGTGACCACGCATCATCGTCGGAGAGATGGGTGAGGGCCTCGCCGGCAAGGTGTGTGGCCTGAACCCCGTCCCCCCGAAAACAGGCCAGACTCGCGCGCAGGTTCGCGACGAGTGCTGGCACGTTGTTGAACGCACTCATGCGCTTGTCGTTCCCACCATCGTGCTCGCCTTTGTGCGGGTCTGGCCCAGACTCGGCATTCCGAAGCAGCGGCTCCACGTCCTCGATGCGCCCTTCGTTGAACGCGGTCACCGCCTCAATCAGGCACAGTCGAGGCCGCGAGCGCACCACTTCAATCGGCAGGGTCGCAAGCCATTCTCTGAGCGTCGCCCCCTCTCCACGGCCCATCACTTCGTCGACACTCTGTTCCACCAGAGCCGCAGCCCACACCGAGTCCCCCGACGCTTGAGCGTGATGGATTGCCTCCCGCGCGAACCCGTTTGAGGCAAACCACGCCGCTGCGGCGCGGTGACATTCCGCAGCCCGGCTTGGGTTTTCTCCTGCCAAACGCGCGCGCAGCAGGTCGGCGAAGAGCTGGTGGTAGCGGTACCACTGGCGATCCTCATCGAGGGCGAACAGGAACAGATTGGACCGTTCCAGTCTCTCGAGCATGTCTTGCCCATCTTTTCGCGACGTGATGGCGTCACAGACTCCAGCGCTGAGTTGCGTCAGGACCGCCGTATCCACAAGAAAGCGCCGGACGTCATTAGGCTGGCGTTGGAGGACCTCTTCGGTCAGGTAGTCAAGGATGTATCGTGAACTGCCGCTGAACCGATCGACGAATTGCGCGGCGTCGGAAACCTCCCGGAGGCTGATCCCAGCCAGGTGGAAACCGTGATCCAACCCTCGGTACGGGTTGCCAACGCGGCGATCGTTGCATCCGGAAGGCTGAGATTCCACACGTCACGAGCGAGCGTGCTGGCCTCATCGATCGTGAATCGGAGATCGTTTGCTCGAACCTCGGCGATCTGGCCGCGGGCGCGCATCCGAGCCATGGACAGCGGGGGGTCGATCCGTCCGGCGATGACAAGGTGCACGCCCTCGGGCATGTGCTCGAGAAAGAGGCTCACGCCCTGATGTACGGCCGCGGATTCGATGAGGTGGTAGTCGTCGAGGACGAGGACGAATTCGGTGGCGCTGGCTACGAGCGCGTTCACAACCCGGGTGACGATTGCTTCGGGGGTCATCTGATTCGCTTCAGCGAGCGGGGAGCGGAGCGCCTCGTCGAGCCCTGGGCGCAGGAGGTCGGCAGCTGCGACCAGGTAATGCCAGAACCGTTTCGGATCGTTGTCGTCCTCGTCTAATGCCACCCATCCGACACGCCGGTGCGTTCCCCGAGCCCACTCGATCAGCAAACTCGTCTTGCCAAACCCGGCCGGGGCGCTAACGAGCGTCAGGTCCCGGTCAGCAGTACTGTCGAGTCGGGTGAGCAGGCGCGGCCGCGAGAGGAGGTCGGCGCGTGGCCTTGGCACTCGGAACTTGGTCGCCAAAAGCGCATCGCGATCGATACGCCTCGGCGTCGGGGGCGCGCCAACCACTGTCCCGGCCACCCGGGACGCGGACGCTGCTCCGCTGGCGTGTCGCATCGCAGCGCCATCATCGCAGGCGTGCACCCACCGCCTCTCTGCGTGGGGAGTAGCGAGCCGATTTCGCCTCGGTCGCGCGCTGGCCGCGCTACACAAAACAGTTTGCCCCGATGCCCAGCAGTGCAATGGCCAAGGCGATCACACCCGCTCTCGCGAAATAGATGGCGAAGCCGACAACGATCGCCAGCGTCACGAGAAACTCAGCCACGGAGAATCGAAGCCCATTCAACGTGTTGTGCTCGCGAATGAGGCGGATCATCGGACAATTGTCGTGAGGCCCGTAAGCAGACGGCAAGTAAACCTGACGTGGTGGTGGGTCAGGTTGAGAAGGACAGCTCTTCGCGGTGCCGCTAGTCCGATCTGCCGAGTGGCCCTGGGACCTGATACCGCCGAGGAGCTAGCTATGCGGATGCTGTCCCGCCGCCGGAGAGGATTAGTCACGTCAGATCGGTGTTTGACGCCTTCGGCGCGCTTGCGGTATGGTTTGCCGACCGGGGGTACGAGCCGAGTCAACGGGGGGCGGCCAGGTCAAACAACCTGGTCGGAACGGGGCTTCTGTCCGACCGGTTAGCGAGACCTCGCCGCCCACCCATCGTGGCGTGGGCGGCGGGTCCCGCGCCATTCGACCCCCGGATCGGTTCGACTCAGGAACGCTTCCTGCTGCAAGTGCCTACTGTGAGAGTCGATCTCGCGGTGGCGGCATCTCCGGTCAAAAGACCCAACGCTTCTCAACGATCTGGCGAGCGCGGCGACGGATACCCGTCCCGTGGGACGCCGACTCTCGCTTTGGGCGCGCCAACGCCCTCTCCTGGGCTCGAACCTGGTGACCGGCCAAGTCTGCAGCACGACCGCGGATCAGATCGTGGCCACGAGCTATCTCAGGATCGGTGCACGGCCTGAGCCGCGATGCTGTCCTCGCGGGACCGGAGTCGAGTGACTGCCGCAGCGATGTTCTCTTCGAGGCGCTGGTAGAAGCGCTGGCGCTGCGAGATGTCGATGGCCGCGCCGACCTCCACGCCCTGCGAGCGGCGAGCGATCCACGGCGGCACGGTATCGGCAACCATCTCAGCGGCGACGCGGACGCGCACGCGCGATTGGTCATCTTCAGCGACGTGCACGGTCACCGCGAGGACCCGTCCGGTGGGTTCGACGATCCGCCAGCTCCGTTCCCAGCGTGCCCGTCGCCACTGGTCATGGATGAGGTGAACCGCGTCGTCGACGATCAGGCGCTCGCCGGGGCGGATCGGGCCTGCGAGCAGGCTGCGAATGTCCTTGTCGAGGTCGCGGACGATGCAGTTGACCAGCGCCGGTCCGCGATCGGCGACGTCGGGGAGGCCGCGCGGGTTCTGGGCAAGCTCGCCGATCGCCACCAGGGTGCCCGCGTGGCGCCTGCAGTATGGGACTCCCGCGACGGACACACTGTGGGCGGAGCAGAACGCGGTTGAGCACGACTGTCCCCGGCGATCCGTGTAGGTGCAGGGATCCGCCGCCTGGCTCGAGCACGCGCTCATGCTGCACAGGGTTCGGGCGGAGGGGAGCGAAGCGAGTGGTGCCATGCCCTCGTGCTGGCTCCGGCAGAAGCGGGCAGGCATCCGCACGACGCGACTGCGCCACCCCTCGTCCCGGGTCACGCAGACCCTGTCCATGTCGCCACGGCACGTCCCCCAGTCCCACCGTTTCGCGCGGCTCCCCGGCCCCGCGTCACTGCATATATGGGACCGCACGCAACCCGCGCGCGGTTCGACGTGCGATGGGTTGTGCTGCCACGTTACCGGCTGGTGACCCGGTGTCAGGATTGAGCCTGGAAGGTCGAGTCGCGTTCCGCGTCGACCCCTGCATCAATTGCCGGATGGTCGCCGACGCATGGACCGTCGACAGAGAGCCCGCTCGACCAGAACGCGCAGCTGGGTGGGCTCCGGCTGCCGCGTTCCGGCTCGCGACCCGAAGCACGTGTCACGCGGGCGCACCGCGTGACATCTTGCCCCCGACAAGCCCGTGAGCGGCTGCCTTCGCGGCTACGGGCTCGCTTGGCCGGCATATATGGATCGGTCAGCTTCGGCCAGGACTGCCTCATCACCGACCGCCTGCTCGTCGGGGGGTCAGCGTCGGGGTTTGGCTATATTCCGATGGGGCTAAGGTGCCCCTTGGCGAGATCGACCGGGGCGGAACGGGAAGCGGGATTTTAACCCGCTGGCCGGCGAATCGCCCGGGTCAATTACGATGTCCCACCAACCTAGAGACTCATTCCCTTCCTGAAGAGGCCCCTGGCGGTGCGCTAGGGGTCTCGCTTTACGTTTCGACGCTCGTCCGAAGGGAAAAAGCGGCGCCCTGCAGGCGAAAGCAGGTCCTGGGGCGCCGCCGCAACGGGGAGAAGATCCAATGGTCCCGGTTGGACGGGAAGCCGCGGCCCGATGCGTCCGATCCGCCGCTCCCCGTCCGGTGGGCTGGGCTTGCAGGACTGCCGGCATCGAGAGAAAGGCACCGGATCAGTAAAGCCCCCCGGCCCGAACTGTGACCGGCTGGCACCGCGCCCGTCGGTCCGTCAACGTACCGAGGGGACCGGGCGCGGGCGTGCAACCGTCTGCGTGAAGCTCCGAAACTCCATACCCCTCTTGGGCCCTGCAGCGCGTCGGGTCTTTGTCGTGACCACCATGGCGCTCGGTGATGCGCTTGTCACCTGGGCGCTGCCCAGGATGCGACGTCCCGTCACAACGACTTACGGGACTCTTCAGGTCGCAAACGCATGCTCAGACCATTCATTCAGTCGTTCGCCAAGGAGACCCGCGGTGCAGTGCAACTACCTTCGATGCCGAGAGTTCGCTCTCAATCAACTGGAGAAACTACAGGAGCGCCCGGAGAGTGGGCAGGGGATGGTTGAGTACGCACTCATCCTGGTCCTCATCGCTGTCGTCGTGATCGTGATCCTGACGACCGTCGGACATCGCGTCAATAACATCTTCTCGAACATCAGCCACGGGCTCAGCACCTGAGAGGAGGCCCCCGGCAGCGCGTCGGGGGCCTTTCGTTTAACCGGGGACGTTCGGGTGGCGCGTGACCCCGGGGTGGCACCACGAGTGACGCCGCTCGCCTTCCAGTTGATAGTTGTCGATTGTCGATTCCACCCGCTTGTCGCATTTGACGCAGCGCGGGTCGTCGCCGGAGCGCCTGCGCTCCGCTTAGCCCTCCACTTCGCGGGCGAGCCCACGTCCATCAACAACCAGGGATTTCTGGACGGCGCGGTCGAGACCGGCGTGCGTGTGGCTAAGGAGATCTTCGCGGAGCTCTAAGCCGGCGGCAAACGCACGCTCGCGGACGCCGTGGGCCCGTTCGAGGGCGATCACCGTCGCGGACCCCAGCGTGCAATTAATACACCTGAACCGTTGAGCGTGGCGGGAGCGGCGTCGACTGAGCCGGCTTGACGTCACGTCGTCGTAGGATCGCGAGGTGAAGGCTGGGCGCCGGTTTCAGTGCTATGCATGTGGCGGAGATACCGGGATGGTCACCTTGTCAGGACCTGGTGAGCCAGTGCCAATTCCAGCCGGGATCAAGGGTATGCCGCCCGGACATGAAAACTTTGGGAGGCGGCTAGGCTACGCGTCGATTGTCCTCGAGGAGTTTGGCTCATCAATGTTGATCGGATGCACGCCCTTGCAGCTCGACGAGTATGCGCGAGTCATCGAGCTGGGGACTGCTGCAGAGTTGTACGCACTCGATCGCGAAGCATGCCCGTACTGGTGTAACCAATGTTCGCACTGCTACTGCCGGAGGCATTGGACGATGGATGTGCGCACGACCCGAGACAACTTCTATGCGCACTGTCCCGAGGGACATATCCGCAAGCTCTGGGGAGACTAGGCTCCGCCGCGAACACAGTCGGAGTCGACAACCAGCCACTCGGTATTTGCGGGAGCTCGTAGGGACGGCTGTTATACGCCGAATGCCCCTAGCCAGCGTAGGTGGGCTCCGCCCGCAGGACCGCCGGCTGCGTCCCAGAGTTGACGATAGAGACCGGTAAGCCCGTCCCAGTCCGTGTCCGGGATGGATAAGGGCGGCGGCCAGCCCAACTGCTCAAGCGATAGATCTGCCTTGGAGGCATTGCACGGCCAACATGCGGTCACAAGATTCTCATCGGCGTTCCAATCGCCACCCCACGCGCCCGGATTCATATGATCGACGACCGGACTGCGAGTGATCACGGCCGGATGCGTAACGCCCCCTTTCCAGTTGGGGTGATAAGGGAAGCTCAGGGGGTAGAGACGGCCGAGCAGAGCCATGATCGGCGTGGGGATCGTCTTGCGAGCGCAGTAGCGGCAGGAGAAGTGATCACGCTTGAATACGCGTGCTGCGGTGGCCAGGGGGACACCAGGGCGACGAGAGATGATTTGAGGTGGGTAGGCGATCGGTTCGAGCGCCGCGGCTCCGCTGGCGATGCCCTCGGACAACACGGCTCGGATCGCGGCCTCGATATAGGTCGGATAGTCGTCAACGGGTGGATTCACCGGCAGTATGTTGACCTCGCCGCATTGATACCGCACGCATGACTTGCAGAGACCGCCCTCGACCGATCGGGCGTGCCGCGACCGCCGATGGGGCTGATTCCGGCTCCAGCGAGCTCACAGCACGACGAAGCCAAGGCCCGGTCGACCTGCCCGAGGGTAACCGCTCTCGACCACCCCAGCGTGCACTTAACACACCTGAACTCGGACCACAGAGACGAGTTCTGCGCCTCGCGGACGGTCAGATCGAAAACGCGAAAGTCCCGTGGTTCCTCAGTGGGCGGCTCTCGCAGGAGCGCTGCGAGGGATGTCGAGGTAGACATATACCTGTCCAAGGTTGAAGTTGCGGCTTCGAGCCCCGTCTCCCGCCACCCCGTCCATCAAACGTCCATGAGGACGTAACGGTGCGCTCCGGGCGTCCGCACGCTGGTCGCGACGGGCGTTCACCCGTCGGACCGCCGAAGCGACGGATGATTGCCTCGCCATGACTGCCGGCGATACACGGGTGACGACGGAATCCGCGTTTCGCGTGCCCGAATGCTTGCCCACACGAGCGTTATCTCACCAGGCCGGTGTCAGATGAACCCGGCTCGGNNCCGTCTCCCGCCGCCCCGTCCATTCTTAGCGAACACGAGTTGTCAGGCTCCGAGGGTGCGCGGCCGTTGACAGGCAAGTCGCGACTTGCGTATGGTCTGGAGGTGGGAAATGCATGAGGAGCTGTTCAGGGCGCTGGATGACTCGACCCGTCGAGCCATTCTCGATGAGCTCCAAGAGCGGAACGATCAGACCCTCTTCGAGATCTGCGCTCGGCTGGCGACCAAATACGGCCTCAAGTCGACCCGCCAGGCCATATCGCAACACCTTGAGGTTTTGGAGGCCGCCGGCCTGGTGATTAGTCGGCGCGAGAGTCGCTTCAAGTTTCATCACTTGGACACGGGGCCACTCCAGACGATCGTGGACCGATGGCCGTCACCGGCCGCAGGCAAGAACAGGAGGAAACCGACATGAGGATGCGACTAGTCGGCGTCTACGTGCCTGATCAGGAGAAGGCACTGCGCTTCTACACCGAGGTGCTTGGGTTTCAGAGGAAACACGATGTCCCGGTGGGCGCGGATCGGTGGCTCACGGTGGTTTCTCCTGAGGAGCCTGCTGGACCAGAGCTGCTGTTGTCGCCCGACGGTCATCCTGCAGTTCGTCCCTACAAGGATGCCCTCGCCGCGGACGGCATTCCCGTCGTATCGTTCCAGGTCGACGACCTCGATGCCGAGCTGCGGCGCTTGCGCGAACTCGGCGTGACTATCGCGCAGGAGCCCCTTGAAACGGGAAAGGTCATCACGGCGGTGATCGACGACACATGCGGAAACTTGATACAGCTTGCTGCCCGCGCTGAGTAAATCCGTTCCCGTTTATCTTCAGATGGCCATGGGATTGAGGCAGTTCAAGACGTTGCTTGAGCAGCGGCGAAGCCTGGCGCGATGTGTGTCAGAGCAGGTCTAGGTTCGCGAGGCAGCGCGTGACGTCGCGTGCTGCCCTGTGGGTTCGGGGTATTTCGGGCGCTCCGCTGACTCCCCCCTCAGCTCGCGGCTCTCTCGACAAGTTTGCCGATCTTGTCTTCGACGGCGGCGGTGAGTCGGTTCACGGCAAAAGAGGTCGGCCAAATATCACCGGCGTCGAGGTTTGCGTCCTGTTGGAAACCCAACGTCGCGTACCTTGACTTGAACTTTGCTCCACTTTGGAAGAAGCAGATAACCTTGCCGTCCTTCGCATAAGCGGGCATGCCGTACCAAGTCTTCGGAGTGAGGGTCGGTGCCTTGGCCTTGACGATGGCATGGATCCGCTCAGCTATGATGCGATCCGCTTTCGTCATCTCCGCGATCTTCGCGAGTACGTCGCTTTCCCCATCCACCTTACTGGAGCGAGCACGCCGTCGCTCGCTGAGGGTTTCCCTCATTGCAGCTTTCTCCCCGGCGGTCAGCAACCCGGATCCCCTGCTGCTGGTGCGACGTGGCGCCGCCTTTGCGGCCTCCTTTGGGCTCATTGTTTTCTCTCCTCAAAGAGTGGCGGGAAGAGCACCCCCAGTACGCCGTTCACACGGTGTCCGTCCATGTCAGGCAACCACTTTCTTGATGAGCCCGCCAACCTTGGCCTCCGTCGCCGCGTCCAGCGAAGTGATGTTCCACACGACCGGGTGCATGTGGGCACCGTCGTCATACGCCGGGTTCAGCGCTTCGCCGAACCCGAACGCAATGAAGTCCTTGCCCGTTTTGATGTAGCAGATGTCCGTGCCATCTTTCACGTAGAACGGCAGTCCCCAGCGTAGGATCGGCTCCAGCGACGGTGCGTTCTCCCGTACGAGTTCGTGCAGACGTTGTCCAATCTCCCCGTACGGTGCGGGGGCTTCACCGAGTTTGGCGAGGACGGCCGCGTCGCCCTTCTTCGTAAACATGCGTTCTGACCTCCCTTGCTCAGCGCAGCTCTTGAATCCGGACCAGGTTGCCGGCGGGATCCCGGACAGCGCAGTCGCGCACCCCGTACGGCTGGCGGGTGGGCTCCTGCACCACATCAGCACCGCTCGCCTCGACGCGCCCAAAGGTTGCGTCGAGATCGTCGGTGGCCAGGAGGATCCAGCCGTACGTGCCCTTCGCCATCATCTCAGCGATGGTGCGACGCTCCTCATCGGTG
>PLDZ01000098.1:0-3723 GCA_003136295.1 Candidatus Dormiibacterota bacterium
GCGCAGAACCGTGTCCACAGGCCCGGCAAGGCTACCGTGCCCGGCGGCCCGGGTGAGCGCCGGGCGGCGCGTCAGACTTCCGTGTCGACGTCCACCCGCTTGAGGAACTCGTCGAAGAGCGGGACGGTGAAGGCGGTATCGCCATGCGCGGGGCTGTAGATGATCCCCTTGGCGATCAGCGCCGACCGGCGTGGCGCCACCGACTCCACTCGCACCCCCAACGCTCCCGCGATGTCCCCGGATCGGTGCGGTCCGGGGCCGAGCGACGCCATGGCGACGAGATATTCGCGTTCGCGGGGTGTGAGCCGGTCAAGTCGGACGAGGAAGAAGTTCTGGTCAAGTTGGTCCTGAACACGCGACGCTGCGCGATCGACGTCATCGGCGGTGATCGGACTCTGCGGAGCGGTGTTCCAGACGTGGTACCCCCATTCCTGCAGGAAGTACGGATACCCGTGGGACCGTTCGACCATGATGTCCAGTGCGGCGTCGTCGATCGACGCGCCACTCTCCCGAGCGGGCACAGCGAGCGCTGTACGGGCGTCGTCCGCACCGAGCGAACCGATTTCAGGGAAATCGAAGAGTCGCTCCGCATATGACTTTGCCTCTCCGGCAAGCGCTCGCAATTGCGGGAGACCGGCACCGGTGAGGATCACCGGGAGGTTGAGCTGGTTGGTCCGGTGGATCGCAACGATCAGCGCCGAGAGTTCCTCCGGCTGCACGTATTGCAANNGCGCGCGTCACGGCCGTCGAGACGACATTGCTGCTCAGGGGGAGAAGAATCCGGCGGAGCCGCGCCGCGAGCAGCGAGGGGAAATGCCCGTGTTCAGGTGCCTCGATCAATCCGACCCGGAACCCCTCCTGCTCGGCGATCTCGGCGAACCGATTCAAGAGCACCGTCTTGCCGGCTCCGCGGAGTCCGATCATCAGCAGGCTCTTCCCGGGCCGTCCGGCGACAGCGCGACGAAAGGCGATGCCGAAGCGGTTGATGAGGTCGTCGCGCCCGGTCAGCGCGGGCGGGGGAGTGCCGGCGCCGGGGCGGTACGGGTTGGCCAGCTCATCCATGAGTTCAACGCAGTTTAGCGCGACTTATGGATCTTATCGAGCTTAGCGTATTTATGAACCAGAGCCCTAAGATGGGAAAGCTCAGCGAAAATGGGGCCGAATTCGGCCTTTCACCTCATTCAACGCTGCGCTGGGCCGCTTTCGATCGGTCCGATCCAGAATCGATCCTCCCGCCAGATCACTTACGCCGGCACCGTCGCAGCAGTCTGACCCCGGTGGCGTACCCCATCGACACCGAGGATCGCGAGTGCGATCCAGACGAGCGCAAACCCGCAGAGCAAGGCGAAGGACGTGCTCTCGCGAAGGATGAGCACGCCGATGGCGAACTGCATGACGGGGGTCACGTACTGCAGCAGGCCCATCGTGGACAGCGGGAGCCGTGTGGCGGCGCCGGCAAAGAAGAGCAGGGGCAGCGCAGTCACGGGCCCTGCCGAGATGAGCAGGACGAGATGTCCCGGGTTTGCCGCGTGCCCGAGGAAGGTCGCCTCCCCGGCGAGGGCCAGCGCGCCGAGCATGATCAGCGCCGGCACGCTGGTCACAGCTCCCTCGATCAACAGGCCTTCGGGTGGCGACGCGCGCACCCCTTTCTTGAGGAATCCGTAAGCGCCGAACGAGCACGCCAGTGCAAGCGCGATCCAGGGCGGCCGGCCATAGTCGACGCTCAGGACCGCGACCGCGACCACGCCGAGTCCAACCGCCGCCCACTGCACCGCACGGAGTCGCTCATGGAGGATGACGACGCCCAGGCCGATGGTCACGAGTGGATTGATGAAGTAGCCGAGGCTCGTCTCGATGACCCGCCCGTTGTTGACGCCCCAGATGTACACACCCCAGTTGACCGCGATGGCGATGCCGGCGGCGCAGAGACGCAACACGGTGCCGCGATCCAGCCGGCGCACTCCACCGAGTTCGCGCCGGACGGCGAGCACCACGGCGATGACGATGAAGCAGAAGATGATGCGGCAGGCGAGGATCTCGAGCGGACTCGCCGGCTTGAGAAGTGGCCAGAAGAGCGGGAAGAGCCCCCACAGGATGTAGGCGCTGAGCCCGTACACCAGACCGCTGGCGGCAGGGGTGCGTTCCCGGCGTCTGCTCGCGTGCATCTCGCCGGATCCTAGCGAGGCGACGGCGCGATTCGGCCGCGGACTAATAGATGAAGGTTTCGACGTCGAAGAGCGACCCGATGTGGCGCTGATCAACGACGCCGAGACCGAGCATGTTCGCCTCGTCCACGATGAAGGTCGTCGGGCCCTGCACGGCGACGACGTACGCCACGTGCCCGAACTGGCTGTAACCGCGACCCGGACCGAACACCACGAGGCTTCCCACTCGTGGCCTCATCCCCTCGGGATGCCCGGCAGCGCGGGCCGTGAACGCCCATTCCCACGCGTTGCCGCTCCAGTCGACGTTGCGCAGCGAGGCGACGTACCACGTGCACTGTCCCCATGGATAGTCGTCCATGCGTGGACCGAACGCGAACGGCCGGAGCGCATGCCCGACGACATACGCGGCGCCGGCGCCGGCCGCCGCTGCCGCGGCTGCGGCCGCTGCTTCCTGCTCGCGACGCACCTCGACGATCTTCGACTGCACGCCCTGGAGTTGCGCCAACAGCGTAGCGGCCTTGCCCTTCAGCGATGACGCCTGCTGGCGGTAAGCAAGCTCCTCGCTGTGCTGCTGACCGGCCAGCGTCTGGAGACTGGCGACGAGCGCATTCGCATGCAGTTGATCCGCTTGCTGCTGTTTCTGGAGCGCGTCCAGTTGATCGCGTTTCCCCTGGATCTGCGTGACCAACTGCTGCACGCGAGCACTGACGTGGTCTGCGCTCGTGAGCGCATCCATCGCGTCGATGAAACTCTTGCTGTCCACCAGGATCGCGGTAACCGAGCCGTCGTCGGTGAGCTCATAGACATGCTTGAGAATCTGGCCGAGATTCGCCTGGTCGGCCGTGTATTCGCTGTGAACGACCTGGAGCTGCGCGCTGGTGTTGGCCAGGTTCTTGTTGGCCTGATCGAGCTCCGACTGTGCTTGCGCCAACTGCCCCTGGGTGTGCGCAATCGCCTGCTCCGATGCCAGCGCATTCCCGAGCGCGGCCGAACTTGCGTTGCTCAAAGCAGCGATCGCGTGACTCAGCGCACCTGCCTGCGCTGAGAGCGATTGGATCTGCTGCGTGAACTGATCAGCGAGGACCTTTCCCTGACTGAACGGTGCGCCGGCCACCAGCAGTGCGATCGCGCCGGCCGTGGCGACGAGGGACACGCGGCGAGCGAGCAACAAGGGCCTCCGTGAGGTGGACGCGAACTGGGTGCGAACGGTCCCCGACCGTAACAGGCATCCTCTGAACGGTCAACCCCATTTGACGCATTTGTCGATTGCACACCACCGACCTGTTGCGCCTGACACTCCAGACGCAGCATTCGCGTCGCGACTGCGCGGTAGACTGCAAGTTGAAATGGACATCGGTGCACACCTCCCCGAAATCATCATCGTCCTGGTCATCGTCCTGATCATCTGGGGACCGGGCAAGCTACCCGACGTCGGCGCAGCGATGGGACGCGGTATCCGCGAGTTCCGGAAAGCGTCGGCCGAAACTCGTGACGCAGTGGTCAAGGCAACAGCGATGCCGGAGGAGCCGGCTCCGACTCCGGCACCGACGGCTCCGGC
>PLDZ01000098.1:3757-17550 GCA_003136295.1 Candidatus Dormiibacterota bacterium
CCGTCGCTCACCCTGAACAGCATGAAGATCTCACCGTCGAGAAACGGAATCTCTCGAAAGCGAGGCCCGGCGATCCCCACCACGACGCTCTCCCCGGCAGCGTTGAGCTCGAGCCGCTCGACACCGGTATCGAGGCTGTCGAAGGAGGCCTCGATACGATCCAGGACCTCGCGCCGTCCGTTGCAGACGAGCTCGGGAAGGACGCCCTGGTGGACGACATCCGGATCGAGACCGGTGGCGATGGCTTCGAGATCGCGCCGGCGCCGGGCATGGAAGTGGTCGAACACGGTCTCCATGGCTGCATCGCTCATCGTCATCTCCTTAATCGCGGCGGGTGCGGGGTGCCCGACTAGTATCGAGCAGCGGCATGCTCACGAAAGCGAATGGAAAGGCCCGACGGTTCACCATGGTGTTCGATGAACGATGACCGCTGGGCGTTTCCCCCGCAGCCGCCGGCCTGGCCACCCGCGCCGTCGACCACACCCCCGAGGCGCGCCTCGCGAATGCTGCCGGTGATCGCGCTGTTCGCCACCACTGGAATCGTGGCCGCCGCCATCGGCGTCGGGAGCGTCCTGCTCGTGCGTCACATTCAGGGGAATCAATCGACCCCCGGCGCACCGACAGCAGCCCCAGGGACCACATCCGGTGCGGCGGAGGCGAGGGCGCTGTACCAGCAGGCGATCACCGCCACCCAAGGCTCGACCGGCTTTCTCTATCACGCCGTTTCCTCGGGCGGCTATACCCAGACGATCGACGGGGACGCCGGACAGTCGGAGGGACGCCAGCAGATCACCTTTGTGGCGAGCTACGGGACAGAGCGGTTCACGCTCCTCCTGGTTGGGACGACGGTGTACTTTCAGGGCAACGCACCCGCTGCTGAGGATCAGCTCGGGGTGACTGCGGCCACCGTCGCGAGCGTGGCAGGCAAGTGGGTCTCGGTGGCGACTGGCGACGGGCCGTACTCTGTGATTCAGCCGGGGATCACCGCCGCCAGCCAGGCGACCCAGATCCCCCTGACCCCCGAATCCAGCGCCAGGATCACCTCCGCCGGGGGTGCCACCGCGACGAGGATTTCCGGGATTGTTCCGGCAACCACCAACCTGCCGCCCGGAACGGGGTCGCTAGACATCGCACCGAGAACCGACCTGCCGATCACCTACAGGTCAACCATCTCGGGCGGCGCCGTGGTGCTGACGTTCACCACCACCTTCAGCGCCTGGGGAACCGCTCCGACCGTGACTGCACCGACCGGCGCTGTGGCGTGGTCGACCTTGACCACCGCGGTGCCGCCGGGTGGATACGGCAGTGGAGGTGTGGCGACATCCACCCCCGCACCCACCGCCACGCCGGGCGCAGTCTAGCCGGGGCGTATCGATCGCGAAAGGTGGCCCTCGGGGCGCCGTGCCAGCCCTACTCCGCGAAACGCTCCGCGACGAGGTCTTCGAGGACCGCGCGACCGATGTCCGACGCGTCGCGATCATTGATGGCGTGAGGATCGAGATTGGGGAAGAAGCGCGCCACACCGGCAGGATCATCGTCGGTCAGCCACCGGATAAAGGTGTGACCGAATTCAGCAGCCTTTTCGTCGGTCAAGTCTGCGATCTTTGCCATCTGCGCTCTCCTCGCTGATCATCCGGGCGACGTGCTGGTTAGGTCGCCGGATTATGCCGCGTTGGCGAGGGTGACGATCGAGGTATGGCCACCAGGAGCAGGAGGGGGAGAGACGCTCCAGCGGCGGCCATACCCAGCAGATCGTGGAGCCCACATTGGCTCCGTCGCTTCTCGAAGGCCGATAGACGTGATGCGCGAGTGGGGTTGGAAGCGCACCCCGCCGTGCCTTTGAGGTGCCCAGCCTGGACCGTGATCCGCGACGCTGTCGGTCCGCGAGCGCACACACGGCAGCCCTCTTGAGTCTCCAGTCCGTTGCGGGCAACGCGGTGGCGCAGCCGAAACACACGCCGTGGACACTTGCGCGCAGAGTGGACGCGATGACATCGAAGCANNGTCGTTCTTGCCGTGCGCAACGTTGCCAAGGGCGAAGACATCGCGCGGAGTGCCGGTGGCCGGTCCGAGGTCCGACATCTCGACCTCGCTGAGCTGGCGTCGGTTCGCGCATTCGCTCGCGCGTGGACCGGCTCTGTCGACATCCTCATCAACAATGCCGGCGTCATGATGCTCCCGAAAGGGAGAACGGCCGACGGCTTCGAACTGCAGATCGGGACCAACCACTTCGGCCATTTCGCGCTGACCAACCTGCTGCTCCCGCATATCACCGACCGGGTGGTCACCGTCTCGTCGCACCTCCACACGGGCGGCCGGATCGACATCGAGGATCTCAACTGGGAGCAGCGGCGCTATGACCCCGACCGCGCGTACGCCGACTCGAAACAAGCCAATCTGCTGTTCACGCTGGAGCTGCAGCGACTGCTTGAGGCGGCGCGGAGCGACGTACGAGCCGTGTCCGCCCACCCTGGGATCGCGAGTACCAATCTTGGCGCGCACCTNNACGCAGGACATTCCGGGAAACACGTATGTCGGGCCCGATGGCCTTGGTCACATTCGCGGCGCTCCAATGGTGATGGCACCGTCGAAGGCGTCACAGGATCGAGCGCTGGCTCAGCGTCTGTGGGCGCGGTCCGCCACGCTCACCGGGGTGCTCACGCCGGTGCTGACTGCGGCCTGACCCGAGCCGCATCGAGGATTGCCCGGCCGCACCGGGTCAACCCCGTTCAGCGGCGAGTAATCTTGCTCGGATGACTTGCACGGCCTGCGGTGCCGCGAACCGGGCGGGCCGGCGTTTTTGCGGCCAATGTGGCGCCGCCCTGGAGAGGGTATGCCCATCGTGCGGGTCGCCGAACGACGACGCCGAGCGCTTTTGCGGTGCATGCGGAGGTCCACTCGAGCCCGCCTCCCCGGGCCCAGCGGGCCTGGAGGCGCTGTCGAGAGGCTTCACAGCGCAGGCGGCGTCCGGCGATCAGCCGGTTGCCGAGCGACGTCACGTGAGCATTCTGTTCGCGGACCTGGTGGGCTTCACGCGCCTTTCAGACCAACGTGATGCTGAGGATGTCCGCGAACTCCTGAGCCGCTACTTCGCCACGGCTCGAACCATCATCGGCCGCTACGGCGGCACCGTGGAGAAGTTCATCGGCGACGCGGTCATGGCCGTCTGGGGCGCATCGTCAATCCAGGAGAACGATGCCGAGCGAGCCGTGCGGGCCGCTCTCGAACTGGTCGACGCCGTTGCCGTCTTCGGGGATCAGGTCGGTGCACCGGGCCTCAGCGCGCGCGCGGGCGTGCTCACCGGTGAAGCTGCGGTCACCCTCGGCGTCAGCGGCGAGGGAAGCGTCGCCGGCGACCTGGTCAACACCGCCTCGCGCGTGCAGTCGGTAGCGGAACCCGGGACCGTGTATGTCGGTGACGCGACCCGCCAGGCCAGCGAGGCGGCGATCGTCTACGAGAGCGTCGGGGCGCACCAGTTGAAAGGCAAGCCGGAGCCGGTGCACCTCTGGCGCGCCGAACGAGTGGTGGCAGCAACGGGAGGGGCGCTCCGGCCGACCGGGCTCGAGCCGCCATTCGTCGGTCGCGACCGCGAGTTGCGTTTGCTCAAGGAGTTGCTCCACGGTACGGGAGAAGAGCGCACCACGCGACTACTGTCGATCGTCGGCGTGGCCGGCGTCGGAAAGTCTCGTCTCGCGTGGGAGTTCTTCAAGTACCTCGACGGCGTGACCGAGCCGATCTGGTGGCATCGGGGCCGCTGCCTCGCATACGGAGAAGGCGTCGCCTACTGGGCGCTCAACGAGATGGTGCGCATGCGCGCGGGCATCATCGAGAACGAGCCACCCGAGAGCGCGCGCGCCAAGCTTCACAAGAGTGTCGAGGAGTTCGTGCCCGACGCCGAGGAGCGTCGCTGGGTTGAGCCACGGCTCGCCCACCTGGTCGGCCTCGAGGAAGGCGTCGCCATGGATCCTCGCGACCTCTACGCGGCCTGGCGGTTCTTCTTCGAGCGTCTGGCGACCCAAAGCCTGACCGTTCTCGTTTTCGAAGACCTGCAGTGGGCCGACAGCGGGTTGCTCGACTTCATCGAATATCTCCTGGAGTGGTCGCGATCGTCGCCGATCCTCGTGATCACGCTCGCGCGACCAGACCTCAACGACCGCCGCCCGGGATGGGGAACCGGTAAACGTGGGCTCTCGTCGCTGTATCTGGATCCGCTCAGCCCGGACGCGATGAGCCAGCTTCTCGATGGGCTGGTCCCGGGACTTCCCGCAGAGCTGAGCGCGCGCATCCGCGAGCGAGCCGCCGGAATTCCGCTCTACGCGGTCGAGACGGTTCGGATGCTGCTCGATCGCGGGCTGGTGGTGGAGGAGGGTGGCCGATTCCGGGCAACCGGTTCGCTCGACGCACTCGAGGTTCCGGAGAGCCTGCACGCGCTGATTGCGGCGAGGCTGGACAGCCTCAGCGCGTCCGAGCGGCAACTGCTTCAGGACGCAGCCGTGCTCGGGAAGTCATTCAGCGCGCACGCCATCACCGCTGTGTCCGGCGTCGAACCAGCAGAGGTGACGCGCGTGCTGAGCAGCCTTGTCAACAAGGATCTCCTGGCGATCCAATCGGACCCGCGATCCCCGGAGCGGGGGCAGTACGTTTTCGTACAGGACCTGGTGCGCAGCGTGGCGTACGGAACGCTGGCGCGGCGCGACCGCAAGCTGCGCCACGTTGCCGCGGCGACATACCTCGAGAGTGAATGGTCGGAAGAGGAGGAGGTTGCAGAGGTCGTCGCCTCGCACCTCGTCGAGGCGCACAGCGCGGACCCTGACGCGGAGGACGCGGGAGAGATCCGCGATCGGGCTCGGATGGCTCTGGTGCGAGCCGGCGATCATGCGGAGGCGCTCGCCGCAGCGGAGTCCGCGCAGGGGTACTTCGAGCGGGCTCTGACGCTTGGGGGCGATCTGCAAGCTCAGGCAGATCTTCATGCCCGAGCTGGAATGGCAGCCCAGCGGCTGGCCCGCGTCGCCGCGGCCAGGAACCACTTTGAGAGCGCGTGCGAACTCTACCTAGGATTGGGACAGACCAGCGCGACGGCGCGTTACCTGGCACGTATTGCCCGAGTCGACAGGTTGGAGGGAAAGGCCGACGCCGGCATCGAGCGGCTGCGACGCGCGATTGCGATGCTCTCGAGCCCGGAAGGGGGTGACGCCGACCGAGAGGCCGAGCTCGCGTCGATCAGTGCACAGCTTGGCTCGATGCTCTATTTGATAGGTGACCTCGACGGGGCTCTTGACTGCGCTGAACGGGCGTTGGAGATTGCGGAGCTGGTCGACGTGCCCGAGGCTTTCGTCATGGCACTCGATACCCGAGGGTGTGTTCTGGCCGCACGAGGCAGGCGCGACGAGGCGGAGCTCATCTACCACGGGGCGCTCCGGTTCGCGAAGCAGCGGAACGTGAGCGCTGACCGCGTTGAGGCCCTCGAAGGGAATCTGGCTGCGACTCTCGAGGAGCTTGATCAGCTCGAAGACAGCGTGGAGCACTACAAGCTCAGCGAGTCGCTTGCACGAAGGCTCGGCGATCGTGTTGGCGTCGTGTCCAGGCGGCTGACCAGCGGCCAGGCGCTGATCGAACTCGGACGCTGGGACGAGTTTGCCGCAGTGTGCAATGACTATCTCGAGAACGACGCGCCCGAGATGAAAGACGCCAAGACGCTCTCGGCGTTTGTGGTGGGCATCGTCTGGGTTCTGCTCTGGCGCGGGGATGTCGGCTCGGCGCGCGCGGTACTTTCCGACAGAGCCGAGAGTTTCGAGCTGGCACGAATCGAGATGCGCGGCATGATCACGGCCGCGCGTGCGGCTGTGGCCGGCGCCGAGGGACATGCAATGGAAGCGTTGACCGGAGCTGAGATCGGTCTCCGCTCCTGTCTCGAGCAGTCCTTTCCGGTCGTCGCCTGTATGAATCTCATTGAAGCTGTTGACGCGGCGTTCGCGCTCGGACGCGATGACAAGGTTGAGGAACTCATCGATCTCGTCCGCCTGCACTACCGTCCGGGACGTCAGCGCGCCATCGACGCCCACATCCAGCGCTGGCGTGCTGCAATTGCCGCGCATCGTGGAGACGACGGAGACGTGGCCGCTCATTTCGCGCTCGCGCTGGAGGGATTTGCCGACCTCACCAGGCCGTTCTGGCTGGCGGTCACGCAACTCGAGTTTGCGGAGTGGCTGCTCCACAACGAACGTGACAGCGAAGCCGCGGAGTTGCTGATCCGAGCGCGATCGGCATTCACGTCTCTCGGTGCAACGCCCTGGATTGAGCGGGTCGACAACGCCGCCCGGACGACGGGTGGCGTGGCAGCCGTTGCAGCGAGGCCGGCGGTATGACCTGCGCGGCCTGCGGTACCGAGAATCGCGCCGGGGTTCGCTTCTGCGTCCAGTGCGGAGCGATGCTTTCGCGCGCCTGCCCCTCGTGCGGCGCCGCGTACAACGAGGGTGAGCGCTTCTGCGGGGAGTGCGGCGCTGGGCTCTCGTCCGAACCGACGGGTGCGAAACAGGTTGTGTTGCCGGCTCGAGTCGAACTCACCTCGCGCCTCGCCGAACGCCGCCACGTCACCGTGCTCTTCGCCGACCTTGTCGGCTTCACGCAACTCTCCCAGCAGCGCGACGCCGAGGATGTTCGCGAACTCCTGAGTCGATACTTCGATACGGCGCGCACGATCATCGCCCGCTACGGCGGCGAGGTCGAGAAGTTCATCGGCGACGCCGTGATGGCAGTTTGGGGTGTCCCAACGAGCCGGGAGAACGATGCCGAGCGTGCGGTGCGCGCGGCTCTCGAACTCGTCGATGCGATAGCGGCGTTTGGCGAGGAGGTTGGCGCGCCCGGACTGCGGGCTCGCGCCGGGCTGCTCACCGGAGAGGCCGCGGTGAACCTCGGCGTGACCGGGGAGGGGATGGTGGCCGGCGATCTGGTGAACACTGCCTCTCGCGTGCAGTCGGCCGCCGAACCGGGAACGGTCTACGTCGGTGACGGAACCCGCGCCGCGACCGAGGCCGCGATTGTGTACGAGGACGCCGGCCTGCACGAGCTCAAGGGGAAACCCCTGCCGGAGCGGCTCTGGCGCGCGCGACGCGTCGTGGCCGCGGCCGGCGGAGCGCTCCGTCCGACCGGCCTCGAGCCGCCCTTCGTCGGCCGTGACCGCGAACTTCGACTCCTCAAGGAGTTTCTCCACGCGACCGGCGAAGAGCACACAGCGCGGTTGCTGTCCATCGTCGGCCTNNTGCCTCGCATACGGCGACGGGGTCGCGTATTGGGCGCTCAACGAGATGGTGCGCATGCGCGCCGGCATCGTCGAGAACGAACCACCCGAGTCCGCGCGCGAGAAACTGCGACGCACGGTCGAGGAGTTTGTCGAGTCCGGTGAGGAGCGGCGATGGGTGGAACCGCGTCTTGCGCACCTCGTCGGCCTCGAGGAACGTGTTGCCTCAGACCCACGCGACCTCTACGCTGCATGGCGGTTCTTCTTCGAGCGCCTCGCCGCCCAAAACCTCACGGTCCTGGTTTTCGAGGACCTGCAATGGGCGGACAGCGGGCTGCTCGATTTCATCGAGTATCTCCTCGAATGGTCGCGTAACTCGCCGATCGTGGTGGTCACGCTGGCGCGCCCGGAGATGGCGGATCGTCGCTCGGGATGGGGCATCGGCAAGCGTGGGTTCACATCGCTCTCGCTCGACCCGCTGCCGCCGGAGGCGATGTCTCAGCTGCTGGCGGGGATGGCCCCNNCAAGGACGGAACGTTCCATGTCGAGGGATCGCTCGACGCGCTCGAGGTACCCGAGACGCTCCATGCTCTGATCGCCGCGCGCCTCGACAGCATCGGAGCCACGGAGCGGCGGCTCCTCCAGGATGCAGCCATCCTCGGCAAGTCCTTCACCGCCGCGGCGCTTCGTTCGATCACCGAGGTCTCGTCTGACAGCGTTGAATCGGCTCTGGCGAACCTTGTCAACAAGGACCTTCTGGCCATTCAGTCGGACCCGAGATCACCGGAGCGTGGCCAGTACGTCTTCGTACAGGACCTGGTGAGAAGCGTGGCCTACGGCACGCTGACGAGACGTGATCGCAAGGTGCGTCACCTGAGCGCCGCTGCGTACCTCGAGAGCTCGTGGACCGAAGAGGAAGGGGTTGCCGAGGTCATCGCATCACATCTCCTCGAGGCGTTCGAGGCTGACATCGACGCGCCGGATGCTGCGGGACTCAAGCGGCGTGCATGCGAGGCGCTCGTCCAGGCGGGCGACCATGCCGCATCGCTCGCAGCCGCGGCTTCGGCAGAGCACTACTACGAGCGCGCGCTGCAACTCGCGGATCCTGCCGACCGAGCGACGCTGCACACACGCGCCGGCCAGATGGCGTGGCAGCAGTTGCACACCTCGGTTGCGCGGCGGCATCTCGATGAGGCGGTTGCGCTGCACGCCTCGGCCGGTCGGCTCGGGGCGGCTGCCCGCACGTCGGTCACTCTCGCCGACATCGATGCGCACGAATTGAAACGCGATCACGCGGCCGACCGTATCGAGCGGGCCTTCGCCGAGCTCAGCGCAATCGAGTCGGGAGGCGCCGGTCACGACGACGACCTTGCCGTCGTCGCGGCCGAGGCAGCGCGCCGTCTGGTCCTCGCGAATCGGAGTCATGACGTGGCCATGGAGCGAGTCGAGCTCGCTCTGGAAATCGCAGAGCGGCGTGGGGACGTGGCGGTGTTCTGCCAGGCGATCAATACCAAGGGCCTCATCCTCGGACGTCGCGGACGGCGCGAGGAGGGGCGTGCGCTGCTGAGCTGTGCGCTCGACCACGCCCTTGCCTCAGACAACCACATCGCCGCGTTGCGCGCCTACAACAACATTGCCGCTGATCTGCAGACCTGGGACCCTGCGCGTGCTGCGATACATACGGACAAGGGAATCGCGCTCGCGCGGTTGATGGGGCAGCGTCGTGAGGAGATCATGTTCGTCATCGGGCAGCTCCCAGTGCTGGTCGATCTCGGTCGTTGGGATGCGGCCATCTCCGTTGTCGCGGACTACCCCGAGTCCACCGATATCGAGGTGACGGATTCCCTGCTCGGAGCCGAGCTCCTCTTTGGAGCGTGGATTCATCTGTGGCGAGGGCAGATCCCCGAAGCTCGACGTCTGGTCGAGCGCTTGGGTGATCTCTCCACACAGGCGGGAGGCGAGTACCTCCTCATGCATGACGCTGCACGCTGCGCCGTCCTCCGTGCCCAGGGACGGGACCGCGAAGCTCTCGAGATCCTGGGCGATCCCGCAGGTCGCGACGACCTGCCGTTGGATGACTCCAGTGACGCTGTCCGCTGGGCGTTCACCGAGGCCGTCGAGAGCGCCTTCGCCGTCGACGACCTGCAGATGGTGCGCCGCCAGCTTGCCAGTGCGACGGTGCGCCTGTCGGCCGCAGGGACGAGAATCCTGCAGGTCCACGCCATGCGCTTCCAGGCGCGCCTCGATGCGCTCGAGGGACGGCACGCGGACGTGCAGCGCACCCTGCTCTCGGTAATTGCAATGTTCCAGCAGCGCCAGATGCCCTTCTGGGTGGCGGTGACGCGCTTGGAGTTGGGCGAGTGGATGGTGCTACGCGGCCGGCGCGAGGAAGCTGACGGATTGCTCTCCGACGCCAGAGCGTCATTCGTCGAACTTGCTGCGTCTCCATGGATCGAGCGAGTCGAAGCGACAGCGGTGGATGCCGGTGCTACGAGCGATGCCCGGAGCGCCCTTCCAGCCTGAGCTACAACCGGATGCCGGCGAGCGACCAGGACTGGACGGCATTGGCCAGGAGGATGAGCGCCATGAGCCCGACCGGTAAGCTGACACGCCACTTCCGAAGCATCGCGTTGGTCCCGCTGCTACCGGAACCTCGAACGATCAACGCGATCACGGCGATGATGAGGAGTGCGACCAGCGCTCCCTGCGGGGCGGCGGGGTTTGCGCCTGTCCCGAGGCCGCGAAATGCGGCGGTTGCCATGATGGCCAGGATGAGGCCGAAGGCAACGGCGTTATATCGCGCGATGCTCTCCCAGATGACCACCGCTGCGGCTCCGTAAATGAGGGGCATCAGCGGGATTCGGTACCAGGCCGCGGCGCCGGCGAGAGAGGGACTCGCGGCCGCGACCATCACGATCACGTACGCAAGGCACGGCCAGGCCAGATAGCGTTCAGCCTCGCCGCGACGTCCGAGAACGACGAATCCGATGCCGATCCATCCGATCAACCAGATGACATCGTTGAGGGGATTTGGACCGGCGATTGCCGGAATCGCTGAGGTGATGAAGCTGTAGGCGTTGAGGAAACCGTCGACGCGCCTTCCGTTCGCCGCCACGATCGTGACGAACTGATGCCAATCGAGGATGGCGCCATACAACGCGAAGACCGCGATGCCGAGCACACCGGCACCGACCGAGGCTAGAGCGATGCGATTGCGGCCGGAAGTCCAGAGGAGCCCGGCGGCGATGAGGGCGCATACGAGCCCTGGCGGCTTGACCAATGGCGCGATGAAGCAGATGGTCAGCAACGTCGCGACGGTCGGACGACGGTACTGACCCCGGGCCATCGTGTGGCAGATGATCAGCGTCCCGAGGAGCAGCGGGGTGAGCAACGCTTCGCTTTCAACAGTGCGACTTGCCTCAGTGATCGCGGGACTCACGGCGAGAAGCGCAGCGCCAAGCAATGCAATGCCGGGGCCGAAGAGCCGCATGAGCAGTAGTGCGGTCAGCACCAGGCTCAACAACGACAACGCGATGACCGGTATTCGTGCAGCGGAGTCGCTTGCCTGCTGCGGTGTGGTCTCGCCTGCGAGCAGGACTGTTCCTCCCTCGAGCAATGCGAACACCGGTGGCTCGTCCAGCCACGGGGTCACGATGGCAACAGTCCCAATCTGCGTCTTCTCGTAGGTCACGTTGGAGTAGCCGGGGAGTGAGGTCCAGGATGTTGGACGTCCGTGCTCGATGAGCGATTGGCCAGCCCACGTCCAGGCCATCTCGTCGCCGTCCTCTGCCGGTGGTGGAGCAACCGAGTAATCGTGGAAACGCAGGATGGCGGCAAGGACCGTCAGGCACAGGACCGCGACGACGAAGTGAGTCGCGATCCAGTGCCAAATGCTCGCGACGGTACGTGCGCTCGGGTCGGTGACAGCGGCCGGTTCGGCGTGTGCGCTCGAACCGGTCCCATGAGCCACGTCTGAGGGAATCGGGCTCAAAGGCGTGTCCGGAAACCCATGGGCGCGATGGTAACGGCACTTTCTTCAGGGCGGGCGAGCGGTTGAACGCATGGCGCGCCATGCGCTGAAATGCTCCAAATCCCTCGTACTAGACTAATAGCTTGTGCTAGGTCTATTATTAGTCAATGGCTAAGACAAAGACCAGGGTCGCGACCAAGGTCGTGGTGGACAGCCGGCTGCTGCCGCTGCTCGAGTACCTCGCGCGCGTCGGGCGTCGCGCCGTCGAGATACAGCTGGCGCCGGGGGGCCTCCGTCCACGTCACCTCATTGCACTCAGGTTGCTCAGCGAGCGCGGACCGGTGAGCCAGCACGGCCTCGCTGACTCGCTGAGCCTGGATCCGACCAATGTCGTCGGACTGCTCAACGAGCTCGAGGAGCGCTTCCTGGTCACGCGGCGCCGCGATCCCGCCGATCGCCGCCGCCACATCGTCGAGCTGTCACGCCGAGGCGAGGACGAGCTCTGTCTCGCGTATGGCCGGCTCCGCCTGGTCGAGGACGACCTGTTCAGCGCGCTGAGCGCCGAGGAGAGGGCAACGCTCTACGGACTGGTGGTTCGGGCGGTCGGGATCGCATCGCCTCCATGCGACGTTGCCGAGGAACCGCCGACGTGTCCCGTTTGAAGCCGGAGGCCACAGGCTAGCGATGAACCCGCAGGACATCGAGTTCGGACTGGATTCGTTCGTCTACGTCAGTGTCGACGAGTCCGGTCAACAGCTCAGCGGTGACGTCGTGATCCGGAACACCGTCGAGGAGGCGGTGCTCGCTGACGCGGTCGGGATCGACTCCTTCAACATCGCCGAGCACTACCGGCCCGACATGATGGACTCGGCAGCGCATGTGATGCTGGCCGCCATCGCCGGCCGCACCGAACGCATCCGACTCGGCACTGCCGTGACGGTTCTGAGCACGCAGGATCCGGTGAGGGTGTACACGAATTTCGCCACCCTCGACGCCGTGTCGAACGGCCGTGCACAGCTCATCGTCGGTCGCGGGTCGCTGACGGAGTCGTTCCCGCTCTTCGGATTCGACCTCGCNNTGGTGCGAAACCAACCGGTCACGTGGTCTGGCACCTTCCGTTCTCCGCTCACGGACCAGTACCTCAGCCCGCGTCTTCCAGAGGGGCACCTGCCGACATGGGTTGGTGTCGGGGGCAGTCCGCAGTCCGTGATCCGCGCCGCTCGCTTTGGTCTGCCACTGATGCTGGCCGTCATCGGCGGGTCTCCGAAGCGCTTCGCTCCGCTGGTCGACCTCTACAAGCGCGCGCTGGATGCGTATGGGTACCCGCTGCTCCCGATTGGCATGCATTCGCACGGATTCGTGGCCAGGACGGACGAGGAGGCGGCCGCGATTCAATGGCCGTACTGGGCTGAGATCTTCGAGAACGCGGCGGCTGAGCGCGGTTGGGCGCGTCCGACCATGGAGCGATTCCAGGCCGAGATCGCAGGCGGATCGCTGTATCTCGGGTCATCGGAAACCGTCGCGACCAAGATCGCCGCGGTCATCCGGCAGCTCGGTCTCAGCCGGTTCGATTGGGCGTACGCCACCGGGCGAGTCCCCCACGAACAGCGGATGACGACGATCGAGCTCTTTGGGCGTGAGGTGATTCCGCGCGTGCGGGAGCTGCTGGCCGAACCGGCGACTGAGCCGGCTTCCGTCGGTCTGAGCCAGGCGGGAAACGTTGAATCCTCCCGTGCCTAGCAGCAAGACTATCGACCGCCGCCTGGGCATTGTTGGGGCGGGCAAGGTGGGCACAACCATCGCCCGCGCGGCCATCGCAGCCGGCTACGACGTCGCCATATCCGGATCGGGACCCGCCGAACGCATCGCGCTGATTGTCGATGTGCTCGCTCGTGGCGCTCGTGCGGTCACAACCGACGAGGTCGTCCGTCACGCAGACCTCATCGTCCTGGCTGTGCCGATGCACCGNNACAGCATTTCGCGTCGGCGCGAGTGGTGAAGAGTCTCAATCACCTCGGCTACTACGAGGTTGAAGAGGGCGGGCGTCCGCGTGGTGCTCCGGGCCGTATCGCACTTGCTGCTGCCGGCGATGACCGTGCCGCGGTCGCAGCCGTGATGCAGCTCACCGATCGACTCGGATTCGACGCTGTCGATGCCGGGACACTCGAAGCGGGGTTGGCACTCGGGCCCGACGGGCCGGTATTCGGCGAAGCTCACAGCGCCGCCGAACTATCGGAGCTCCTCTGGTCCGAGGCGTCGTCCGCGTGACAGCTGGCGGTCTCGCTTCGACGCGTACTCCGTCGAGTTCGAGCCGGCGCTCGGCGACCAAGAGGACCGCCGGCGGGTTACCAGGGCGACGCTCAGGCGGCACCTGTCTGCAAAATATATGACTACTATGGGTCAGCGCACAGGGGCACCAACAATTCGTTTTGACGCCACGGTGTACACGATCGACAAACGGACGATCTTGCGTTTGCCTGAGAAAGCGAGCGGGAAACTGCCGTCGCGCGGGCAGGTTGCAGTACAAGGCACGATCAACGGGCATGAGTTCCAGACGGTGTTGGAACCAGACGGCGAATCGGGTCA
>PLDZ01000107.1 GCA_003136295.1 Candidatus Dormiibacterota bacterium
ATGCTCGGGGCTGGATGCCGGCGACGACTGGACGGTATCGGCCCGCTCCGATGAGGATCAGATGCACCGTCTGATTGGCCTGCTCAACCTGGCGGAGAGCACAATCATGTGTCGGGCGCATTTGTGGACTCACACCGGGGCCGGTCCAAGGGTAAGAGCGTGCGCGCTGTCCCGACAGGCTCTCGGCGCCAAGGAAGAAGCCGGATCCACGGTCGGGTGCGCTTCGTTGCCTTGATTTGGGCGGGGTGAGCGAGGCGCCACGCTTCGGCGCTGCGCAACAGGTCGATACGGTGCTCTTCAGCAAGCCGCTGGGTGGTGTAGGGATTCAACGTCGGCCTCCGTGATGCACGAGTCATCGTTGCAGAATTGGCTCTAGATGGAAAGTGCCAATTCTCGAGTATTGGCTCCTAAGCAACCTCAGGGAAGCCTGACCGAAGGGCGGCCTTGACACGCTCACCCGTGGTCCTGCCCCTGCTCCGTGTCTGACGACACACACCCACTTTCCAAGCACGTCGCGAGAGCAGCTGTCGGGCGTAGCTCAGCAGTGGATGCGCCTCGCGGCGAAAGAAATCCCTGCACTGAGATCAAATTTGGCGTCCGTCGGGGAGACAGGACTCGAGCCTGCGACCCCTGGTCCCCCAGACCAGCACTTATTTAGCCCCCACTAACCGAGTTCGGAAATAGTGGGTCGCGCCGGGCGATTCGCGTGCCATCGCGCGGTCGATCGCCTCGCGGCGATCTAGGACCGCCTGAGCGTCGAAGGCCAGCCGTCCGGCAGCCCATGCGGCTACGAGGACACGAGGCGGCCGCCCTGCTGAGCGGCGCCCCCAGTTAGACGCCGGCCGCGCAGTCCACTTCACGGGCACGCTGCGCCCGCAGCGTGCTGTCGCGGCCTTCCCGGAGAATCCGAACCGCGGGACCGGGGAGCTCTCCGCCTTCAAGCGCAAGGTCAATGGCCGCAACCACCCGCTCGTCGACCAGGTAGCTGGGGTAGAGGCACTCGGTGAACGCTGCGGCTTCGTCGATCGTGCGCTCTGCCCACGTCGCGGGGAGCGCGTCGAGGTAGCGCTGGACATACGGACGGAGCAATTCGGGATTCCGGCCGTGGGCCATCATGCCGCCCACCCCGACCGAGCCGATGTAGTAGCCCCGAAGGATCGCCGACATAGACGCGACCGAGAGCTCGCCGTCGGTCGCACCCTTCCAGGCCGCCGGCATCGGGGCGCTCGCATCGGCGACGCGCTGCCACGCCTCCTCCTTGGCGGCCGCCATCGGCCGGGCGGCGAGACAGGCCGTGCCGCGGCGCCGCCCGATGTCGCTCGGATCCGCGGCCATGGTCGCCTGGATCAACGCAACGTCGGCCTTGCCCTCCTCGGAGAGCTGACCGAGGATCAGCCAGCGCAGATCGGTGTCGAGCTCGATCCCGGGGATGCGTTCGCCACCGTCGAGCATCGCCGCAACCCGCGCCAGTGACGCGTCCGAAGCCGCGGTGGCGACCAGGATGCGCGCCCAGATGAGCCGCAGCTCGGCGGCCGTGGCCTGGCCGTTGACCTGCGCGACGGCGACCTGGTGGAGCCGCTCCCGGGCGGTGGTGCGGTTGGCGGGGTCCCCGTAGAGGTCGATCGCCGAACGTGCCTGGCTCGTGACCCCCTCGACGAGCAGCGAGTCCTTCTCCCCGGGGGCGTGGCGGGCGACGAGCTCGACGAATTCGCGAGCCGGCATCTCGCCGTCGCGCGTCAGGTCCCACAACGCCGCCCAGCACAGTGCGCGCGCGAGCGGGTCCGCAAGGTTGGAGAGATCTGCCTTGAGGGTTGTCAGCGACCGTCGGTCGAAGCGAAGCTTGGCGAATGTGAGATCGCCGTCGTTGAGGAGCACGAGGTCGCAAACGCGCTCGCCGACGAGCTCGGTGATCGAGGTGATCGCGCCGGTCAGGTCGGTCTCCACCCGGCGGCGTAGCCGGAGCACACCCTTCGCGTCGCGGTCGTAGAGGCCGATCCCCGACCGATGGGCGCGCAACGTCGGATGCTTCGGGATGGCGGTCTGCTCGACCGCGAACGTCGCGTACCGGCCGTTCTGCTCGGAAAGATGCGCGTGGAACGTGTTCAACCCGGTGGTCTGCAACCAGTCCTGACCCCAGCGCGTCAGGTCGCGACCCGATGCGCGGCGCAGGCAGTCCAGGAACTCCTGCAGGTCCGCGTTGCCCCAGCGATACCGCTTGAAATAGTCCTGCACGCCGCGCATGAACGCGTCGTCACCGACCCACGCAACCAGTTGACACATCACCGCTGCGCCCTTGTGGTAGGTGATCCCGTCGAAGTTCTGGCGCACCGAAACCGTGTCGGGCACCTGGTCGGCGATGCGATGCGTGGTGACCAGCTGGTCCTGGCGTGCCGCGATCGACTTGACGCTGTTGGCAAAGTCGACCCAGGCGTTGGTGAACCGCGTCGCCTTCTCCATCGCGAGGTTCGCCATGTAGGTCGCGAAGGTCTCGTTGAGCCACAGGTCGCCCCACCAGCGCATGGTGGTGACGTCACCGAAGCCGTGCACGTGCGCCATTTCGTGGAGGATCGTCTCGGCGCGCCGCTGCAGCTGCGCCTCGCTCGCCTGACCGCGATGGATGTGCTTCTCGTTGAAGGTGACGCAGCCCGGGTTCTCCATCGCGCCTACGCTCAATTCGGGCACGAAGAGCTGGTTGTACTCNNTGGCGAGTGACTCGCGGCACCACAGTGCCATCGGGATGTTCCGGTGCCGGCGCTCCACGGTGTGGTACTTGCCGGCAACAACCGCGATCAGGTACGGCGGCAGCGGCGGCGTCGTCTTGAGATGCCAGGTCTTCACCGCGCCCCTGGGCTCGGTGCGAAGGACGCGGCCGTTTCCGCAGACCCGCCATTCGCTCGGCGCGGTGACGCTCATGGTCATGCCGGCCTTAAGGTCGGGCTGATCGAAGCACGCGAGGACCTTGTGCGCGTCGAACGGCTCGAAGTGCGTATAGACATACACCTCGTCGTCCACCGGGTCACGGAGGCGGTGCAGCCCGACACCGGTGTGCTGGTATTCGCACTGCGCGGTTACCGACAGCCGGTTGGATCCGGCGCGCAGTCCCCGGAGCCACAGTACGTTGCCGTCGAAGCCGTGCTGCGCCTGGCTGAGCCGCTTGCCGTTCAGCGTGCATTCGTCGATCGACCGCGCCGCGACGTTGATGAAGGTCTCCGATCCCTCGTGCGCGGCGTCGAAGACGATCGTCGTCGCGCTCTGAAAGGTCTCGGCATCTGGGTCGTCGCTGAGCACGAGCGAGACGTCATAGGAGAGATTGGAGAGCAGCGCCGCGCGAGCCTGCGCGTCCAACTCGGTGAGATTGTCCTGAAGGGGCGGCCTGTCGACAGCTGTCACAGTCACCTTCCGGAGCCTCCTGCTCATCCGGCGCAAACCCCCATGACCTTCTTTTGGCAGGACTTCACGCGGCCTCTGGCGCCGACGCAAGACGTGACTGTGCTTCGCGGAGCGGGTCGGGAATGCGGCCGCCGAGTCGTAGCAGGACGGCTCCGGCAAGCACCGCGGCGAGCGCGCCACCCCACCAGACGGCGTCTGGCGAGGTCTGCAGGAGNNCGCATTCGCCGATTGCGAAGACGATCGCAACGCCGGCGAGGAGACTGGTCGCAGCGAGCTCCGAGTGGATGAGCGTCGCTGGCAGCACCGCGAGCAGGCTGACCGCAAAAAGCGCGCTTGCCGCCGCGAAAGCGTGTGTGCGTCGCATCCGTGGCACGACGCGCACCGCCGGAATCTGCGCGATGACGACGAAGGACGTGTTGACGAGAATGATGATCCCGATCTCGGCGGGGCCGAGCGGTGTGTGGGCCTTTGCAAATGGTGCCAGGATGCTGGAGAAGAACGTGTGGCCGACGACGACGAGCACGATATTGGCTGCGATCACAGTGAGGAAGAGCCGATCTCGAGCGACGGCGCGAAAGCCAGTTCCGTTGGCGTCTGTCGCTGTGACGGTCTCGGCTCGCGGGCTCGGTACGGCAGCGAGCACGATCAGCGCGAATCCCGCGTAGGTGATGGCGTCGAAGAAATAGAGCGTTTGGAACGAACTGAGCCGCTGTGCGGATGCGACGATGAAGCCGGCTACGGTCGCGCCGGAGCCGAGGCCGAAGTTGCCCGCGACGCGGTTGAGCGCGAAGGCGGCCGCCCGCTGCTCGCGCTTGACCAACCTGATGGTCAATTGCCGGTTGGCCGTCCCTGCCGCGCCGATTCCGGCTCCGCTAACAATCGAGCATGCAAAGGCCTGCCAGGGATGGTCTACGTAGGCGAAGCCAGCGTAGCCTACGGCGCTCGCCAAGCTTCCTGCGACCACGATCGCTTTGGCGGAGTACCGGTCGAGCAGCGCTCCCGTCGGGGGGGTGACGATTGCGGCCGTCCCCATGGTCGCCGCGAGAACCAGTCCGGCTGTCGACGTTGAAAAGCCACGTATCTGGTGCAGATAGATGATCTCAAAGGGAAGAATGAGCCCGTAACCGAAGAAGTTGAGGGCGTTTCCCGCTTGCAGGATGAGCACGGGGCGAGAGAGCCCGGTGCGCCAACCCGCGATGAGGTGTGTGACGCGGCGGTTCATCCGTCTAAAGGCCTCGCCGCGTCGCGAAACGTTCACGGGGGCTTCTCTCGCTCGTATCGATGTATAGGAGCATTGCTACGGGATTCGATCCTGGTGCAATTGGGTACCGATCAAAAGGGCCAATTGCTGGATAATTGGCTCGTGCGATCGCTGGACTCAACGAAGATCTCGACCCTGCTGGGCTGGGAGGACACGGAGGACGGCCCCCTCTTTCGGCGACACCGAGGAGTGCTCCGCCAGCGAACGATGGAGCCGCGGTCTGCTCCGAGAGTAGTGGCGCGGTCGCGATGTGGTAGGCCAGCCACAGGATGTACGCCGCCGAGATCCCGAGCAGCACTGAGCCGATCGCGGGGAGCGCCACAAGCGCGGCCGGGATCCGGGTGGCAACCGCGACGAGGACGACCGTCGTGCCGACGATGATCCCGATCAGATACTTGAGAGAATGCCGCACGCCGAAGACCGAACCCACGGCGACCAGGCTGATCGTTGCGGGCCGGGGCTGCCCATGACCCCGAGCGAGATGAGCAGGAGCGGCGGGATCGATCCCAACCGAATCGCCGCGACGGGAAGCGCCTCAGGCATTGCCGCCGCGATACCGTTGACTCATGCCGCCGACGTTACGAGGCGCCGATGCTGACCGTCTTGAACGATCCTGCGGCCGACGCTCGGACTCGATCAGGTTCGGACCGAGCGCTTACGGCGTCGAGCGCGCAGAGGTCTACATCTCCACGCGCGGGTTCGATCCGCACCGGCACGACACCTACGGAATCGGCGTCACGACGGCCGGCGTGCAGATCTTTCGTTACCGCGGCTCGCAACGTGTCTGCCTGCCCGGTCAGCTGCACGTCCTGCATCCCGACGAGACGCACGACGGCGGCCCGGGAACCGAGGACGGCTTCGGTTACCGGATCCTCTACATCGCGCCCGAGCTCGTCCGGGGCGCCCTCGGCGGTCGCGGGCTGCCGTTCGTCGCCGATCCCGTCCAGGAGCCGAAGCCGACGGCTCGACCCATCGTTGCCCTGCTCGCCGACATCGACGACCCGATCAGCGAGCTGAGCTGCGCCGAGATCGCGGTGGCGGTCGCCGACTGCCTCCTGTCGCTCAGTGATTGCCCCGACCGCCGCCGAGCCACGGTCGACATCAGGGCAGTCGAGCTCGTCCGCGAGTATCTCGCGGCCCACGCACGGGAGCAGACGCCGGCGTCGACTCTCGAAAAGATCGCGGGCACCGACCGTTTCACGATCACCCGCCACTTCCGATGGGCGTTCGGGACAAGCCCCGACCGCTACCGGACGCTGCGCCGCCTGGCGCTCGCGCAAGGCGCGATCGAAAGCGGGCAGTCACTCGCGCAAGTCGCTGCCGAGGCCGGTTTCGCCGACCAGAGCCACATGACGCGACACTTCAAGCGGACCTATGGATTGACGCCGACCCGGTGGAGGGCCCTCACAGCCGCCTCATCGACAGAACGTCTCGAGACCAATGGCCACCTCCGATAAAATCACGCATAGAGCCACAACCCCTTCTATCCCCGCGCTCATGGGGGTGCGCTAACTCTTGGACGGCAGCGCAGGGCCTGCTCGTACCGAGTAAGACCGAAGTCCTTGCCGAACCGATGCTTGATAAACGCTTCATGCACATGGCGTGGACGTGTCATGGACTTTTCATGGACGGCGCGGCGGGAAACGGGGCTCGAACCCGCAGTCTCGGTATTTGGGGCTATCGTCCGCCGAGAGTCGCGCGACTTAGAGTGGTTTTGCAGGAAAGAACATCAATCAGGGAATGAGTACTAGTCCCTGCAAAGTGACTGATCCCCGCAAGTTGGAATCCACTGCAANNCTAGTCCTTATTTCCCGATGCGTCCTGAGTTCGACTTGGAGTGCTTTCGTCGGGAATTGGTTGGAATGACGACTAGAGTGCGTGTTTTGGACTTCGTTGGAATCGCGTGGACATCGTGGCGGGTAGTGGGCGCGTAATCGCCTCGCGGCGCCGGTTCGTCAGTCACGAAGGTTAGGGCGTCGCCGCATCAAATGCGCCGGCCGATCCCTTCCGCCTCAGCCCGTCGAGAGCGAACCCTCGGCGGCGGTTGCGGCGGTGGGATCCTCTCCGCCGGGACCACGCAGGACAAAGGCTATGCCCACCGCCAGCACCGCTCCAGCAGTGGGGCCAATCAGGTATATCCAGAAGTTGGCGAAGTTGAGGCCGACAAGTTCTGGCCCGAAGGAACGGGCCGGGTTCATCGAGGCCCCGCTGATGGGGCTGCCCCAGAGCCCGGCCAGGACGATGTAAGCGCCCACCGCGAGCGCTGAGAGCGGCCCCACATTCTGGGCAGCCGAGGCCGTTCCCAAAATCGTGCTCACCAGGCCAAGGGTCAGGAGCACCTCGATCAGTAGCGTCTGCCATCCGTGTATCCCCGGGCCGGGCTGGGTGGCGCCAAGCCCCCCAGCGTTGCCGAGGACCGCCAGGAGAAACAGGCAGGCTAGAGCCGCACCCACGAGTTGGGTCACCACGTAGGCAGGGACGCGACGCCATGGGAAATCCCGACGCATTGCGAAAGCCAGAGTGACCACCGGGTTGAGGTGCGCTCCCGAGATCTTGCCCATGAAGAGAATGACCGCCATCACGGTCAGGCCCGGGGCGGCCACCTCCGCCGATCTGCTGACCGCGCCGTGGCTGAGCGCGGCGACCACCGCTCCTCCCGCCGCCGCCACCACCAGGAGAAACGTGCCAAACAGTTCGGCGAAGAGCCGGCGCCACTCCTGGCTCGAATTGCGGAACGCGGCAACCCGCTGAGCCGTCTCCCCGTCCACGGGGCTCACGGGGTCGTCTTAACCCTGGTCGTAGTGGGCAACACCGCCTATGACCTTGTGCTGGCGACGACAGCCCCGTGGGTGTTGTGCCACCTTTCACCGGGGCCGAGAAGAGCGCCAGCCTGTTCGGGTCCCCACCCGCCTGGCTTGTACGCGATGGCGCGACGATGCCGCTTGAGAATGGGATCAACCACCGTCCACGCCGCCTCAACAGCGGCCTCGCTGGTGAAGAGGGTGCCGTCGCCCGCCATTGCGTCTCCGAGGAGGCGATCGTATGGGGATTCAGCACCGCGCTGCTCTTCAAGTAAGGAAAACTCTCGCTGGGCGCCGGAGAACTCATCACCAGCACGCTTCAAGCGTGCGGCAATNNGGCGGTTTGAGCTCGACGACTACTTCGGTCGCGGTCGCTGCCAGACGCTTGCCCGCCCGGATGTACCAGGGCACGCCATCCCACCGCCATGAGTCGATGTGGACTCGCGCTGCACAGTACGTCTCGACGTCGGATCCCGGCGTCACGCCGCCCTCGTTCCGGTATCCGACGTATTGACCGCGGACAATGTCGTCTCGCGTCAAGGGGCGCATCGATCGAAAGACCTTGACCTTCTCGCGGCGTTGGTCGTCGGCTGCAATGCTCGCTGGGACGTCCATCGCCAGCAGCGCGACTACTTGGAAGAGGTGGTTCTCCATCACATCGCGGAGGCAGCCGGTCGCATCGTAGAAGGCTCCTCGCCCCCGGACGCCGAACCGCTCGGCCATCGTGATCTGCACGCTGGCCACGTGGTCTCGGTTCCAGATTGGCTCAAGAAAGGAGTTGGCGAAACGGAAGTAGAGGAGGCTCTCGACAGACTCCTTGCCGAGGAAGTGGTCGATCCGGTAGATCGAGTCCTCAGAAAAGACCGAATGGGCAACGCGGTTCAGCCGTCGAGCTGACGCGAGGTCGTGTCCGAATGGCTTCTCAACGACGACCCGCGCACCGTTGGCCAAACCTGCCGCTCCAAGCTGTTGGATGACATCGGCGAAAAGGACGGGCGGAATCGCTAGATAGTGCGCGGGATGGAGGACCTTTCCAAGGGCAACCTTTAGCCTCACAAAGGTGTCGGCATCCTTGTAGTCACCGTCGACGTACTGCAGCCTGGACAAGAGTTGGTTGAAAGCACGCCGATCGTCGATACCCCCTGCAGAGTGCTCGATGCTATCGCGGGCCCGATTGCGCAGCTGCGCCAAGTCCCAATCTGAGTGGGCGACCCCGACAATCGGAACGTTGAGCACGTTCCGCTTGGTCATGGCGTATAGAGCCGGAAAGATCTGTTTGTGTGCCAGATCCCCGCTGGCGCCGAAAAAGACGAGCGCATCCGATGCGACGCCGGTGATCGTCGTGGACATCGGGTCAGGTGGCTTTCTCGTTGTGACCACCGAACTGCTTGCGCATGGCGCTCAGGAGGCGGTCAGCGTAGTCCGCGTCGCCCCGGGATTCGAAGCGAGCAAACAGCGCGGCGCTGATCACGGGGGCCGGGACACCCTCATCGACCGCCGCGAGTGCTGTCCACCGACCCTCACCTGAGTCGGACACGTGCCCGCTGAAGTCGGCGAGCTCCGAATCACTGACCAGTGCGGCCGCCGTGAGGTCGAGCAGCCACGACGCGATCACACTCCCGCGACGCCATACCTCCGCGACCTCACCAATGTTCAGCTGGTACTTGTACGCGTCTGGATCTCGCAGCGGGGTTGTCTCCGCGTCTTCTTCTTGCTGACGCAGTCCGACGTCGGCGTTCTTGAGGATGTTCAACCCCTCAGCGTAGGCAGCCATCAGGCCGTATTCAATGCCGTTGTGCACCATCTTGACGAAGTGGCCCGCGCCGTTGGGGCCGCAGTGCAGGTACCCGTTCTCGGCGTGGCTCGGGGGTCCTTTCCGACCCGGAGTGCGTAGGGCAGACCCAATGCCTGGCGCAATGCTCCGAAAGATGGGGTCCAGGTGGTGGACTACAGCGTCCTCGCCACCGATCATCAGGCAGAAGCCACGTTCGAGCCCGAACACACCGCCACTGGTGCCGCAGTCAACGTAGTGGACGCCACGGTTACTCAGCTCCGCGGCACGCTCGATGTCGTCGCGGTAGTAGCTGTTACCGCCGTCGATGATCATGTCCCCCGGCTCGAGGTGCGTCGCGAGTTCCTGCACGGTGGCGCCAGTGACTGCAGCCGGCACCATCACCCATACGGCCCGCGGCTTCTCGAGCTTGGCGGCAAACTCGGCGATCGAAGTCGATGCCTGAGCGTGCTTGCCTGCAACCTTTGCGACGGCAGCGGGATTCACGTCGAAGACGACGCATTCATGGCCGTCTCTGGTGAGACGCTTGACCAGGTTGGCTCCCATCCTCCCGAGTCCGATCATACCGAGTTGCATTCAGGTCCTCCTGTCAGCGCTCGCAGCGGGACTGTCGTTGCCACGCACCACCGCGTTAGTCATTGGCGCCGTCCCAGAGCTTGATGCCGCCGAGGATGCCGGCCACATTACCGACGATGTGTACCGACGGGTCCACGTGACCTTTGAGGGCTTGAGCGTTGCCGCCACTGACGTACAGCCGATCGTAGTTGATGAGAACGTGAAAGTTGCGAATGGCCTCTCGCACACGTTTCCGCCACTTCTTCGGTCCGATCTTCTCGAACACAGCGTTGCCGAGTTGCTCGTCGTATGTCTCACCGTTGCGAAACGGGTGATGCGCGAGCTCGAGATGCGACGAGAGTTT
>PLDZ01000134.1 GCA_003136295.1 Candidatus Dormiibacterota bacterium
GCAGCGGCAGAGGCGACGTGGAGTGGTTGATGGCCGAGCTCGTAGCAGGAGACCAGCAGAACCTTCATGAACTGCAGCTTCGCATGACGACTAGGTCGTTGGGCGTGCACCTCGTCCGCGCTTGCCTCGATACATTGCACGGTCCGCAACAGCGTTTGGAGGTCGCTCCCGGCTTCGGGATATGCCGCGACCCCAATGGTTGCGCCCACAACCGCCAGTTGTCCGGATTCGCGCGATGTCGCCGGACCTGGAAAGATCCCTAGCAGGGTCGTCCGCGATCTCAACGCTCAGCCGCGCCGGCGGCGGCGCTCCAGCAGGCGAGCCGCGAGATCCTCCTGTGATTCCTTGGCGGGCTGATCATCCGACGGCCTCTCGCCGCGCACCGTCCCGACGCGCCGGCGCAGGCGGCCCACCGTCTCCTCGACGGGCGCTGGCGCCGCGTCGTGCGCGGGGCGCAGCGCTTGCGCCCAGCGTCCAGCGTCGCCACTGCGAAACGCGAGGCGGCGCAGCGCGATGTCGGCTACGAGCAACACCACGGCGGCGCCGAGCAGCCCGGCGGCGAGCGGCACCACCACAGATGAGGGCAGCAGCGCCACCGCAGCCGCCGCAACAGCGTCGGCGAGCATCGTGCCGCCGCCGTGCGCCGCGAGCTGAGCCAGGAAGGCTCGGTCGGTGCCGAGGTAACGGTACTCGGGCGAGTACGGCACGGTGAAGCCGCCGGACAGGGCGGCGACGGCGTGCCCGCTGTCGGTGGCGATCAGGCGTACGCCGTACGGGCCGACGTCACGTGCCGCGACCTCGCCGGTGTAGCGGCCCGGGCCCGTCGCGACCATGTCGACTGTGGTTGCCGCGCCGTCGGGCGCCACCACGTCAGCCTGCACGGTGGCGCCCGACGGGAGCGAGGACGCGGCGAGATCGAGCTGCGCAGAGGTGCCCTGCGACGTGGCCGTGAGCTGCAGGCGCGGATCCTGCTGGAGGGGTAGCGTCGCGGCCACCACATTGGTGAGCAGGCGGGCGCCCTCCGGCGACGCGAGCAACGATGCGGTCCAGCGTCCCGTGGTGTCGCTTGTCCACACCGACGCCTCGCCGAGGCCGTATTGCCAGGTGGCGAGCAGCGGGTCGTGGTCCGCAGCGTAGAGGGCCACCTCTGCAGCGGCCTTGGGGGTTGTGGCCACGTAGCCGCCGAGCACTGGGATGGCCGCTGTGTCGACGCCGGCGAGCGCGGGTCCTGGCGTGCCCAGCTGCGCGATGAACGGCTGCTCCACAATCCACGGCTTGAGCGCGGTCTGCGCCTCCTGCAGNNCCGTCAATATCGACACCAACTGTGGAGACGGTGATCCCGTTGGCGACCAGGCCTGCGATGAGCGATGCCGAGACGGCCTGCGCGTCGCCGTCACCCAGCACGATCACGTGGCGGACGGTGCCGGGATGGGCCAGGAGCGCGTGCTCCGCGTCGGCGATGTAGGGGTCGTACGCGGGCGGATCGCCGAAGTTGGGTATGTTGAGGACGGCGTCCTCGACCTTGGTGCGCGTGCCCACCTGCTGCAGGGGGACGACGAGGCCGGTGCTCGAATCGGTGACGCCGACGTAGTCCCGCGAGCTGAGCTTCTCGACCAGCGCTTTCGCGGCCCCGCGTACCACCGCGTCGCCCGCGCTGCTCTCGACCGATTCCAGCACGAGCACCACCGCGACGGGCGGCTTCTGCTGGGGATTGCGCACCTGCATGTCGACAGGAAGCGCCGTCTCGAGTGGCGTCCCGCTGAAGCCGCCTGGTCCGAGCGTGTCGATGCCGCCAAACACCGACAGGCCCACGCCGAGGTTCTCTGTCGCGGACCGCAGGGCCTCCATTTGCTGGGCGTCGAGTTGCTGAGCCGAGACGTTGACCAGCGCCACCGCTTGGTATCCGCCAACGCCGGTGGGCGTGCTCGGCACGGAAGTGGGCTCGACCACGGTGGCCTGGATGCCGGCGGCGTGCAGCGCTGCGGCGACATTGGTCCCCTCGCCCGGGCTGCCCTCGGCGATGAGCACCCGCTGCGGCCCCAGCACCTGCACCAGGGTATCGGCGGAGTTGTTCTGCTCGAACGTGTCCAGCGCGGGGGTGATGCTCACGCGGATGTCGTGCATGCCTGGGGAGGCCGGGGCAAGGTCGGCGTCGACCTCAGTGTCCCCTGGTGTGAGTGCCTGCTGACGCGTGACCACAACTGTCCCGTCGTCGCTGATCGTCACCCGTGCCGAGGTCGCGACGTTGCTGCTGATGATGGCACGAACGACGAACCCGGACCCGGCGGGCACCGAGGTGGGCCCGCGCAGGGATGCCACGAGTACCTCCGGGCCGGCGGGAACCTCGACGGGGAGGACGTCGACGCGGATGCCGGCCTGATGGAGCAGGGCCACCTCGGTGAGGGCGTCGCCGGTGTTTTGGCGGCCGTCGCTGAGGATGACGATGTGCTTGCGCGCGTCGCTGGGGAGGAGCGACGCAGCGAGGCGGAGCGCCCCCTCGATGTCTGTCGCGTTGCCATTGGGCTGCGTGGCGAACCCGCCGAAGGCGCTGTCCGCTGCGGTCACCGCCGGCTGTTCGACGACCGCATCCCCGCCGAAGGTCACGATGCCGAAACGGTCGTCGGCGCGCAGCCCGGTGCGGAGCTGCTGCACGGTCGCCGCCTCGCCGGTGAGCGCAGTCTCCATGCTGGCACTCCGGTCCACGACCACGATGAGCGCCTGCGTCGAGGCTGGAAGTTGCAAGGCGAAGCCGGAGAGCGCGAGCGAGATGCCGACGAGGACCGCGCAGCGCAGCGCCAGCGACGCCCGGGAGCCGAGCCGCGAGAGCGGCGGCGGGAAGCGGCGCCACACGAGCACCGCGGCTGGCACGGCAAGGAGGCCGAGCAGTCCCAGGGGGGTCGCGAGCTCAGCGCCCACGATGGAACACCAGCCACTCGGCGCTGAGCACGGCCAGCGCAAGGATTGCGAGCCACGGCCACAGGTCGTCGAAGACCGCCCCCTGTGCGCTCGGGTTTGGCGATCCGGCGGCGCCGTGGACAGACGTGAGTTCGGATTGCGGGGCGATGGCCGAACGCGTGGGGTCGAGCGCGTCGACCGCGAACTGCGCGGTGACGGTCTGTCGAGCTCCGGCGGCGTGAATCGTGGCGGTGTAGAGGCCGGTCTGATCGGTGTCCGTCAGGACTGCGTCGCCGGTCTGCGCCGCGACGGTGAGAGTCTCGGTGCTTCCGTCCGGGTGTCTGACGGCGACGCTGCCGCCCCCCGGGACGGGGATGTCCACAGGCGTGTCCGGCTCCACCGGACTGGGTGGAACGGCATCGGGTGCCAGGTACTCGGTCAGGCGCTCGACGAGCACGGGGAACGCGGGGCTGAGCGGCAGGTCGGAATCGTGGAGGTCGAAGCCGAGCAGTGCCGCGCGCGGGGCGCTGTCGCGAACCACCAGCACCGGACCTGCCTGCGAATCGATGACCGCCCGTCCGAACGACGACGTTGCGAGGTCGCGGGACTGCGCCACCGCGACGTTGCCCACGTCAACACCTTCCATCAGGGGGTCGCCGGCGCTGGCCGGTGTGAGCGGTCCCGGTCGCACCTCGGCGCCGGCGCCGATCGTCCGGTCGGCGGGGGGCCCCACGAGCCAGTACGGCTGCGCCGGCAGCGCCGATGGGATGAAGCCGTCGAAGATCCAGAGGTCGACGTCGCTCCGCGGCCGGTACGAGGCGGGTGTCTCGACATCGAGGTGGATGTCGCCGCGGAGTTGCAGCGCCTCCTGCAGGAAGATGTTGCGCTGCGTCACGAGGACCGCGTTGATCACTCGTGGGGCCTGGACGATGGCTGACGCGGTGTCATCAATCGCGAACGCGTCGTGAGGTGTGAGGTCCGCAGTGACCGTATGCGGCGACCCGGAGATCGCGACGTCCACCTCCACGCTGCCGCCGGGCTCGACGTTGATGGCGCGCGCGTCGACCAGATGACCGTCGGCGCGCGTCTCGACGGTGGTCGCGTGACGCGCCCGTCCGTAGTTAGTGACGTTGATGGCGACAACGTGCGAGCCGTTCACGGCTGAGACCGAAAGGCCGCTGATGCCGAGGTTCTCTCCGCTCACGCCCACGGGTCGGTACTGCACGGGATAGGGGAGGGTCACCGTGGGTCCGCTGATGTCGACGACCCCGTCACTGATCACGATCACGTGGCGGTCCCCGCTGCCGCCGGGGGCGGCGGCGGCCAGGGCGAGGGCGGTGCGCAGGTCGGCGATCCCTGCCGCCGGGCGCAGGGTTGATAGCGCGGCGTCGAGTATCCCGTGGTCGCCGCCGCTCGCGGCGATGACGCGGGGGTTCGCGTCCATGGCGATCAGCGTCATGCGCTGTCCGGACCCCAACTGGTCGACGAGCGCTCGCGCCTGGACGACCGCAGCGGCGAAGCGGGACGGGGACACGTCTGTCGCCTGCATCGGTCCCGACGCGTCGATGATGACGACGGTGTCGGGTCCGAGCTGCGCCGGGTGGGCAAGGGCGGGTCGAGTCAGGGCGAGGACCAGGGCAATCGCCGCGAGCAGCTGGAGGAACAGCAGCCACGAGGGACGGATCCGCTGCCAGGGCACGCTCGCCTGCCTGTCCACGGCGTCGGCACGCCACAGCAGGGTGCTGGGCACGACCACGTCGCGGCGTCGCACCTTGAGAATGTAGAGGACGATGATGGCAGGAACAGAGATGCCGAAGACGGCCAGGATCGGTGCGAGAAAGCTCACCGTACGATTCCGGCCGCGCGGCAGGCGCGCACCGCGGAGACGATGCCGGTGTCACTGACGAGGTCCACGAATCGCGCTCGGTGGCGCGCGGCGAGGCTGCGCAGCGCATCGGTGCGGTCGGCGAGACGGCGCTCGTACGCGGCGATCGTCGCCGGCGTGACGGTGACCTCAACAGTGGCGCGGGTCTCTGCATCGACCAGTCGAAGGTCACCGCGCAGGTCGGGCTCCACCTCCTGACGTGACAGCAATCGAACCAGCACCGGTTCCTGGCCGGCACCGCGCAGCGCGGCGAGTGCGGCATCCGATCCCGGGTGAGAAAGAAAGTCGGAGATGATGACCGCGATCCCCGGCGCGGTCCGTCTGGCCGCCCGACCAATCGAGCCGAAGTCGGTGCTGCCGCGGCCGTGCAACCCGGCAAGGGAAACCCACAGCCGATGGGTGGCGGAGCGGCCGCGCAGCCGGGGCGTGAGCATCGTCGCCGCGGACGCGAAGGACGCCACGCAGGCGCGGTCGTACGCGCCGAGGGCGACATAACCGAGCGCCCCGGCGAGCGAGACCGCCGCGTGCAGCTTGGACGGATCGCCGTAGGTCATCGACGCCGAGGTGTCGACCCACAGGGTCAGCGTCACGTCCTCATCGGCACTGTGCAGGCGCACGATCAGCCGCTCGTGGCGGGCATATGCGTTCCAGTCCACGCGCCGGAAGTCGTCTCCGGGTACGTAGGCACGGAAGTCGGCGAATTCCACCGACCCACCGGTGCGCCGCGAGCGCCGCTGGCCGGCGTCGCCGAGCACCGGGCGGCGCGACGGCAGGGTCATGCGATCGAGCAGCGCCAGCACGTCCGGAGTGAGGCCGAGCGCTCGCGCCGCCGCGATCCCCTCGGATGCGGCCGGAGTGGTCATCGTGAGCCGCTCGCTCAGCTGACGGCGGGGTCGGTGTCGATGCTGTCGACGANNCTGCGCGATGACTTCGTCGGACGTAGTCCCCTGCGCCTCTGCCTCGAAGCCCAGCAGCACGCGGTGGCGCAGCACCGGTGTCGCCAGCGCTCTGATGTCGTCGAAAGCGACGTTGAAGCGGCCATCGAGGAGCGCGCGCACCTTCGACCCCTGCACCAGCCCCTGGACTGCGCGAGGCGACGCGCCGAATCGCACCAGCGTGCGCACCATGTCGACACTCGCGTGCTGCGGATGCGTGGCCTGCACCAGGCGCGCTGCGTAGTCGATGACGTGGTCTGCGACGGGAACGGTGCGCGCCAGCGCGATCATGCCCAGCAGGGTCTCGGTGCCGGCGACCGGTTGTACTCGTGGCAGCTCCGGACCGGTTGTGCGCCTGGCGATCTCGACGAGGTCGACGTTGCTCGGGAAGGGCACGAGCAGCTTCATGAGGAAGCGGTCAAGCTGAGCCTCGGGGAGCGGGTACGTGCCCTCCAGCTCGATCGGATTCTGCGTCGCCAATACGAAGAAGGGTTCGGGGAGTGGACGAGTCTCCCCAGCGACGGTGACCGAATGCTCCTGCATGGCCTCGAGGAGTGCGCTCTGCGTCTTGGGAGTCGCGCGGTTGACCTCGTCGGCGAGCACGATATTCGCGAAGACGGGGCCGTGCTGGAACGTGAATCTGCGACCGGTATCGGTCTCGCTGATCACCATCGTGCCGGTGATGTCCGCAGGCATCAGGTCGGGCGTGAACT
>PLDZ01000262.1 GCA_003136295.1 Candidatus Dormiibacterota bacterium
TGCGCCTTGACCTCCTTGCGGACAATGAAGGCGGTGATCGGATGATCGGTGTCGCCGCTGAGGGCAGCCGTCGCCGCCGCCATCGGATCCGCGCCGAGCGTCAGCCCGCCAACCGCGTCGATGCCGTGCTCGCGGCAGTGATCGAGCGTGAACCGCGCGACCAGGAAGAGCCCGCGTCCGTCGAGGGTCACCTGCTTGCCGTCGACGTAGTAATCGCTGGTGCGTCCGCTGGTGAGCGTGAAGGTGCCGTAGCTGAATGCTCGCACCGCGACGAGCTCGCGCAGCTCCTCACGCAGGCCGGTGTCAATCGCGGTTGTCACGGCGTCCACCGCAGAATGGGGTGGCGCGCCGCACGCACCTCGTCGACGCGGCTCACCGGAGTCTCGTGGGGTGCGTTCTGGACGAAGGCGAGGTCGCGTTCCGCCTCATCGACTATCGCTGCGCAGATGCCGGCGAATGCGTCGAGACTCTGCTTCGACTCGGTTTCGGTGGGCTCGAACATCAACGCCTCAGGAACGGTGAGCGGGAAGTAGATCGTCGGCGCGTAGACGCCGTAGTCGAGCAGCCGCTTGGCGACATCCATCGCACGCAAGCCTTCGACGCGACCACCCTTGGTGCTGGCCACGAACTCGTGCATGCACGGTGTCTCGACGGCCATCGCGAAGAGTCCCGTGAGCTTCGACTGCAGATAGCGTGCGTTGAGCACCGCGTCGCGCGCGACCCACGGGAGGTGATCGCCGTAGGCGCGGATGTATGCGTAAGCGCGCACCAGCATGCCGAAGTTGCCATAGTACGAACGCACTTTGCCGACACTCTTGGGTCGCTGGTCATCGAGAAAGAAGCGGTCGCCATCACGTTCCACTGTTGGTGTCGGCAGGAAATCGATGAGACGCTCACCCACTCCGACAGGACCTGCGCCAGGACCGCCGCCGCCGTGCGGTGTCGAGAACGTCTTGTGCAGATTGAGGTGGACGACGTCGAACCCCATGTCACCGGGACGCGCCATGCCGACCAGCGCGTTCAGGTTTGCACCGTCGTAGTACACGAGCGCACCGGCTTCATGAGCGAGCCGCGCGATCTCCGTGATGTCCTTCTCGAAGACGCCGAGCGTGTTCGGATTGGTCAGCATGACAGCGGCCACTGTGGCGTCGAGATGGCTCGAGAAATCGTTGACGTCGACGGTGCCGTCGTGATTGCTCTTCACCGTCACGACGTCGAGGCCGCACGCCGCCGCGGACGCGGGGTTGGTGCCGTGCGCCGAGTCGGGGATGAGGACGCGCGTGCGTGCTGTGTCTCCACGATTGGCGTGGTACGCCTGGATCATGCGCAGTCCCGTCCACTCGCCGTGCGCGCCCGCCGCAGGCTGCAGCGACATGCGCGCCATCCCCGTGATCGACGAGAGCAGGCGGTCGAGCTCCCACATCAACTGGAGCGCGCCCTGCGTGTCNNTTCATCGTGCAGGAACCGAGCGGATACATCCCCTCGTGGAGGTTGTGATTGCGCCGCGCGAGGCGTCCAAAGTGGCGTGCCAGTACCGCCTCCGGAACCGCCGGCACCGTCGGCGGCGTGCTCCGAAGCAGCGAATCAGGAATCGACGTCTCACCGTTGGTGGTGGGAACGCCGGCGGCGGTGACCGCGGGTCCGGTGGTGTAGTTGGCGCTCAGCTCGAAGACGAGCGGTTCGTCCACCGCCCATCCCGCATCGCGCGTCACGTCGGGAATCGAGTCGTTCATGCGTGTGCCATCGCAACGCTGCGCTCCGACGCGACGGCCTCGGCGGCGGCCGCGGCATAGCGGTCAATCGCCTGTGGCGTGGTGAGTTCGGTGCAGCAGACGAGGAGTTCGCCGTCCCGTGTCGGGTCGAAGCGGCCGAGCGGCAGTCCCGCGACGATGCCCCGCTCACGCAACGCCGTCGCGAACTCTGCAGCGCTGCGGGGCGTGCGCAGCACGAACTCCCAGAGAAACGGTGTCGACGGATGCGCAAGCGACAGACCCTCAACCGCGCTGAGGAGAGCCGCGAGGTGATGGGCGCGCTGCGCGCTCACCTCGGCAACCGCGCGCATCCCGCCCGCGCCCATGTGGGCCATGTACACGGTGGCGGCGAGTGCGATCAGCGCGTGGTTGGTGCAGATGTTGGAGGTCGCGTGCTCGCGGCGGATGTGCTGCTCGCGCGCCTGGAGGGTCAGCGTGTAGGCGCGGCGCTCGTCGTGGTCCAGGGTCATGCCCACCAGGCGGCCCGGGATGCGTCGCAGCTGTGCCTGCGCCACCGCCATGAACCCGACGTGTGGGCCGCCGAACGACGCGGGGATGCCCAGGGGCTGGCCGTCACCGACGGCAACGTCGAATCCGCTCTCACCCGGAGGCGTCAGCAACGCGCAGGCGTGCAGGTCGGTGGCGCAGATTGCGAGCGCACCGGCGTTATGGGCGGCCTCTGCGAGCGGCGCGAGGTCCTGGATGGTGCCGGCGAAACTCGGGTACTGCACGAGCAGCGCCGCGTGGTCCGATGTCAGGTTCGCGCGAACCGTGTCGCCCGAGAGCACGCCCTCAACGGTTGCGACGACGTCGACCGCGATACGCCGTCCCTCGGCGAAGGTTCGCAGCACGGCGATGGTTTCGGGGTGCACCGTGTCGGCGACCGCGATGCGAGCTCTCCCGGTTGCCTGGACCGCGATCACCATCGCCTCCGCCGCGGCGGTCGCGCCGTCGTAGAGCGACGCGTTGGCGACGTCGAGCCCGGTGAGCGCGCAGATCATCGACTGGAACTCGAAGATGGTCTGCAGGGTCCCCTGCGATGCCTCGGCCTGGTACGGCGTGTACGCGGTGTAGAACTCGGGNNGCAAGCCCCTCGAGCTCGGCGACCAGGTCCTGCTCGGAGAGCGGTGGCGGGAGGTCGATGGGAGGGTTGCGCAGGGCGGCCGGAATCGTCGTGAACAGGTCCGCTTCCGACGCTGCCCCCACCGCATCGAGCATCTCGCGACGTTCGGCATCGGAGTTGGGGAGATACGCCATCCTCAAAGTATGCCGGGCTACGGGAGCCGCCCGGGAGCCGCGGGCCGCCGGGAGACCGAATGTATGTCAGCAGGTTTGCTCCGCCGAACCGTTGGTAGACTGCATGTGATGTCCAAGCGCGCTTCCACAGTTTCCATCGAGGATCTTGTCGCCTCGATCGAGACCGCCCGAGACAAGGTGATGGCCGACGAGGTCAAGAGCCTCGTCAAGCTGGGCCTCCCCAAGACTGTGGCGTACAAGATGGTTGCCGACCGCTACCGCCAGCGGGCCGAGGGTGACGACGGAGAAGCAGACTCCGCGAGCCCCTGGCCGGA
>PLDZ01000249.1 GCA_003136295.1 Candidatus Dormiibacterota bacterium
CCAGCTGTGCACGATGCTGGTCGGATGGATCGCGACATCGATCGCGGCGTACGGCGTGTCGAACAGGAAATGCGCTTCGATGACCTCGAGCCCCTTGTTCATCATGGTGGCGGAATCGATGGTCACCTTCGGCCCCATGTTCCAGGTGGGGTGAGCAAGCGCTTCGACCGGCGTGATCGATGCGAACGTGTCGAGTGGCCTCCGCAGGAACGGGCCGCCACTGGCGGTGAGCACAAGCCGGGATACCGAGGCGGGATCCTCGCCGCGCAGGCACTGCCAGAGGGCCGAGTGCTCGCTGTCGATCGGAATGATGCGGGCCCCGGCAGCGGCTGCGCGCGCTTTGACGAGCTCNNCCGGTGATCGCGACACAGACCACGTCGGCATCCATGGCCGCGATCTCACAGGCGGCATCGATGCCGGCCGCGCAGCCCGGGGGCAATACGGTGTTTGCGCCGGCGTGCACGAGCGCGGTGCGCGTGACCCCGAACCGGGTCGCGATCGCCGCGAGGGCGGCGCCGTTGCTCCCCGCCACCGCGCCGACCAGCGTGAATCGATCGGGAAACCTGGCGATGACGTCACACGCCTGACGGCCGATCGAACCGGTCGCGCCCAGCAGGACGACGCGTCGGCGGGGCGTGGGGAGTGTCACTTGTGCGCAGATGCCTCGGTTCGCAGTAGAGCAGAGCACGCCACCGCTTTCACCGGGGTTACGGGAATGCGATCAGCTTCAGGTAGCAATATACGACTGGCGCGAGCAGGACAAGGCTGTCGGCCCTGTCGAGGATCCCTCCGTGACCGGGGATCAGGGTTCCGGAGTCCTTCACCCCGGCCTCACGCTTGATCGCTGATTCCACGAGGTCTCCACCCTGCGCCGCGACCGCCATGAGGGCGCCGAGACCGGCGCCGAGCGGGACGCTGATACCGATCAGCCATGGGCCGGCGAGGGCGCCGACCAGCAGTGACGCCACGGCACCGGCGACCGCCCCTTCGATGGACTTGCGCGGCGAGATCGAATGGAAAAACGGGTGGCGGCCGATCGCGGAACCGACGAAGTACGCGGCCGAGTCGCCGATCACCGCACCTGCCAGGGCGAGGACGACGAGCCGGAATCCGAGGTGGTTGGCGTCCGGGACGTGCCAGCGGTAGATCGCCACCCAGAAACCGAGACAGAGCCCGATGTAGGCGGCCCCGCCGACGGCGAGCGCCCAGCCGGCGAAGCTTTGCCGGATTCCGAGACCGGCCAGCAGGCCGACGACGGCGGCCGCCGCGAATGCCCAGTCCGCCGCCATGTCCGATGCCGGCAGTGCGAAGCGAATCCCGAGCCAGACGCTGAGCGGCAGGATCAACCAGACGGGTGGAGTCGGGCCCATCCGCCCGAGGAGTCCTCGGAGTTCCCACGCTCCGATCAGCGCGCCCGCTCCGACCACGGTGGCGACCGCCGGCGTGCCGATCCAGAGGGCGGCGGCGATGATCGCCACCAGGACCACCCCCGAGGCCACTCGGACGGCGAGATTCATTCCGCCCGGTTGGCGTGCTGCACGTTGCCGGCGTGGGCGGGGACGCGCTCGACCGGCTCCGGGATCGCGCCGAACTTGCGCTCGCGACTGGAGAAATCGGCGAGCGCATCGTGAATTGCTCGCTCGCCGAAATCGGGCCAGAGCGTGTCGGTGACGTACAGCTCGGCGTAGGCGGCCTGCCAGAGCAGGAAGTTGCTGATCCGGAGCTCCCCCGCCGTGCGCACGATCAGGTCGGGATCCGGAAGGCCGCGGGTGTAGAGCCCGCTGCTGATCGTGGCCTCGTCGAGCGATGTCAGATCGGCACCGGAGCCGGCCATCTCTCGAATCGCATCGACGATCTCACGCCGGCCCCCGTAGTTGATAGCAACGTTGAGGATCGCCGACGTGTCGCCTGCCGTGAGTGCCTCAGCCTGCGCCACCTTGCGCCGGAGGGATTCACTCAGCCGCGCCCGGTCACCGAGCACGCGGATCTGCACGCCGTTCTCGTGCAGCTCACCGACCTCACGATCGATGGTCTCGCCGAACAGGCGCATGAGCGCGGTCACTTCGCCGCGCGGCCGCTGCCAGTTCTCCGTGCTGAATGCGTAGAGCGTGAGGATGTGGACACCGGCCTCATGGCACGCCTCCATGACCGGACGGATCGCCCGCACACCTGCGCGGTGACCGGCGACGCGCGGGAGGTGGCGCTGCCGCGCCCACCGACCGTTGCCGTCCATGATGATGCCGACATGCCGCGGAAGATCTGCCCTTGCGGGGAGCGGGATCGCGGCGGGATCGGGTGGGCGCTGCATTTTGGTGCTCGGGGTCAGAACGCCCCGAAGGCTTCGGCCGTTTCGGCGCTGGTCTCCGTCAGACCTCGAGGATCTCAGCCTCCTTCCTCTGGATGGCGTCGTCGATCCTGGCGATGAACTGATCCGTGATCTTCTGCGCTTCGGTGAGTTTGGAGGCCACCTCGTCCTTGCTCACGTGGCCATCCTTCTCGACTCGGCGGAGATGATCGACCTCGTCGCGGCGGATATTTCGCACCGCGACACGCGCCTCCTCGGCCTTGCGGTGGATGACCTTGACGAGCTCCTTGCGCCGCTCCTCGGTGAGCTGGGGGATCGCGACGCGGATCACCTGGCCGTCGTTGCTGGGGTTGAGCCCGAGGTCGCTCTTCTGGATTGCCTTCTCGATGGCACCGAGCGACGTGCGGTCGTATGGCTGAATGACCAGCATGCTGGCTTCCGGAACGCTGATCCCTGCGATGCTCTGGAGTGGTGTCGGGGAGCCGTAATAATCGACGTGCAAACGCTCCAGGAGCGCGGGCGACGCGCGCCCGGTGCGCACCGTCATCAATTCACGGTGCAGGGCCTCGACGCTCTTCTCCATGCGCTGGTGCGCGTCGGCGAGCCGCTGCGCAATCTGTTGCTCTGGGTCGTCGGTCTTGTCGCGGTCGGTCACTCGGCGTCAGCCTCCGCGTCGACGCGGGTCCCGATCTGCTCACCGAGGATCACCCGCTCCATGTTGCCCTGGGTGAAGAGGTTGAAGACGATGATCGGCATGCGGTTGTCCATGCACAGGGTCACGGCCGTGCTGTCCATGATGGCGAGCCCGCGATTGAGGACATCCATGTAGGTCAGGTTCTGCAACCGGGTGGCCGTGGTGACCTTGTTGGGATCCGCGCTGTAGATGCCGTCGACCTTGGTCGCCTTGAGCAGCACGTCGGCACCGATCTCGACCGCACGCAGCGCCGCCGTCGTGTCGGTCGTGAAGAACGGATTGCCGGTGCCGGCGGCGAGGATGACAAGGCGCCCTTTCTGGAGGTGGCGGATGGCGCGCCTCGGGATGAAGGGCTCGGCGACCTGCTGCATCGCGATCGCGCTCTGCAGCCGGCAGTCGATCCCGAACTGCTCGATGGCGTCGCGAAGCGCCAGCGCGTTGATCACCGTGGCGAGCATGCCCATGTAGTCGGCCGTGACCCGGTCGATCCCATGCTGCGCCGCCTCGGTGCCACGCACGATGTTGCCGCCGCCCACAACGATGGCGACCTGCACGCCGCGCGCGACGATGTGAGTCAATTGCTCGGCGATATGGCGCGCCGCCCCGTAGTCGATACCGTAGCCGGCGGTTCCGAGGAGCGCCTCGCCCCCGAGCTTGAGGATGACCCGGCCGAACACCGGCCGGCGTCCGTCATCGGCTCGTGCGGCCACCTCGGCAAGCTCCACGCTCTCGGCTCCGAGGCTCACTCGGCGACCGGTGCAGCCGCGCCATTACTCTCGGTGCTCTCACCGCCCACGGCGAAGCGGGCGAAGCGGGCCACCGAGATGTTCTCGCCGAGCTTGGCGACGGCTTCGGTCACCAGGTCACCGACCTTCTTCTTGTCGTCCTTGATCCACGGTTGCTCGAGCAGACAGATCTGCGCGTAGAAAGCATCCAGTTTGCCGGTGAGGATCTTCTCGACGATGTTCTCCGGCTTGCCCTGCACCTGCTCGCGATAGACGGCTCGCTCACGCTCGACAAGCTCGGCGGGGACGTCCTCGCGCCGGACGTACGTCGGAGCCATGCCGACGACCTGGAGCGCAAGCGTGTGCGCGAGGTGCTTGAAATCGTCGGTCTTGGCGACGAAATCGGATTCGCAGTTGAGCTCGATGAGCGCGCCCTGCCTGGCCATACCACCGGCATGGTGGATGTACGCCTCGACCAGGCCCTCGTTGGTACTGCGCCCCGCCTTTGCAGCTGCACGCGAAAATCCCTTGGCGCGCAACCAGTCCTCGGCTTTGTCCATGTCGCCGTCGGATTCCACCAGGGCGCGTTTACAGTCCATCATCCCCGCGCCAGTGCGCTCTCGCAAGGCCTTGACCATTGCCGCGGTGACCTCTGCCATCAGCTCGTTGCCTCCCCATCGGAAGCCGCTGCCCCGGCCACCGCGGGTTCCGGTGTTGCCGCTGCGGCAGCCGCCTCCTCCGCGGGCGCCTGCTCCGCGGCGATCGCGTCAGCATGTGCCGCGGCTGCGGCAGCCTGCTCGGCCGCGACGACCGCGGCGGCCTCGGCCGCGACGGCCGCTTCGCGCTCGCGCTGCTCGGCCTCCTGGCGTTCCTGCATCTCGCGCTCGGTGAATTGCTGCAGCCCTTCGGCGATCGCCTTGCCGATTTCGGTCACGATCAGGCGGCAGCTGCGCATGGCGTCGTCGTTGCCCGGGATCACCACCTGGATGTCGTCGGGGTCGCAGTTGGTGTCGACGATCGCGACGATCGGGATGTTCAGCTTGTTGGCCTCGGTGACTGCGATGCGCTCTTTCTTGCAGTCAATGACGAAGACCGCACCCGGAAGTCGCTTCATGTCGGCCATGCCCGCGAAGTTGTTCTCGAGGCGCTCGAGGTCGTCCTTCGCGTCGTTTGCCTCCTTCCCGCTCATGCGCTCGAAGTCGCCCTTCGATTGCATCACGCGAAGCTCCGCAAGGCGGCGCAGGCGGCGTTGGATGACCGTGAAGTTGGTGAGCATCCCGCCCATCCAGCGATGGGTGACGTAGGCCTGGCCGGTGTTCCGGCAGACCTCCTCGATGACGTCCTGGGCCTGCTTCTTGGTACCGACGAAGAGGACCTTCTGGCCGCTCCCGACGATATCCCTGAGGTACTCGCAGGCGACGTCGAGCTGCTTCTGGGTCTGCTCGAGGTCGATGATGTGGATGCCGTTGCGCGCCGTGAAGATGTACGGGCGCATCCGGGGATTCCACCGGCTGGTCTGGTGGCCGAAGTGGACTCCGGCTTCCAGCAGCTGGCGCAGTGTTACTGCCGGCATGGGCGGTCGCTCCTGTTGGGGTGGTGTGGTGCCTCCGTCCGGGGTGAACCGCGGCGGCGACCCGGGGGCACCGGGCACCCGCCGGCCGCGTGAAACCGGACGTGTGAGATGACCGGAGTGTACCAGCCCGGCCGGCTCCCTACACCCGGGCAGGCCGGCTCAGAGGACGTAGCGGCGGAGGTCCTGGTTGCGCACCAGGTCGCCGAGCCGCTCGCCGACGTAGGCCGCATCGATGACGACCGTCGTCCCGGCGAGCTCCTCCGCGCCGAAGGAGACGTCCTCGAGCACCTTTTCCATGATCGTGAACAGGCGCCGCGCACCGAGATTCTCGTCCTCCTCGTTGACGCGGTACGCCTGGGCTGCGAGCTCGCGAATCCCGTCGGCGGTGAAATCGAGGGTCACGTGCTCGGTGCCGAGCAGGGCCGCGTACTGCCTGGTCAGCGCATTGCCGGGCTCGGTGAGGATGCGGACGAGATCATCCTCGCTGAGCGGCTTCAATTCGACGCGGATCGGAAATCGACCCTGGAACTCCGGGATGAGGTCGCTCGGCCGGGCGGCAGTGAAAGCGCCTGCCGCCACGAAGAGGACGTGGTCGGTTCGCACCGGTCCGTATCGGGTGTGCACCGTCGAGCCTTCGAGGATCGGCAACAGGTCGCGCTGCACCCCTTCGCCGCTCACGTCGGGCCCGCGATCCGATGCGGGGCCGCAGATCTTGTCGACCTCATCGATGAACACCACGCCCGAGTCCTCGACGAGGTGGATCGCGTCGTCGTAGACGCGGTCCATATCGATGAGGCGATCGGTCTCCTCGTCGACGAGCACATCGCGCGCCTCCGCNNGCGGGTTGAAAGGGCTCCTCGACCTCGATGTCGACCGTCGCATCCTCCAATGTCCCGGCGGCGAGACGGCGGGCGAGCCGGCGGCGCCTGGTACGCGCACGGCGGGCCTCGGCCGTCACCAGATCGGGGCTCGGCGGCGCTGCGCTCTCGTCGGTCCTTGCAGGGACGGAACGCTGGCGCTCGGCGGCTTCGTGGAGGGTCTCGACGAGCCGTGCGTCGGCGAGGACGCGCGCCCTCGGCTCCACCTCGGCGATGCGGTCCTCGTGGAGCTCGGTGATGGTCTGCTCGAGCAGATCGCGAAGGATCGACTCGACGTCACGGCCGACGTACCCGACTTCAGTGAACTTGGTCGCCTCGACCTTGATGAACGGCGACTCCGTCAACCGCGCCACCCGTCTCGCGATCTCGGTCTTGCCGACGCCCGTCGGTCCGATCATCAGGATGTTCTTGGGCAGCACCTCGTTGCGCATGTCCTCGGGCAGCATGCGCCGGCGCACCCGGTTGCGCAGGGCGATCGCGACCGATCGTTTTGCTTCGTGCTGACCGATGATGTACTCGTCGAGACGTCGCACCACCTCGGCCGGGCGCAGCGTCTCCCCCGCAACCGCTTCGATCAGATCGTGGGACGCGACGCCGTCATGCGCCTCGGGGCCGGGATCGACGGCCGCGACGCTGGTCACGCGGGAACGGGCGCAGCCGGCGCCGGAGTGGCGAGCTCGAGGGTTTCGACAGTGATGTTGTCGTTGGTGTAGATGCAGAGGCGCGCCGCGATGAGCAGCGCGCGCCGGGCGATGTCCTCGGCATCGAGGTCGGTGCTCTCCAGCAGTGCCGCTGCGGCCGCNNTCGCCGCTGAGCAGGAGAATCCGGTTGGCGTCAGCCACAATCAGCATCGCCTCGAGGCGGCGCAGGTACTTGTCGGTGCGCCATTCCTTGCTGAGGCCGATGGCGGCGCGCACCAGGTTGCCCTGGTGCTTGTCGAGGTGTTGCTCGAATTTATCGAACAGGGTGAGCGCGTCGGCGACGGCACCTGCGAAACCGCACACCACCTGACCGTGGAAGAGTCGCCGCACCTTCGAGGCCCGCGCCTTCATCACGATGTCGCCGACGGTCACCTGGCCGTCGCCGGCGACCGCCACCGTTCCCCCGCGCTGCACCGCCACGACAGTCGTTGCGTGCGCGCCGGTCATCCGACGGCGACCTTGGGGGGGCGGTACTTACAGGCGGGATACCCGGAGCAGCTCACGAACGGGCCGTATCGGCCCCTGCGGGTCACGAGCGGTTTGGAGCACTCGGGACAGTCCTCGCCGGTTGGCTCTGGTGCCGGGCCCGCCGCCCGTGCTCCGGGCGCACCGGGTTGGATGTATTTGCAGTCGGGATAGCCGGTGCAGCCGACGAACGTGCCCCGCCTGCCGCTGCGGCGACGAAGCGGTTTGCCGCACTGGGGACAGACCCCGAGCTCCTCGGCCTCCGCGCCGTCGCCCTCGGCTGCGGCCGGTGCTCGATCGTCCTTGATGTACGTGCAGCTCGGGTATCCCGAGCATCCGACGAAGGGTCCGCGCCGCCCCTGGCGGGTAACCAGCGGCTTGCCGCAGCGCGGGCACATCTCACCGGTGGCGAGTGCCTCGGCGGTCTTGCGGTCCTTGATGTACTTGCAGTCGGGGAACCGGGAACATCCCACGAACTCGCCGAACTTCCCCTCGCGCACGACCAGGCGCCCGATCTCGCACTCGGGGCACTCCTCCCCGGTTTCGCGGGCCGGGACGCGGACGCGCTCCATCGACCGCTCGGCGCGTTCGAGGGTTGCCGCGAACGGCTCGTACCATTCACGGACAGTCGGCTCGTAGGCGCGAGTGCCCTCCTCCACGGAATCGAGCCGTTTTTCGAGGTCCGCGGTGAAGGCGACGTCGACGATGTCGGGGAAGTTCTGGCGGAGGACGGCGTCAACCGTCTTGCCGAGCTCGGTCGGATGCAGACGTCGCTCCAGCTGGCGAACATACTGTCGCTCCTGGATGACCTCGATGGTTGCGGCGTAGGTCGACGGGCGGCCGATGCCACGCTCCTCGAGCTCCTTGATCAGGGTTGCCTCGGTGTACCGGGGTGGCGGCTGGGTGAAGTGCTGCTCAGCGGCGATCTCGAGGCATTTGAGCTCCTCGCGCTCCGCGAGTGGGGGCAAGGTCATGTCCTTGTCCTTGTCGTCGTCGCGCTTCCAGACCTTCTGGAATCCCTCGAAGGTGATCAGCGATCCCGATGCTCGGAACACGTAGTCCGCCGCGTCGATCATCGCCGTGGTGTTGAGGTACTTCGCGGGACTCATCTGACTCGCGACGAAGCGGCGCCAGATCAGGTCGTAGACCTTCAACTGTCCGGGCGAAAGGCTCGCACCGATGGAGTCCGGGGTCCGGTTCACGTCGGTCGGCCGGATTGCCTCGTGTGCGTCCTGCACGTTGACCGCTGCCTTGCGGCGGACGGCCCCGCTGCCCACGTACTCCTTGCCGAACGCCGCCGTGACGTGCTTGGCCGCCTCGTCACGGGCCGCGTCGCTGATGCGGATCGAGTCGGTGCGCATGTAGGTGATCAGGCCGGTCGACCCGGCGTTGCCGAGCTCGACGCCTTCGTACAGCTCCTGGGCGATGCTCATGGTCCGTTTCGGCGACATGCGCAGCCGCGAGCTGGCATCCTGTTGCAGCGTGCTCGTCGTGTGCGGCGGGAGCGGCCGGCGCGTCGTCTCCTTGACGTCGATGGAGCGCACAACGAAGGCGGGGGTCCGTTCGGTGACCGCGCCCTTGGCGTCGAGGCCGAGCGCGGCGATGACCTCAGCGGCCTCGGCATCGGTGCCGAGCTCCAGCTTCTCGCGCTCCGCTGCGTCGGTGTCGCCGCGCCTGCCGACCAGGCGCGCGCTGAAGGGGTTGCTGCCATCTTTGGCAAGAAGAGCGTCGATGGTCCACGACTCGACCGGGACGAACGCGTCGATCTCGGTCTCGCGATCGACGACCAGACGCACCGCGACGGATTGCACACGTCCGGCGGAGAGTCCCGCCCGCACCTTGCGCCAGAGCAGTGGCGAGAGCCGATACCCCACCAGGCGGTCGATGACCCGGCGCGCCTCCTGGGCGGACACGAGTGAACGGTCGATCTTGCGGGGATGCGCGAGCGCCGCGTCGACGGCCAGCTTGGTGATCTCGTGGAAGACGATGCGGTCGGGATTGCTCAGGCCGAGCGCCTCCGCGAGGTGCCAGGCAATCGCCTCGCCCTCGCGATCGGGGTCCGCAGCCAGCAGGGTCGACGACGCCTTCTTGACCGCGGCACGGAGATCGCGAATCTGCTTCTCCTTGCCCTTGATGAGCTCGTACTGCGGGGTGAACCCCGCCTCGACGTCGACGCCGATCTTCGACTTGGGCAGATCACGGACGTGCCCCATGGAGGCGAGCACGATGTACTCGGACCCGAGAAAACGGGCGAGCGTTCGCGCCTTGCTCGGCGACTCGACGATGATCAAACGGGACACTATCTGGACTTCCTAATGGGGGTCTGGCGCCGGTTATACGGTACGGGCCACGAGGCCTCCGGGCAGGGACATTACGGCTCCGGCAAGCTCCAGCGCACCCAGCCGGCTGGCGACGAGCGCCGGCGAGAGCCCCAGAGCAACCCCGACCTGGTCCGGGTGGACAGGTTGCGTTCCCATGCGTGCCAGTATCTCCCGCAGCGGTGGGCTGAAACGCTCGAGGCGGCTGCCGTCCCCAGCCGGCAGGATGTCGAGGGCGCTTTCGGGAACTGCCTGCCGGAGCTCCGGTACGGCCTCGAGGAGATCGCCGACCCCCAGGAAGGGCCGGACCCCGTCGCGGATCAGCAGGTTGGTGCCGCTGCTCTGCCGTGACCGGATCGAGCCGGGCACCGCGAGCACCTCGCGGCCGAGGTCGGCAGCCCAGCGTGCGGTGCTCAGGGCGCCACTGCGTTCGGTTGCCTCAACGACCACGACGGCGCTGGCGAGGGCGGCGATGATGCGGTTGCGCTTCGGGAAGTTGTATTTGAACGGCGGCGTCCCCCCAGGCTCCTCGGTGATCAGGGAGCCGGCGGCGATGATCTGCGAGCGCAGCTCCGCGTGCCGCGGCGGATAGCAGATATCGATCCCGCAGCCGAGCACGGCAACGGTCGTCCCGCCGGCCTCGAGCGCGCCGCGGTGCGCCGCGGCGTCGATGCCGAGCGCCATCCCGCTGATCACCTGGATTCCCACGGCGCCGAGTTCACCGCCGATCGACCGGGCGATCTCGACGCCGCTGAAGGTCGCGCGCCGCGAGCCGACNNACCCGATCCTCGCCTGCGAGGTCCGAGATCGTTCGAGCCACGCGGAGAACGCGAAAAAAGCCACGGGCGCTGAGGTGAAGGCGTTCACCCGAGAGCGCCAGCAAGCGCCGTGCGGGCGCAGTGGAACGCGCCGCAGCGAGAATTTCGCGCCCACCCATGGCTGCATTGCCGCGCCCGGCGCGGTCGCCCTGCCGGGATCGAGCCGCCTCGACCCGGGACCGCACAGCCGACGATGGCTCCTCGTCCGCACCGTCGAAGATGTCTCGATACTCCTGGCGCGGCACTGAGACGACCAGGTCGATGCGGTCCTTGATGGGGCCACTGATCTTGCTGGAGTAGGCGGTCAGCTGCCGGGCGTCGCACGTGCAGCCTTGAGCGTCACCGAGGTGCCCGCACGGGCACGGATTGGAGGCGCCGATGAACATGAAGTCGGCCGGGTACGAGACCGTGGATCGGGCTCGGGCGACTGTCACCGAATGCTCCTCGAGGGGCTGGCGGAGCGCCTCGAGATGCTGACGTGAGAATTCGCAGAGCTCGTCGAGAAAGAGGACTCCGCGGTGCGCGAGGCTGATCTCGCCCGGTTGGGCGAGCCCGGTTCCGCCGCCGACCAGGCCCGCACGGGAGATGCTGTGATGTGGCGCGCGGAAGGGCGGCCGGAGCGTCGTGGGCGGACGCTCGCGCAGTGTGCCTCGAAGCGAATAGATCGCTGCGACCTCGAGCGCCGCGTCATACCGGAGATCGGGGAGCAGCGAAGGGAAGGTCCGCGCGAGCATCGTTTTCCCCGCCCCGGGTGGCCCAGTCATTAACACGTTGTGCCCGCCCGCGGCCGCGATCTCGAGTGCGCGCTTGGCCTGGCCCTGCCCGCGAACCGCACCGAGGTCGGGGTCGGGCAATGCCCCGGGCGGCGAATGGTCACGCACGCCGGGTATCAGCGAACCCTCGCCGCGTAAGTACGCGACGCATGCCTGGAGCGAGGCAGCGCCCAACACCTCGACACCCTCCGCGAGCGCGGCTTCTGGAGCATTCTCGACAGGCACGATGAGCCGTCGGATTCCTGCCGCGGCGAGGCATCTCGCCATTGGGAGGACGCCTGTCACTGGACGAAGGGAGGCATCGAGCGCGAGCTCACCCAGAAACGCGAGCCCGTCCAGGCGGATCGATTGGTCCTCGGCGCGAAGAATCGCAATCGCTATCGCGAGATCGAAACCTGTCCCCTCTTTGGGCACCTCCGCCGGGGCAAGGTTGACGGTGACCCGTCGCTGCGGGAACTTGTAACCCGCGTTACGGATCGCCGGCTTGACCCGCTCCCGTGCCTCCTGGATCGCTCGGTCTGTGAGGCCGACGATGGTGAATCCCGGCAACCCGTTGGCGATGTCCGCCTCGACCGTGACCGGCACCCCGGCGAGGCCTCTGGTCGCACAACTTATTGCACACGCAATCACACACAGGAGTGTAGCACTATCGGCGATCATCACCCTGGTGCGTGATCAGCTGGCCTGTCACCGTTGTGGGCTGCGGTGCGGACTTGGGCGGACGTTTCGTATAGCGCGGTGGGTCGCGTCTGCGACCCGGCCTCCTCAGCTTCGCCTGAGCGTGATCCAGAGATCGTTGTTGACGAGTGCCGCCAGGAGCTGTGGCCAGAACCTCGGACCGTAGCAACTGAAGCCGACGACCTCGTCCTGCGCGACATCCAACGAACGCTCGGCGCTGCGGCGGCGGCCGGACCCGAGCCGCAACGTATGGTGCCCAGGGGCTACGGCTACCTCGATTGTCTCCTTGTTGGCGATCGACCCCACCACGATGCCGTCGATCGCGATGTTCCACTGCTTATCCTGCGCACCAATACCGATCCCACTCCACGTCCGAACCAACCTAACTGTCCCGTCGCTCGTAGCTTTCCCGCGGTCATGTGGGCTGACAGCAGTTGCAGCGGCGCGGACATGACCGCCGCCACCTCGATCCCCGATGCGCAACAGGAAGTAGCCGATGAGCGCAGCCGCCACCACGATGCCAATGATGATCTGGACGACGTGGGTGCCAGAACCACCGAGGATGCCTGCCACCATCGGCTAACTATGTCACTGCCTCGCGCCCCAGGATTGGGGAGCGGCAGCAGTCTCGGTTTGCAGGCCGGGATTCTCTATAGGGCCCATAGGGCCGCTAGTTCGATCTCACATTCGGCCACAACCTGCTCACGACCGGCCCGCCGAGGGCGGGTTGTCCACTGCGTAGACAATCACACAAAGAGGTGTAACAGAAGCTCGGGTATCGGCCCGCTACTCGGGAGCGTCGTCAAGGACGGCCGCTGCGATCCGGCCGACGCGTTCGGGGTCAGCAATCGCGTCGATCGCCAGGATCTTCCCCCCGGCGACCGTGAAGCCCATCACGACGAAGGGACGTCCCGCCACGACGACAACCACCCCGGCAGCGCCGTTCACCAGCGCGGCGCGCAGCACTGCGCCAGGAACGGGACGAGCCTGCCTGGCGACAGCAGCTGCGCCCCGAATCACCCTCGGCAACGCGGGACGCCCTGAGCCCCAGTCGGCGCGGAGCACCACGTCGGGATCGAGCAAGGCGACGAGCGCGTTGAAATCGCCGCCGCGCGCGGCCGAGAAGAAGGCGTCGACCACGCTCCGTTGTCGGGCGAGATCCGGATCCGGCGTGGGGATGTCGGCGCCCTTCACGCGCCGCCGTGCCCGGCTGGCGAGCTGCCTCGCCGCTGCAGGGTTCCGACCAAGCATCGGGGCGATCTCATTGAAGGGCAGCTGGAACATGTCGTGAAGGACGAACGCCAACCGCTCCGCCGGCGCCAGGGTGTCGAGCACGACCAGAAGCGCGAGGCCGACCGAGTCGGCGAGCAACGCCTCGTCCTCCGGCTGGAGCTCGCCATCCGGAACGATGACGGGGTCGGGCAGATGCACTCCGAAGAACTCCTCGCGGCGGGTGTTGCGTGAACGCAGCATGTTCAGGCACACACGCGCGACGACCGTCGTCAACCAGGCGCCGAGGTTCTCGACCTCGTCTGCCCCTGATCGATTCAGACGTAACCAGGTGTCCTGGACGGCGTCGTCGGCCTCCGTGAGCGAGCCAAGCATCCGGTACGCCACCGCTCGCAGGTGGCGCCGATGCGCCTCGAACCGCTCCGCCAGCCAGTCGTTCTCGTCCATCCGTCACATTCCTCTATCGCCGCGTCTCACTCAGGGAGACCCGCGACGCCGGGTCAATGTGACGAGTCAGTCGCCGAGGCCTGAGCGGGCCAGCCTCTGAGCCCGCCACGGCCCCGCGCAGCGCACGCCGCGCCGCGCAGGGCCACCGCCGGATTCAGCTCACTGATGTCCCGTAGCGTCGAGGGACTGCCCGGTCTCGAGCAACGTCTTGAGNNCCGCTGAGCACCCAGTTCCAGCCGCCGCCGGCGCCCTGGTCCTCCATGCCACCCGACATGAGCACCGCGAGCGCCGGAGCGCCCTCGAGCTCGTGCGTCAGGGTCAGCCGGGTCACGCCGTTCTTGCGCTCCTCGATCTCGTACGTGACCCGCGTGAAGCCCTGAGCCTCCATGGTCGGATCCATCACCATGCGGAACGTCTGCACCAGCTTGTGGGGCGGATCGACTTCCAGGACCTCGCCGTCCACGCCGACCTCGGGCGCGCCCATCGAGCGCATTCCCTCGCTGGTGTAGCCCGTGTACTTGCCGCCGGGACGGAGATCGAAGTCGACGCGGCCGCAGTAGCCGTACCGCTCCGTCCATTCAGGCTTGATGATCGCGTCCCAGATCGCCTGGGGTGTCGACTTGATGTACACCCGGTAGACCTGGGTGGTGCCGATCGCAGTCGCTGTCGTGGTCATGCCATGTCCTCCAGCTCGTTCTTGAGATTGGCGAGCGCCGACGCGTAGCGCTCGCGGTACTTGCCGATCCACCGGTCGTGGAGCAGCTGAATCGGGATCGGGTTGAGGAAGTGCAACTTCTCCCTGCCCGAACGGCGTGCAATGACGAGCCCCGCGTCTTCCAGGACCCTCAGGTGTTTCATCACGCCGAATCGCGTCATCTCCAGCTCGCTCTCGAGCTCGGTCAACGTGCGGCCGTCACGCTGGAAGAGCAGATCGAGCAGGAAGCGTCGCGTCGGATCGGCGAGTGCTTTGAACACGAGGTCGTCGTCAGTCACCCCTGCAGGATACGTGACCGTTTGGTCACATGTCAAGCTGGCCCTACCGGTGCTTCAGCGCTGGTTCGGATCCAGCGTACCGAGCGTCTTGCCGGTCTCGACAAACGTCTTCAATCCACTGAGCACCCAGTTCCAGCCACCGCCTCCCCCCTCGTCCTCGAGCGCGCCCGACGTCAGGAGCGCCACGGTTGGAGCGCCGGTCAGCTCATGCGTCAGCGTCACCCTGGTGACGCCGAACCGGCCGCCGTCGATGTCCCATGCGACCCGTGTGAACCCTTCCGACGCCAGCTCAGGGCTGACCAGCATCCGCCAGGTATGCACGAACCGCCTGGGCGGATCCACCTCGAGGACCACCCCATCCATGACAGCGTTTGGAACCCCCAGCCGGCGCATGTCCTCGCTCGGAAAACCGATATAGGCAGCGCCGGGGCAGAGGTCGTACGCGCAGCGGACCCTGTAGCCGTAACGCTCGGTCAGATCCGGGTTGACGATCGCTTCCCAGATGGCCTCGGGCGCCGCGTGGATGTACATACGGTAGACGTGTGCGATCGGGTCACAGCCAGACGCCATAGCCCTTCTCCCACTCGTCCGCGACATCGCCTGACGAGATGACTCGCATCTCTCGGGCGCGAGCTTATGCGATTGCCCGGCGGGCTGTCAGTCGGCGGCGCTCACTCGTCCTGGACGGCGTCCCTGATGTGCTCGGTCCTGGTCACGGTCATCGCCCCGTCCATCATCAGGCCGATCACGTCGATACGGCATGGCTGCTTCTGGCGGTGCGTCTGCGCGCGATAGAGCTCGAGAAGCATGCGCAGCTTCCGGCGTTTGCGCTCGTCGACCGCCTCCTCCGGTGTCCCGAACCCGGTGCCGCGACGCGCTTTCACCTCAATCAGCACCAGCGTGTCGCCGTCCTCGGCGACGATGTCGATCTGCCCGAGGCGGCTTCGCCAGTCGCGAGCGAGGATGCGGAAGCCCTGTTCCTTGAGGTACGACAGCGCGGCGACTTCTCCGGCGTGTCCGACCCGATCCTTGAGCGGCCGAGCCGGCGGCAGTTGTTCGGGGGTTCGCGACCCCCGGCTACGCTCCGCCGTCGCTCTCCGAAGGTGCGGCGGCACCCTCGGCGTCGTCTGCCTCCGCGGTCACCTCGGTCGTCTCGGTGTCGACGATCTCCGGGTCATCCGGTGCGTCGAGCAACTCGTCCGGCTCGACGTCGGCTTCAGTCATCGCATCGGGTTCGGCGCGAAGCAGCGTCATCGCCGAGCCGCCGATGGGCTGGCGCCGCTCCCGAATGCGGGCGTGGCGGCCGACCTTCTCGCGCAGGTAGAAGAGCTTTGCCCGGCGCACCTGGCCGTGGCGAAGCACTTCGATCCTGTCGATCCGAGGAGCGTGCACCAGAAATGTGCGCTCGACGCCGACGCCATGGGCGATGCGGCGAACGGTGAAGCTCGTCGCCAACCCGACCTTGCCCTTGAGCGCGATGACGACGCCCTCGAAGACCTGGATGCGCTCGCGCGTTCCTTCAACGACCTTGACGTGCACACGCACGGTATCGCCTGAACGCAGGACGGGGACTTGCTGTTTTTCCTGCTCGCGCTTGAGCAGATCGATGACGTTCACGTTGTTCCTCCGGGCCTTGGGGCAGACCGTATCAGATCGGGGCGACGCAGCCCGGTCCGTTGTGTACTTTCATTGCGACGCCATGCGGCGATGGCTGCGTGGTTTCCCTCGCGCAGGACTGCGGGGACGGATCGTCCCTCAAAGTCGGCGGGACGTGTGTACAACGGTGCCTCGAAACCGCCGCCGGCACCATCGGAAAATGTTTCCTCACCAAGCGATTCGGGAGAACCGACGACGCCGGGGACCAGGCGCGCCGTCGCCTCCATGACTGCCATGGCCGCGACCTCGCCGCCGCTGAGCACGTAGTCACCGACCGACAGCTCCTCGCCGATCTCATCGCGCGCACGCTGGTCGACGCCCTGGTAGCGGCCGCAGACGAGGAGGATCGAGCGCTCTCCGGCGAGCTCGCGTGCGACGCCCTGATCGAATTGCCGCCCTTGCGGTGAGAGCAGGATGCAGCGTGTCTCGGGCTCGGTCTCGCGCAGCGCACGCACCGCTCGGATCACCGGCTCGGGCTTGAAGACCATCCCGGCGCCCCCACCGAAGGGCACGTCGTCCACCTGACGATGCCGACCCTCAGTGTAAGCGCGCAGGTCGTGCACATGCAGCTCGACATCTCCGACCGCGAGCGCGCGCCCGACGACACCGACATCGAGCGGACCGGGGAACACCTCGGGAAAGATCGTGAGCACGTGAAAGCGGATCACACCGTCTCCTCCATCCACGGCGTAACCGTGATGGTGCCCGACGCGACGTCGACGGACGTCACGTAGTCGCGCGCCATCGGCAGCCGGTGGACGTCGGTGTCGTCCCGGATGACCAGGACGTCGTTGCCCACCCCCGCTTCCACATCGTCGACGACGCCGACCTGGGTGCCGGTCGTGTCGAGCACGCGCAGACCGACAAGCTGCCACACGAACCACTCGTCCTTCGCCAGCGGGCGGGCTGCGTCGACGTCGACGCAGAGATAGACACCGCGCAGCAACGCCGCGTCAGACGCGGACGTGATCTCGTCGAAACCAAGCAGAACCGCGTTCCCGGCGCCGGGCCGCGCCGTGCGCACCGTGAGCGCTCTCGATCCGTCCTCGGTCTCGAGCCTGGTGCCGGGCGTGAAACGGCTCGGGTCACCGCCGATCGGCTCGGCCCGCACCTCGCCGCGAACACCATGCGGGCGAAGCACCTGCGCGGCGCGCAGCTTGGCTGGCGAGAGTGGACGGCCGTCAATCACCGCAGGTCTTTCAACTCCA
>PLDZ01000097.1 GCA_003136295.1 Candidatus Dormiibacterota bacterium
TCGCTTCGGACCAGCTGAGCCGGTACCGCGCCGCCGTCGTCGACGATGCGCTCGGTGGGCGCCTGCTCGAAGCACAAGCGACGGCTATCGAGGCCGGCCTCGAACTCATCGGCGATAGCCTCGGTTCCGTACCCCGCGGCTATCCACGCGATCATCCGAGGGCGGAGTTGCTCAAACACAGATCGCTGCTGGCGGGACGGCTGACCCCGGGTGGGGCCGGCATCAGTCGAGAGGCAGCGCTCAACCATGTCGCCGGCAGCTGGCACGCCGCAGCGCCGCTCACCACGTGGCTCGATGAGCACGTAGGACCCTCCACGCTCGCGCCACGCGAGCGCTGGCCGCGTCGCCCGGCCAAGCATGTGGAGTCGGCCGGCTGATCGTCACCGGACACCCGGGATGAGGCGCTTCGTCCGCGCCTGATACGCGCGATACGGCTCCGTCGAGCCTGCCCGTCAGTTGGGCTTCGGCGTGTTTGTCCCGCGAATCGGTTCGCGCTGACCCCTACGATACTGTCATTCTGCGAACGCANNGGACAGCTCGCGGTGGTCATGGTTGGTGTGCTGGTCGCGTACTCGTTGGTGCGCTCGGCGCTACCGCCGCCGATCGTGGATCCGGTGGCGGCGGTGCTCGCGGTGGCGGCGGTCGGGCTCGGGTGGTTGCGGGTTGCCGGACGGCCAGCGCTCGACTGGGCGGTGTTCGCGGGGCTGTTCTGGATGCGACCGCGGCGGGGGACGGTCCGCTGGGAGGTCGCGGTGGGTGGCTCGGCAGATGGCGCCGCCCACCATGAAGGTGAACCTCCCCGGGCCTCGATCCTCGAACTCTTCGGCAAGCGCACCCCGCGCGCGAGCGAGCCGAACACGCCACCACCGGCGCGAGATCGGAAGCCACCGCCCGCGCAGCGGGCGGGCGATCCGATCCTCTCGCGTGTCATCCGGCCGATCAGCAGGGCGGACGGCGCCCGCCGCGTGACCTTCTTCTCCTTGCGCGGTGGCACCGGACGCAGCATGCTCGCCACTGAGCTCACGTGTCTGCTCGCAGCGAGCCAGAACGACCAGCACGCGGCGCCGAAGGTCGCGCTCGTCGACCTCGACCTGCGCAGTCCGAGCGTCGCGGTCCGCCTCGGAGCGCCGGAACGGACGCTCCTCGACTACGCGCTCGCTCCGCCCGAGGACCGCAGCGTCATCGATTTCATGGTCAGCCACGGCTCGGGCGCGCGCGTTCTGCTCGGGCCGCAGCGCGCGGTGAACCCGGAATGGCCGGTGACGCCGGCACTGCTGCGCGAGGTGCTCCGCGAGCTCGACATGGAGGGATTCGACCTGGTGGTGCTCGACGTCTGCCCGGAGCTGAATCCCTTGACCACCACCGCGATCTGCGCGTGCGATGACGTCTTCATCGTGGTCGTGCCGACGGCGGGCGGCGTGCAGGACGCGTATCGCAGCACCGAGGCGCTGCGCCGACTCGGATTGCGACACCAGCTTCGCTACATCGTCAACCGCTCGCGCCCCGGCACCGACCTGAGCGAGCCGATGGCCGACCTCGGTGGGCAGCTGATCGGCGACATCCCCGATGACGAGGCGGTGATCACCGCCGAGAACGCGCATCGTCTCGTCGGTCTCGACGAATCGGGTCCGGCGGCGATTGCGCTGCGACGCCTCGCGCGCCGGGTCGGCAGCGAGCTGCATTCCGCATGGCCCGCCTGAGCATCGGAGCCATCCCGAGCGCCGGCCGTCCCCGCGCGCCGTTCGCCGAGCCAGTGGTGATCCGCGAGGACCGATGCGAGCGCGGTGACCTGTTCTCCGCAGTGCTGGCCACCAGCGATCTCGACATCGACTCGCTCGATCCGGCGCGCAAAGCAGCAGCGGCGGCCGCGTTCGCGCGGATATGCCACACGCTCGAACGCCCGATGCAGTTGCTGATACGCGTGCGGCGGCTCGCAGATCCCGAGTCCGCACCGGTCGCGGGACCGCACGCGCGCCTCGATGATGCGATGCAGCGTTACTGGGCGGACCGGGTTCGCGACGGCGAGCGGCACACCCGCAAAGTCTTCGTCGTCCTTTGCGCGCACACGCCTGCCGCCCTGGACTCTGCGTGCACGCAGGCGTGCGATCGCCTGACCGCACTCGGTGTCAGCGCACACCGCCTCAACGGCGTCGCTCTCACCGAAGTGATGACCGATGGATTCGATGGCAGCGCCGCGATCAGGTGGTCCGAGTATCGAGAGCACGCGGTATACGGAGACAACGTTGTTCGCGGCCACGCGTTGCAGCGACTCCCGGGACATCCCGTCGGCCCCGGATGGCTCGCGCCACTGCTCAGCGTGCAGGCCGAGGCCGACATCGCCATCCATTTGGAGCCAGCGCCGCTCGGTGACGCCCTCGGTCGATTGAACCGCCGCCTTCGCGACTTCTCCGCGCACCGGATGATCGAGGTCGAACGCGGAGCACTCGGAGACGTGCACGTCGACATCGGGCTCGACTCGGCAACCGCACTTCGCGAACGCCTCGCCCGCAATATCGGACGCCCGCTGCATCTCTCGGTGATCGCGACCGCGCGAGGCGCCTCCATCGACGAGGTGCGCATGCGCAGCGATGCCTTGCGCGTCGGATTCGCCTCGGCGCTGATCGGGATGGAGGTGACGCATTTCCGGCACATGGCAGCGCTGGTCAGCACGCTGCCCCTTGCGGTCAACGCATTGCGCGGCGGCAAGCTCGTCGATTCGACCGCGGCAGCCACATGCATTCCGTGGATCGAGGCCGGATGCTCTGATCTGGACGGATACCGGCTCGGCGCCACGACGCGCTCGGGGCTTCCGGTGCGAGTAGCGCCGTTCGACACCGCCCGCCACTCCAACCCGAATATCGCGGTGTTCGCAGCCTCCGGTCACGGCAAGAGCTTCGCGATCGGCACCCTGATGCTTGAAGCAGCAGTTGCGAGTGTGAACTCGGTGATCATCGATCCCGAGGGCGAGTACCGCGGCCTGGTCGCAGCGCTCGGTGGTCGCTACCTCGAGCTCGCGCCCGGAACTGATGCGGCCGTCAACGTGTTCGAGGGCGCGGCGGACGATCCCGAGGAGACGGTTGCAGCGGTCGTCGATCTCGTGACCGTGCTCTGCGGTGATCGTCTCGGTGACGTGGAGCGCGCCGTGGTGGACGCTGCGGCACGCGCGGCGATGGAGCGCGCGCTCGTCGAACATCGCACGCCACTCCTGGAGGACTGCCTCGCGATGCTCGACGTCGAAGCACGCCCCGTGGCCATGGTGGTGCGCCGCTTCTGCACCGGCGGGCTCGGCGCGCTCTTCAATCGCCCGACGTCGCTCGCGGTCGATTCCGGTGTCTGCGCGATCTCATTGCGCGACATGCCGCCCGAGCACGTTGCGGCTGCGACCCTGATCGTCGCGCGCTGGTTGTGGGAGCTGATACGACGCGACCGTCGCCGGCGTCACATCGTGTTCGATGAGGTTGGTGCGCTCTGCGTGCACCGGCCGCTGCGCGATCTGCTCGTGCAGCTCGCGCGCCGCTGTCGCAAGTACGGCGCGTCGCTCGTGGTGGCGACGCAGAACGCGCAGGACCTGCTCGGCACCGATGAGGGCAGCGTGATCGCAACCAACTGCGCGGTGGTCCTCCTCGGCGGACACCGGGCTGCGGAAACCGCGCGAATGGAGCAGGCGTTCGGTCTCACCGAGGCGCAGCGAGGCTTCCTCGAGACCGCATCTCGCGGCGAGTTCCTGCTCATCGCAGGCGATCGGCGCGTCGCCATGCGGATCGAAGTTCCGGAGCTGCACCGATCCGTACTCACGGGCGAAACTGGGGCGTGATACCCCTTGACGCCGGGCCTCCCGACTCGCAAGATATGGGGGCTCCCGGACGGCGGAGCCCCAAGATATGGGATCATTAGCGTGATCTCAGTACGCGGAGATCGGGGCTCGAGGTCGCCAGGGCGCGGTCCTGCACACGTCTCTGCACAATGAAGCGCCCACCAGACAGAAGAGGAAAGACCGTGGATCGATCCGCCTCCAAACCCGTTCCAGACGACTCGCACAGCATCTCGATGGAGCCGCCGTCGGGGCGTCGATCGGGCCGCAGAAATGGTGCTGTTCAGGCTCGCGTCAGCGCCAAAGTCGAGGTTGAGGGCGGCGGAATTCACGTCGAGCGGCGCTTCACGCACGAGGGCGTGCATCCCTTCGACGAAGTGACGTGGGAAACCCGGACCGCCGCGATCGGCAACGAGAAGGGTGAGAACGTCTTCGAGCAGAAGGACTGCGAGATTCCGACGTTCTGGTCACAGATGGCCACAAACGTTGTCGTGAGCAAGTACTTCCGCGGCAAGCTCGGCACGCCCGGCCGCGAGACCAGTGTCAAGCAGATGATCTCGAGGGTCGCAGACACGATCGGGAAGTGGGGCAGGGAAGGTGGCTACTTCGCCACCGAGACCGACGCCCGCGCATTCCAAGACGAACTCACCCACCTGTTGCTCCATCAGAAGATGAGCTTCAACAGCCCCGTGTGGTTCAACCTCGGCGTCGCCACGAGCAAGCCTCAAATTTCGGCGTGTTTCATAAACAGCGTCGACGACACTATGGAGTCGATCCTCACGCTGGCCAAAACCGAGGGCATGCTCTTCAAGTACGGCAGCGGCACGGGGACCAACCTTTCCACGATTCGCTCGGCAACGGAGTCGCTCGCCGGCGGCGGAACCGCGAGCGGACCGGTGTCCTTCATGAAGGGCTTCGACGCGTTCGCCGGGGTCATCAAGAGCGGTGGAACAACACGTCGCGCGGCGAAGATGGTCATCCTCAATGCCGATCATCCCGATGTCGAAGAGTTCATCACCTGCAAGGTGAGCGAGGAACGCAAGGCGTGGGCGCTTATCGAGGCGGGATACGACAGCGCGTTCACGGGTGA
>PLDZ01000260.1:0-22009 GCA_003136295.1 Candidatus Dormiibacterota bacterium
GAGCGACTGTGCGCACAACCACCGGTGCGCATCGGTCTCTCCGCGACGCAACGACCCATCGAAACTGTTGCTCGGCTACTCGTCGGCGCGGGTGCGTCACGCAGCACTCCCGACGGGAGTCCGCGCTGTGCCATCGTCGACGTCGGCCACCGGCGCGCACTCGATGTCGGCATCGAGCTGCCCTCGGGTGAGCTCGAGGCTGTGGCATCGCGCGAGCAACTGGGCGAGGTACTCGACGCCATCGCGGCGCATGTCCGAGCGCATCGCACCACGCTCGTCTTTGTCAACACGCGGCGGATGGCCGAGCGCGTCGCGCATCAGCTGGCCGAGCGGCTCGGCGACGACGCTGTCGCCGCGCACCACGGCAGTCTGTCGAAGGATCGCCGTCAGCGGGTCGAATCGCAATTGCGTGCCGGTGGGTTGCGCGCGTTGGTGGCGACCGCTTCACTCGAACTTGGCATCGATATCGGGCCCATCGAGATGGTGTGCCAGATCGCATCGCCGCGCAGCATCGCAACCTTCCTGCAGCGCGTCGGTCGCTCCGGTCACAGCAGGGGTGGGATGCCAAAAGGCCGGCTGTACCCGATGACGCGGGACGAGCTGGTCGAGTGCACCGCGCTCCTCGCCGGTGTGCGAAGCGGGGCACTCGATGCCGTGCATCCGCCCCGCCTTCCACTCGACATCCTCGCGCAGCAGATCGTTGCCGAGTGCGCAGCGGACAGCTGGCGTGAGGACGACCTCTTCGAGTTGATGCGCAAGGCGGCACCGTTTGCCGAGCTGACGCGCGATGACTTCGACCGCATCATCGAGCTGGTCTCCGACGGCATCCCGACCGGGCGTGGCAGGGTCGCGGCCTATCTGCACCGCGATCAGATCAACGGCGAGGTGCGGGCCCGGCGCGGCGCACGGCTGGCAGCATTGACGTCCGGCGGCGCGATCCCCGAGACCGGCGACTACCGCGTGCTGGCGGAGCCGGACGACACGTTCATCGGCACGGTCAACGAGGACTGGGCGATCGAGTCGTCAGCCGGCGACATCTTCCTGCTGGGGAGCACGTCGTGGAAGATCCGGCGCGTGGTCGCGGGCACCGTGCGAGTCGTCGACGCACACGGAGCGCCACCGTCGGTTCCCTTCTGGCTCGGCGAGGCGCCGGCGCGCACCGAGGAGCTGTCGCGCGAAGTGTCCGACCTTCGCAGCGGTGTGGATGCCCTGCTCGCAGAGGGTGGCGCCGATGAGGCGATCACCTGGGTCGAGCAGCGAGCCGGAGTCGACAATGACGTCGCGGCGATGGTGGTGCGCTACCTGGCCGCGGGCCGCACCGCGCTCGGCGTGGTGCCAACGCTCGAGCACATCGTCCTCGAGCGGTTCTTTGATGACAGCGGGGGCATGCAACTCGTCGTCCATGCGCCGTTCGGTGGCCGCGTCAACCGCGCGCTCGGCCTGGCGTTGAGAAAGCGATTCTGCGCGACCTTCGACTTCGAGTTGCAGGCGGCGGCGAGTGACGACTGCGTCCTGCTCTCGCTCGGCCCGCAGCACAGCTTTCCGCTCGAGGACATCCCCAAGTTCCTCTCGTCGAANNGTGCGCTGGCGGTGGAACCTCAACCGCTCGCTCACCGTGCTGCGCTTCAAGGGTGGACGCAAGAACCCGGCGCCCATTCAACGACTTGAGTCCGACGACATCATGGGTGCGGTGTTTCCCCAGCTGGTCGCATGCCAGAACGAGAATCCGACGGGGCCGGTGGAGGCACCCGATCATCCCCTCGTCAATCAGACGATGTACGACTGCCTGCACGAGGTGATGGACGTCGACTCGCTGCGCGAGCTGATCGTGCGCATCGAGCGCAAGGAAGTCGAGATCAGCTTCCGTGACACCGTCGAGCCCTCGCCGCTGGCACACGAGATTGTCAACGGCAGGCCGTACACGTTTCTCGACGACGCGCCGCTCGAGGAGCGGCGAAGCCGGGCAATCACGTTGCGTCGAGGGCTTCCCGTCGAGGCGCGCGACCTCGCCGCGCTCGACCCCGACGCCATTGCGCGCGTGCGCGGCGAGGCGGCGCCGGATCCTCGCGATCACGACGAACTCCATGACCTCCTGGTCGCGCTGCTGGTGGCAAAGCCTGTCGCATCATGGAACGGATGGTTTGATGAGCTGGTCGAACGCGGCAGGGCGCTGACCGTCAACAACGGCGGCGAGGTGTTCTGGTGCGCGATGGAACGCGCTGCCGGAGTCGAGGCACTCTGGCCCGACGCAACGCGCGCCCCGCTTCCAATGGCGTTGCCGCGAGCGCCGGCCGGGGCGCCTGAACGCGACGGCCTCATCGCCTCGATCCTGCGCGGCCATCTCGAGGTGAGCGGACCGATGACCGCCGGTGCGCTGTCGGCAGTCACCGGGCTGCGACCCTCAGAAGTCGCGATCGGGCTCGCGGTTGTCGAGGGCGAAGGCTTTGTGATTCGCGGCCACTTCGAGCCGGGAAGCAGCGACGACCAATGGTGCGCGCGACGCCTGCTCGTCCGCATTCACAGCTACACGCAGCAACGCCTGAGGCAGGAGATCGAACCGGTCACCGCGCAGGACTTCATGCGCTTCCTGCTTCGCTGGCAGCGCGTGGCGCCGGGCACGCAGCGCGAGGGTCGCGCCGGCGTAGCGGCCACGATCGCGCAGCTCCAGGGTTTCGAGATTCCGGCCGGCGTCTGGGAGGAGACGGTACTCCCCAGTCGCGTGGCCGGGTACCGGAGCGCCTGGCTCGACGAGCTGTGCATGTCGGGTGAGGTGGCCTGGGCACGGTTGAAAGTACGCGACGACTCCGGCACGGCGTCGCCGCCGCGGAGCAGCTCGTCAGCGTCACGCGCAACGCCGGTCACGCTGGTGATGCGCTCCGACCTGCCGTGGTTGCTCCAGTCTGTTCGTGGCGAGGCCCAGCCGCTGGAACCGGTGTCAGGAGCGACACTCGATGTGCTCGATGCGCTTCGCGAGCACGGCGCGCTCTTCACGAGTGACATCGTCGCGCGCGCGCGCAGGCTGCCCAGTGAAGTCGAGAGCGCGCTGTGGGACGGCGTCTCGCGCGGGCTGCTCACCGCGGATGGGTTCAGTGCAGTACGCCGCCTGCTCATCAGCCGCGGGTTGGCACGCTCGCGGCCGCATCACCGTGGCCTGCGTCACGGCGTCAGTGGCTACTCCTCGGGCGAAGGCCGGTGGTCGCTGGTGCCGCGCGTGTCATCGGTTGCCGAGCACGACGCCCTCGCCGAGGCGATCGCCGAGCAGTTGCTGGTGCGCTGGGGTGTCGTGTTTCGCGATGTCGTCGCGCGCGAGACGATCGCATTGCCCTGGCGCGATATCGTCTGGGCGCTCCGCCGCATGGAGGCGCGCGGCACTGCGCGTGGTGGACGCTTCGTCACCGGTTTCGCCGGTGAGCAATTCGCGCTCCCGGAGGCCGTCGATCAGCTGCGCGCCGTGCGTCGTCGGGAGCGTTCGTCGGAAGTGGTGCGCGTCTCCGCGACCGACCCACTGAATCTCGCGGGCATCCTGCTGCCCGGACCGCGCATCACCTCGGTGAGAACCAACAGCGTCGTCTTCGAGGACGGGTTGCCGGTCACGAGTGCCGGCCCGGTGTTCGCGGCCATCGCGCGGCGCTGAACTCCTTTCCGTCGCCCCTGCGCGTCAGGGTCGCGCGGCCGCGATGGGCTCGAAGAACAGAGCGGTCGGCGCAGGCTCGGGTGGCACGTCGGAAAGGGGCCAGAGAATCGTGAACTTGCTCCCGCCCCTCTCACCGCTCTCCGCCTTGACGGTTGCGCCGTGCGCGTCGCAGAGCCGGCGCACCAGCGCGAGCCCCATGCCCATGCCGCCGTGACGTCGCGTCCGGCTGTTGTCCTCCTGGTAGAAGCGGTCGAAGAGGCGTGGGATGGCCTCGGCGCTGATCCCGATGCCGTCGTCCACGACGTCGATCCGGCACTGGCCCGTGCCCTTCGCCGGACAGGCGCTCACGCTGACGTGGCCGCCTCCCGGCGTGAATTTCACGGCGTTGTCGATGAGTGCCCGGAGCACCTGACGGAGCCGGAACGGATCCGCCATGACGGCTGGTGACCCATCGACATCGATGGCCAGTTCGACCGGCAGCCCGTCCTTGAAATGGCGGCGCACGTCGTTGGCGGCGTCTCCGATCGCGGTGGTGACGTCCACTGATGACATGCGCACGTCGATCGTGTCGGCGTTCACCAGGGCGAAGTCGACGATGTTCTCGACGGTCTCACTGAGCAGCTTCACCGAGATGTCGACGTCACGCACAATCTCGAGCTTGGTGTCGTCGTCCCACTTGCCCCAGGCGACGTTGAGCAGCTCGATCTGTCCCTGAATGGCAAGCACCGGGGTGCGCAACTCGTGCTGGGCCGTGTCGAGGAAGTCGCTCTTCAGCTGGTTCAGCTCGCGAAGCCGGCGAACCGCCTCACGTTCCTGCTCGAGGGTTCGGGTGTTCTCGACAGCAACTGCCGCGTTGTTGGCGAGGGTGATGAGCGCGCGTTCGTCACCGTCGGCAACGGCGCGCTCCGATCCGACGACGAGGACGCCTGTAAGCGCCTCCTGGAAGAGCATCGGCACGGCGATGGCCGCCCGCCCACCCCAGTCGAGACGGACCGCGTGGCCGGCGCTCAGTTCGTCGACCGGCATCGCGTCGGCCATGTCGGGCATGTCGGGCCCACGGCTGCGCATCCGGAGGAATTCGGTCCCGCGCCTCGTGTACACCGTGGCGCTCGCGGATCCACCGGCGATGGCGTCAGCGGCGCCGAGCACCGCGTCCTGGAGCTGCTCAATGCCGCCGGTCGTCATGGTCAACGCTCGCGATACCTCCTGCAGCCGCCCCACCGATCCGTCAATGTGTTCGATGTAGCCGGCGATCTGTTCGCGCATGCGATTGACCCCGGCGGCGAGTCGTCCGAGCTCATCGCGCGACGTGACTGGAATGTCGCTGGTGTAGTCGCCGGCGGCGATCCGCTCAACGCCGCGCTCCAGCCGGGAGACCGGGCGGCGCACGAACCGGTCAACGAACAGCAGCACGAGCAGGCACACCACGACGAGTGCCGTGAAGGCGATCTGGGCAATTGTGGCCTCATCCTGCGCGGTGCCGGCCGCGAAGATCGAGAGCGGGACCTCGACGCCGAGGTACCCGGCGACCCGCGTCCCTCCGGGTGCCATCAGCGGGACAAAGCTCCCAGCCACCGATCCCCGACCCGCAACCGTATAGATGGCATGCGCGGCGATGCCACCCGTCGTCGAACTGGCGTGGGCGAGGCTCTGCGCGATCGCCGATGGCGCGACCGACGGGGTCGGAATGTCCGCACTCCCGGTGAACCGGATGAGCGTCGTGGCGGAGCCGGCGCTGACGAAGACGGGCGTGTAGCCGATCACCGGGCCGTATCGGGAGAACTGCGTCTGCAGCTGCGCGCTGTACACCACCACCCCGAGCGGCTCGTTCGTGCCTGCCTGAACGTTGTACACGGGCACCGCCACGTCGAGCGCGGGCAACCCGCCGGCGAGCGTCTCGACTCCCTCGATCCCCGAGGGGCATTGCGCGCGCAGCGCTGGGCTTGCTGCGATGGTCGCACTGGGCTGCTGGCACGCCGTGGTCGCGGCGACCTGTAGCGCATCGCGAACCGACGCAAGGGTCGCGACGACGTGGGGCAGCGTGCTCTGCTCGCACCCGCTGGTCGCCGGGTGGGTGGTTTCGCCGGCAGTTCCGGCGCTGTCGCACTCGCTGCTGTAGAGAACGGTGCCCTGGCTGCTGAAGATGGCGACCCCGAGCCCCGGCAGGTTCACGATCCGCTTCTGGGTGAACTCGGCGGCGACGAGGTTGGTCGGGTTGGTACCGCTCAGCGCCAGCTGCAGGGACGTCAGCGATGCGACGGCGGTGGCGGCGTATTGAGCCTGCGGCTGGATCACGCGCGAGATGAGCTGGCCCGCGACCCCCGCTCGGTTGTCGGCGTTGGACAGCGCCCCGGCGTCGGTCTGCTGCGAGCGGCTCACCAGCAGGAAGCCACTCACGCCGGCGATCACGACCGCGGTGAAGACGATCCCTCCGGCCAGCAACCGGCCGGCGAGGCTGGTTCGCAGGCCGAACCTGCGGACGAAGAGGCTGCGCCCCGGCCGACTCGCTCGCATGGATCGAGCCTATTGGGGGAGAGGCGGCACCGAATGGGTGACCGCTCGCAGTCCGGAAACGGGCCAGTGACGAACGATCTTCGGCGGTAATGAGGATCGGGCGTTCCCGAGGGGCTCGGGAACCGTACGCTTACGCCATGCCCTTTCGGCGCCGCAAGCGTTCGGAGTTCGTCACGGTTGATCCGGAGCGCACCGGCGTGGGTGCCTTTCTCAAGCGCTGGACGATCCCCATCATCGGCGCATTGACCCCGACGGCCCTGATCGTGGTCAACATCTCGATCTTCATCGCCAAGAACTTGACCGAGTTTCGCTGGACGATTTCCATCCTTGCCTTTGTCAGCGGGCTCATGCTCAACTCCTGGGCGGGTCTGAACATCTATCGCATCCTCCAGCAGCGCCGGCCGGACCACGCGCTCGTAAAGGAACGCAACCAGGAGGTCGTGCTGGTCCTGGGTATGGCGGTCATCATCGCCGCAGCGTTTCTGACCGCATGGTTCTGCTACCTGGGTCTGTCGAGTTACAACGATCTGCCCAACGGGCTCACTTTCTTCACGGGGATCCTGTCGGCTGCGGTGCCGATTCTCCTGCGGGCCGCCTTCCGTCGCGGAGTCCCGAGGCGCCGCGGGCGCGGCGGTACGTCGGCTTCGTCGGTAACCGGTCTGCCTCCGAGTGGGCCCCCACAGCCGCCCACGTCGTCCTCAACGATGCAGAACCCGATCCCCCGACGGTAGTCGCGAAACTCAGGGGCGGCGCGGCCTGGTGAGCGTCGCTCACGCCCTTGTCTCTCAGGGTTTCCTCGGTCGAGGCAGACAACCCTCGCCTGCTCTGGTACGCCATCGCTTGACCGCTGATGTCGCCGAGTGAACCTCCAGCGTTCACCCCGGCGCTAAGGTGGGGAGCGGGTTTCGAAATCCGGTCACGCGGCGGAGCCGTGGACGATGAGCCGCTGCCGACGGGTGATTGTATCGACGGCGCTGCGGATGGACCACAGTGGCGAGCAGCGACGAGGCGGTTCGTGCTCTCGCGCCGATCCGTCTCCCGGCATCACCCTCACGTGGCTACACCGCGACGGCCCTGAACCTCGGCCTGCACAGGTTCTTGGTGGTCCGGCGCGACGAACCCAGCGACCGGGCCTACCTCTCGATATACGCCGTCATCGGGGGGATGACGCCGTGGCTCTCCATCTGTGCAGCAGCTTCGGGCGAGGGCGAGGCCATCATCGCCTGCGCGCCCTCCATGTCATGGACGTCGGCGGTGATGGCGACGTTGTTGCTCCCATCGGCCGCGACGTGGTCCGTCACGTTCGTGGCGAACGAGCCAATTGAGGCAGCACGCTCGGCCTTGCCCTTGAGCCAACGTTCGATATCGACCACGGCGTGAGTGACGACCAGCTTCGGCATGGCAAGCCTCCTTCGGGGACGCTCGGAGGGCCTTGGCGAAGATGCTGATCCTCTCGAGTATGGCGCGAGTATGCCTGTGCGGCTGGGCCACGGGCAAGGAGCTTGAGAGCTGTCGCGTCGGCGCAGTTTGCATGCAACCTAGAGAAGCGGAGTCCGATGAGTTTTCAACCAAGGAGAAGTCAACGCTGGTATGACGACGCACAAGCTCGAAACCGCCGAGGCCGACATCGTTTACGACGTTCACGGCCCCCTGCCCACCGCTGACGGACGGCCCCCTCTCTTCATGATCGGCCAGCCCATGGACGCCAGCGGCTTTACGACGCTGGCGTCGCACTTCTCTGACCGCACCGTGATCACCTATGACCCGCGTGGACTCGGTCGCAGCATCCGGAAGGACGGCCGGGTCGACAACGCGGCCACCGTCCAGGCAGACGACGTGCACGCCGTCATCACGGCTCTCGGCGTCGGCCCCGTCGAGATGTTCGCGAGCAGCGGCGGCGCGGTAACCGCCCTCGCGCTGGTGGCGGCCTACCCCGACGACGTGACTACTCTGGTGGCGCATGAGCCGCCCCTCATCCCGGTGCTTCCGGACGCGGACGCCGCCGGGCGCGCACGCGCATGCATTCGCGACGCGTACGAGGCCAAGGGGTCAGGAGCCGGAATGGCGGCGTTCATCGCGATGACGTCGTGGCAGGGGGAGTTTAACGACGACTTCTTCGCTCGGCCTGCTCCGGATCCTGCCCAGTTCGGGATGGCGAGCGCGGACGACGGCTCCCGAGGCGACCCGCTGCTCTCCGACCGCTCGTGGGCGGTCAGCAGCTATCGGGCCGACTTCGACGCGTTGGCCGGGGCGCCGACTCGGGTAATCATCGCGGTGGGCGAGGAGTCGATAGGCACCTTCACGTGGCGCACATCGCTCGCGACCGCCGATCTCCTTGGCCAGCAGGCGACGGTCTTCCCAAGCCACCACGGCGGCTTCATGGGCGGCGAGTTCGGCTACCCCGGCCAACCCGAAGCGTTCGCGCGCAAACTGCGCAAAGTCCTCGATGAAGAAGGCTGAGACGACACGTCGGTCGCGTTGAGGTCACCGACGATGGATGCGGCTTCGATGTGCGCAGTGCGACGCGAGGCGCCGGTTTGACGAACATGGAGGACCGGCTCGACGCCCTCGGTGGCAGTCTTCAGATCGAGTCGACGCCAGGTGGCGGAACAACGGTCCGTGCCACGGTGCCGGTGTCGTCCCCATTGGTCGCAGTCAACTGAGGACAGCGGTAACGGGATCCGCTCGAACGGCGACGTGAAGGTCGACCCACGTCGGGTCGACCTTCACGCCTTGTGACGAACGGTTCAGCTGAAGATGAAGAAGTGCTTGCTCACGTCCTGAAACGAGTTCCCGTCCGACGACACCGCGACGTTGCGGCTGACGCCGAGCCAAACGCCATAGTGATCATCAGAGATGCTGTTGTCCTTGATCGTGACGTGTACCGGCACCGTGCCTGAGAACACCAGGATGCCGGTGGTCTTGAAGTCCTGTGCGGGAGGTCCATCAAGCGGATCGCCGGGTACGAACTGACTCCCCACGTTGTTGCGGCCGATCACGTTGTCGATGATTCGGTTGCCGTTGAGATCCTCGAACGTCCCAGGTGGAAGCGTGTGCGCGTGCATGGTTACACCCGACAACTGGTTGCCGGCGATGTAGTTGTCCTCGACGAGGTTGTTGTAGGAGGCGGTGCCAGGACCTGCATTGGCGAAGAGGATGCCGGCACCCTCACCGAGGAGCCCGTTGCCGGTAATGCGATTACCCCGAATCACGTTGTTGTACACGCCCGCCACCAGGGGCTGCGGGTTGCCACTCGCATCCAGCGCGAACGGATTGTGGCCGGGGACGGTGATGCCGCAGTCGAAGAGATTCCCCGTGACCGTGTTGTCGGCGATCAGATTGCCGTGCGTCGGCCCAAACTCATCGGTCAGAAGGATACCGCCCTCGTTGGCGCTGGAATGGTTGCTGCGGACCACGGAGTGGGCAACGCCCATGAGGTGGATGCCCTCACCGCAGTCACCCGGGATCTGACCCTGCGCCGCGCATTGCGGATAGGGCGAGGTCGGATTCGGCGGGATTCCGCCGGTGTTGTTTCCGACAACCCAGTTGTCGGTGATCCTCACGTCGCTGATCGAGCCGCCGGCGAGCGTGCCGGTGGCGAGGATGCCCTCACCGATCGCGCCGGTGACCGTGAACCCGGACACCTCAACGTGTGAGCTCCTGATGGTCACGCCCGCGAGGCAGGGAGCGGCGCCCGGGCCCATGGGTCCCAGCTGATCGCACAGGAACGTGGTCGTTGGGCTTCCCTTGATCGTGGCGTTGCGGCCCTCGAGGTTGAGGGGCGCGGACACGACGACATCCTCCGTGTACGTGCCTTTGCACACAACCACGGTTGCCCACTTCGGCGCCGCATTCACCGCTGCCTGGATCGTCGCGTACCGCGCGGTGTTGCACGATTCCCCTGCATTGGTGGAGGCTCCCACCGGGGACACGAAGATCGCATCGCTGTCGTGGCTGTTGGCGCTCGCCGAGGCCACACCGAGGTTGAGAGCGAGGCCGGCCCCCGCGACCAAACCGGCCGTTAAGATGACACGAATCGTCCTTGCTGCTTGCACTGTTCCTCCTCTGCGCTGACTGGCGATAACCAGCCCTTCCAGTTCGAAACACACGTCCCTGTTCGCGACGTGCAGCGTTGAAGTCTAGTCTTCCCGGGGGCGGCCGCGTGGCGCATCATCGGGTGGGTCATGGGAGACGAGCCGTCGGGACAGCCACCCGGAAACAGGTGGAGGATGGCGGCGCTATTCGCCGTCCTGATCGCGGTCACCGCCACGGTGGGCGCAGTTGTCGCCGGCGTGCAGCGTCCACCCGCATCGCCGACACGACCAACGCCGTTCCGGTTTCCCACAGTCGCTCCGACGCCGGTTCCAAAAGTCCCGGTGCTCGGATTCGGATTCAGTGCAGCGGACGACATTGCGATCCACCGGGTTGTCGTCTTCGGCGGGGTCGACAGCTACGACACCACGTGGCTGTGGGACGGTCGCCGCTGGGCGTTGGCCCATCCGCTCAGCAGCCCGCCCGGCCGATTTGGCGCAGCGATCGCGTATGACCCCGCGACTCGCGTGATCATGCTGTTCGGAGGGAGGCTTGCCCCAGGGCCGGTCGTCAACGACACCTGGGCGTGGGACGGAACGACCTGGCGATTACTCGATAACGGGGTGAACGGGCCGCCACCGGGCGAGGGGGCGCAGATGGCATGGGACGACGCCCGAGCCGAGATGGTGCTGGTCACCGGCACCGGCGCAAACACCGGCGGTGAGACCTGGACCTGGGCGGCGAGCCACTGGACGCGCGAAGGGCGCGGGGATCTGGCGGTCGACCCTGGAGCGGGTCCAATGGCGTTCGACCCTGCGTCGCGCTCGCTGCTGATGGTCATCCCCGCCCCGCCGGACGGAGCGCACAGCTTGACGCTGCGCTGGGACGGGTCAGCCTGGGGCGTCGTTAACAGAAATGGCCCGGCGGTCGCTGCCATGGCGATGGACCCAAGGGCCGGAGTCTTGACCCTCTATTGCGCGCCGGCCTGCGCAACGCCGGTCGGCGTGGAGACCAATATTTGGCAGTGGACAGGGAGCGCATGGCTGCCGCACGCAGGGGCTCCACCGCCGGTCATGGTTGAGGCAGAGATTGCTGACCTTGATCGTTCTCAGCTGTTGATTCTCGGGTCGGTGTTTCCCGCAAACCAAGGCTCGCCGCAGCCCGTGGCGGTGTGGTCCTGGAATGGCGCCGGGTGGACGCCGCTCGGCTGAAGTGACTCCGCCGTTGATGTCGTCCCCTGGGCGGGCGGTCCGACGGTTGTCGTCGATTGTCATTCGGCCCGCGACATCAACACAACGGCGGCCCCCGACCAGCCGTGGCTCGTCACCGTGAGAGGGTTGGCGGATCACCATCTGTTGCTTCAGCAGAACGGATCCGGCGATGTTGAGGTGATCGTTCGGCGGGCAGGCGTTCTCATTGGACAGGACGCACCCTCAGTCGGCCCAGCCGGCGTTGGCTGCGCGGGAACGTGGGGATCGACACGTCACTGAGCACCGTGCCGGGTCATCGAGCGCCGGGGGCGAGCCGCGCCTAAGGCCCGCCCCGGTCGTCAGAGGTCGTCGCCCGCGGGCTTAGACCTCTTTGAACTCGGCGTCGACGACATCGTCCGCGCCTTCGCCGGTACCGCTTTCGGCACCCGTGTCAGGAGCGCCGCCATCGCCGTTGCCGGCATGGGGCTCGCCCTCTCCGGGCTGCGCCTGCTGGGTCTGGGCGTACACCGCCTCACCGATCTTCTGGATCGATGCCGCGAGGTCGTCATGGGCGCGCTTGACCGCGTCCATGTCGTTACTGGCAATTGCGTCACGAACTGCCTTGACCTTGGCCTCGATGTCGGTGCGCAACTCCGCAGGCACCTTGTCGCCCGCGTCTGCGAGCGCCTTCTCTGCCTGGTAGGCGAGCTGGTCGGCACGGTTGCGCGTCTCGACTGACTCGGCTCGCTTGCGGTCCTCGTCAGCGTGGACCTCGGCCTCCTTCACCATGCGCTCGACCTCGTCCTTCTGGAGTGTCGTCGAGCCGGTGATGGTGACCTTGTTCTCCTTGCCGGTGCCGCGATCCTTGGCGCTGACGTTGAGGATGCCGTTGGCGTCGATGTCGAATCCGACCTCGATTTGCGGCATACCCCGCGGTGCAGGTGGAATGCCGTCGAGCGTGAACGTCCCGAGGATGCGGTTATCCCGCGCCATCGGACGCTCGCCCTGGAGCACCACGATCTCGACGGAAGGCTGGCTGTCCGATGCGGTGGAGAACACCTGCGTCTTGGCAGTCGGAATGGTCGTGTTGCGCTCAATGAGCTTGGTGTTCACCTCGCCCTCGGTCATGATCCCGAGCGACAGCGGTGTCACGTCGAGGAGAAGGACGTCCTTGACCTCACCCTTGAGCACGCCGGCCTGGATTGCGGCGCCGATCGCGACCACCTCGTCGGGGTTCACGCCGCGATGCGGGTCCTTGTTGGTGAAGCTCTTGACGAGCTCCTGGATCACCGGCATGCGCGTCGATCCGCCGACCAGGATGACTTCATCGAGCTGCTGAGCGGTCAGCCCGGCGTCCTTGAGCGCCGACTCGAACGGACCGCGGCAGCGGGCCGTGAGGTCGTCGGTGAGCTGCTCGAACTTGCTGCGCGACAGCGTGATCGCGAGGTGCTTTGGACCCGACGCATCCGCGGTGATGAACGGCAGGTTGACCTCGGTCTCCTGGCGCTGCGAGAGCTCGATCTTGGCCTTCTCGGCGGCCTCGGTGAGGCGCTGGAGTGCCTGACGATCCCCGCGAAGATCGATGCCCTGGTCTCTCTTGAATTCGTCTGCAAGCCAGTCGACGACCCGACGGTCGTAGTCGTCGCCGCCGAGGTGGGTGTCACCGTTGGTGGATTTCACCTCGAACACACCTTCACCGACCTCGAGGATCGAGACGTCGAAGGTGCCGCCGCCGAGGTCGAAGACGAGGATCTTCTCGTTCTCCTTCTTCTCGAGTCCGTACGCCAGCGCGGCTGCGGTGGGCTCGTTGATGATGCGCAGCACGTTGAGTCCCGAGATCTGACCGGCGTTCTTGGTCGCCTGACGCTGGGCGTCGTTGAAATACGCGGGGACGGTGATCACCGCGTCGGTGACCTTCTCGCCGAGATACGCCTCAGCATCGGTCTTGAGCTTCTGCAGGATCATCGCGGAGATCTGCTCGGGCGTGTGGTTCTCACCGTTGACCTCGACCTCGGCGCGGCCGTCCTTGCCGGCCACGACCTTGTAGGGCACCTGCTTGGCCTCGGTGCTGACTTCGCTCAGCAACCGACCCATGAAGCGTTTGATCGAGTAGACGGTGTTTTCGGGGTTGACTGCGGCTTGGCGGCGGGCAAGCTGCCCCACCAGGCGCTCGCCGGTGCGCGTGAACGCGACCACCGACGGAGTGGTGCGGCCGCCCTCGGCATTGGCGATGACGACGGGCTCGCCGCCCTCCATCACTGCCACCACGCTGTTGGTGGTGCCGAGATCGATACCGACTGTCTTAGCCATTAGGGGTCCTCCGGGACTGATAACTCAGGATGTTCAATTGAGCGTCCGACGAGACGCCCTTATCGAATACCTCGCGCCCCTGACATGCTAAACGTACGGGATGGATGACTCTCGACCGATCGAGGAGCAACTCATCGATCTGCGCCGCCGCGCCGACGAGGATTTCCTCCACCCCGACGCCATGCGCGAAGCGGGGCGGCACCAGCTCGATCTCCGCGAAGTCGGTCTTCGGGTCAGCGTCACGCGCTCCCGCTACCCGAACCGCCCGGATGGCGTCGATCAGTACGCGGTGACCCTGTCCCGCCCCGAGCTGGACCGGCCCCCGGGCAACCAGGAAGTCGCGATGGTGCTNNCCGTCGGCGCCGATCAGCGGCACGAAGCGGCAGGGCCCGAGCGACTCCGTCTCCCAGCGACCGTCGACGAGGCGCAAACGGGTGAGCTGCTCGCCGTTGGGTCCGTCGCTGATCGGCACCACCAGGCGGCCACCCTCGACCAGCTGTCGAGCAAGCTCAACCGGGAGGCGTGGCGCCGCGGCGCCGACCGCGATGGCGTCGAANNCCGGAACCCGTCCCCACGTCGAGTGCCCGATCGCCCTCGTGCAACTCCAGCGCCTCGACCACCACAGCGACCATCAGCGGCTGGCTGATGGTCTGCCCAGGGGCGTCGATCGGGAGGGCTCGGTCGGCGTAGGCTCGCTCTCGATCACCCTCGAGCACGAACTCCTCCCTGGGCACGCCCGCCATGGCATGGAGCACGGCAGGGGAGCGAATTCCGTGCTCGATCAGCGACGCCATCATGCGATCACGATCCGACGTAGCGGCTAGCCTCGGGGAGTGAGATCCAGGTCGGGCGGTGGCGTGTTTGGAAGTTTCCAGACGATCCACTCTTTCTGCCAGCGGCGGTGCAGCTCGTTCGCGGCATCGACCGCATCGTGATACCGCTGCTCGAACGTCGCGAAATCGTGGGCGTCGAGTGCGGCCATCAGCGGGTCGAGGTCGTCCAGCATCCATTCCTCGATGTCGGCCGTGTACTTGGGGCGGGTCACCTCGCAGAGCCGAAGGAGCTTGCGCATCTCGCGAAGCTGCCAGCTCGCGAGTGGCCAGTTGGCGGCCTGAGCCGCGTAGAAAGCCTTCCAGAATCGCGCGCCAATCTCGGGCATCAACCGCGCGAGCCCGGGTTGCAGGGCGGTGAGCTGCTCGAGTTCGAGCCGCTCGGGGTTCTTGGCCTGCGTGCCGATGTCTGCCATTCGTGGTTCAAGTCTACGGAGGCGCCGCATCCCGGAACCTGCAGGGCCTCGGGCGCGTGTCAGACCAATGAGTACTGAACTGCAGCGCGCTCACTGGAAGCGACCGCTCGCGGGCATCGCGTTTGTCGCCGTGGTCGGTGCCGGGCTCGGTGCCTACTTCGGGATTCGAGCCGTTCAGGGCGCCGGGTCGGGATCCTCTGCTGGACAGCCGGCCGCGCGAAGCGGTGCGGCGATGGCTTATGACGCGGCGAACGGGACGGTTGTGCTCTTTGGGGGTCAGCGCACGTCCCGAACTCTCAACGACACCTGGACGTGGGGCGGGTCGGGATGGACCCAGGCGCACCCGGCAACCTCGCCGCCACCGATGGACGACGCGCAGATGGCCTATGACCCGGTCACCCACGACGTGCTCCTGGTCGGGGCTCAGCAGGCGGCGGGGTCGAACCACGGCCCGATGGTCTGTTCGGGCGGCTCCGGCTCCTCGTCCTCGGGTTCCTCGGGCTCGGGGACGATCTTGATCCCACCGGTCAACGCGGTCACCGCCGGCACCCCGACGCCGAGTGCCACGGGCACCGGCAAGAAGCCGNNCGGGCGGTGCTCCTCACCAGGGGCCCGTTCGCCGAGCCGGCCCTCGGAGCTGCGCAGCCCGCGATCGCCTGCCCAACACAGAACGCGGCCATGCCCGACGGTCATCTGACGTGCCCCTGGCCAGTCACCTACGCGCCGGCGTGGATGTGGAACGGGCATCAATGGAACGTGATGGCGTCCAACACCAACACGTCATCGTTCGATCTCGTCGGCTCGTCAATCGTCGATGACGCGGTCAGCGGCAGGCTGGCGTCGTTCGGCGGCAACTTCATCGCGCCGATGCCGCAGCCGTTGCCATGCACCAGCTGCGTGAAGGGCGTCCCGACCACGCCGCCGGCATGCTGCACCGGGACCGAGAGCATTTGGACAGGCACGGCATGGAAGCAGGTCGGCACCTACAAGAACGGTCCGCAGACGTTGGGCGTCACCTTCATGGGTGATCCGGCTGCGCACAGCGATGTCCTGCTGACGGGTGATGGGCAGACCTGGATCTGGACCGGGGTCTGGACCCGGGCACATCCCGGCACCACGCCGCCGATCGCGAATGGCGCCGCCTCCGCGTACGACGCGGCGACCGGTCAGGTGGTGATCTTCGGTGGCTTTGGCACCACATCTCGCACAACCGGCCTGTACGACCAGACCTGGACGTGGGATGGCTCGAACTGGAGCCGGCGCGGCGGGAGTGCGGGGCCGAGCGTGACAGTCCCGGTGCCATCCCCGATAAGCGTTTCGCCAGGGCTCCCCTGCAAGCCGATCATGGAGCCCGCGCAACCTGCCGGCGCCACGGCGATCCCGCAACCGCCGGCGGTCTGCAACGGCGTCAGCGGCAGTCCCGGGAGCAGCGGTAGCGCATCGGGTGTCAACCCGGGCGGCAGCGGGGTCGTCGCGCCCTGAGCCGCCACAATGACGGCCCATGGGAGATCTCGATGACATTCGCATCGAAACCCTCATCGACCATCAGGATGCTCAGGTCCGAGCCATGCTCGTCGACCTGGCGCTTGCCGAGCAGCGGCGTTTCGATCACCCCGAGGAGACGTCGGAGCAGCTGAGCGCGCGCCTCTCCACATCCCCTCGATTCACCGGCGAGAACCACATCCTCGTGGCCCGCGCATCGGACGGCGAGGCGATCGGACTCTGCTGGGTGGTGCTCTTCGACCCGGGCACGGGGCTGGAAGCGGAGGTCGCGGAGCTCTACGTCCAGCCGCAGGGGAGAGGTCTTGGGGTTGCGCACCGTCTCATGGCGGAGGCGATGCAGCTGATCCGCAGCCGAGCGGTCACCTTCGCCTGCGTCTGGACTCGAGGCGACAACCACGCCGCGCTGGCCGCGTACGCCGCCGCCGGATTCGCCCCGACCGAGCAGACCGTGTTGACCTGGCTCCCGCTCGAATAAGACGAGAGGTCGGGATAATAGCCGCGCCATGACACTTTCTCGCGGTGACGTAGATCACGTCGCGACCCTTGCCAGGCTGGGCCTGAGCGACACGGAGAAAGATCGTCTCCTCGGTGAGTTGGAGGCGATCCTCGGTCACATCGCACGCCTGCAGAACGTCGATACCTCGACGCTCGCGGAGACCGCACAGGTCGGTGACCTCGTCAATGTGATGCGTGGCGACGAAACGGTCGAACCCATCGGCGCTGCGGCGGCGCTTCGCAACGCACCCGCATCTGACGGCAGCTACTTCGTCGTCGGAGCGATCCAGGGCACCGACCTTGACGCCTAGGACCATCACCGAACTCGCCGCCGCGCTACGCGACGGCAGCACGACGCCGCAGGCCCTTCTCGCCGATGCATTAGCGCGCGTCGAGCGGACCGACAAGGACTTGAACGCGTACCTCAGCGTCACGCGCGAACTTGCAGAGCAACAGGCTGACGCCGCGGCGCGCACGCTCGGGGATCACCCCGACACCGCGTCACCGCTGTGCGGCATCCCGGTGGCGCTCAAGGATGTGCTCTGCGTCGACGGTATCGAGACCACCGCGGGGTCGAAAATATTGCGTGGGTTCAAACCGCCGTACACGGGCACTGCCGTCCAGCGGTTGTTCGACGCCGGCGCCGTGTGCATCGGCAAGACCAACTGCGACGAGTTCGCGATGGGATCGTCCACCGAGAATTCCGCGTACGGGCCCGTCGGCAACCCCTGGGACATCGAGCGGGTTCCAGGCGGGAGCAGCGGCGGCAGTGCCGCCACCGTCGCCGCCGGCTCGGTTCCGTACTCGCTCGGCACGGATACCGGCGGGTCGATCCGGCAACCAGCCGCACTCTGCGGCGTGGTCGGATTCAAACCGACGTACGGGCGCGTTTCGCGATACGGACTCATCGCTTTCGCCTCGTCGCTCGATCAGATCGGGCCCTTCACGCGCACCGTTGAAGACGCTGCGCTGGTGTTTGCAGCAATCGCGGGCCATGATCCCTGTGACAGCACCTCGGAGCCGCGTGCCGTCGAGGACCCGCTCGCGTCACTGGGCGCCGGCGTCGCGGGCATGCGACTGGGCATTCCTCGCGAGTACCTCGGTGATGGCACCGAACCCGGTGTTCGCGCTTCGGTCGAGGCGGCCTTTCGCGTGCTCGAAGCGCAGGGTGCGACGCTCCATGAGGTCTCGCTGCCGAGCACGGATGTCGCACTCAGTGTCTATTACGTCATCGCTCCGGCGGAGTGCTCGTCGAACCTTGCGCGCTACGACGGTGTGCGCTTCGGCAATCGCGTGGAACGCGCGTCGCTCACCGACATGTACCTGCAGACGCGGGGCGCGGGGTTTGGCAACGAGGTCAAGCGCCGGATCATGCTTGGGACCTATGCGCTGTCGAGCGGCTATTACGACGCGTACTACCGCCAGGCGCAGAAGGTGCGCACGCTCGTGAGCCAGGAGTTCGAAGCCGTGTTCAAGGAGGTGGACGCAATCGTGTGTCCCACCTCTCCGAGCGTCGCGTTCCCGATGGGGTCGCGCGACGATCCGCTCTCCATGTACATGTGCGACGTCGTGACCCTGCCGGCGAACCTCGCGGGCGTGCCCGGCATCTCGGTCCCATGCGGTTTCGTTGACGGTCTGCCCGCCGGTCTGCAGGTGATCGCGCCGCGGTTCGAGGACGCACGAGTCCTGAGAGTGGCGCACGCGTATGAGCAGGCAACCGATTTCCACACAGTGCTCTCGCCCTACGCAGGCAAGGCGGCATGACCGAGGCGGCCACGATCCCGGCGGCGTTGGATCGCTACGAGGTGGTGATCGGGCTCGAGGTGCACGCACAGTTGCTCACGCGCAGCAAGATGTTCTGTCCGTGCCCTGCCGACTACACGAGCGCCGCGCCGAACGAGAACACCTGCCCGGTGTGCCTCGGACTGCCGGGCGTGCTGCCGACCATCAACCAGCAGGCGGTTGAGTACACCGTTCGCACCGCGGTGGCATTGCACTGTGACATCCCCGCGTTCACCAAATTCGACCGCAAGAACTACTTCTACCCGGACCTGCCGAAGGGCTACCAGATCTCGCAGTACGACCTGCCGCTGTCTGTCAATGGACATCTCGCGTTTCCTGTCGGCGGCGAGACCGTCCGATGCGGGATCACCCGCGTCCACTTGGAAGAGGACACGGGGACGATGCATCACGCCGGCGATGTGCTGCAGAGCGCCACGTCGTCCTTGATCGACCTCAACCGGAGCGGTGTGCCGCTGATGGAGATCGTCGGTGAACCGGACCTGCGCACGCCGGAAGCGGCGCGCGAGTACCTGGTGCGCCTGCGTCAGATCCTGATGTACATCGGAGTCAATGACGGCAACCTCGAGAAGGGATCGTTCCGCTGCGACGCCAACATCTCACTGCGTCCGCATGGTGTCCAGGAGCTTGGCGTCAAGGTCGAGGTCAAGAACATGAACTCATTCCGCGCTGTGCAACACGCGCTCGAGTCCGAGATCGAGCGGCAGACCGGCGTGCTTGACGCCGGCGGGACCCTTGTCCAGGAAACGCGAGGCTGGGTGGAGACGCAGGGGCGCACCATCTCGCAGCGGAGCAAGGAACAGGCCCACGATTACCGATACTTTCCCGAGCCCGATCTGCCGCCGCTGCGTCTGGACGCCGCATTCGTGGAGCGCATGCGGGCGGCGCTGCCGGAGCTTCCGGAGGCGCGGGCGCATCGTTTCCGGGAGCAGTACGGGTTGACCGCCTACGACGCCGCGGTGCTCACCGACACACGTGACGACGCGGACACCTACGAAGCCGTCGTGGGCTCCGGCGTTCCAGCCAAGCTTGCCGCGAACTGGCAGAGCGGCGACGTGGCCGCGCTGGCGAACGAGCACAGGATGCCACTGCAGCACAGCGGGCTCGGCGTCGACGGACTTGCGAGCCTGCTCCGGCTGGTCGACGCAGGGACGATCAACGGCCCGACCGCGAAGGAGTTGCTCGCCGAACTCTACGTGGCGGGTGGGAATCCCGAGGCGCTGGTGCGCGACCGCGGCCTCGCCCAGGTCAGCGACACCACCGAGCTCAGTGCGCTCGTCGATGCCGCCATCGCGGGCAACCCCGCGGCCGCAGCCGATTTCCGCGCCGGGAAGCAGCAGGCCCTCGGCCAGCTGATGCGTGCCGTCAAGGACGCGACCGGTGGCAAGGCCGACATGCCCTTGGCCAACCGTCTTCTGCGCGAACGGCTCTCGGAGCAGTAGGCCAGGTGCGTCTCGGACGCATGGTCCATGGGGGGCTGTGCCTTGCGCATGACGACCTTGGCGCCACGATGCTCGTCGAGGGAGGCATCCCCGGTGAAGAGGTCGAGATTGCGGTCAGGTACCGCAAGGGCGCGACGTCGTTCGCCGAGGTCGTGCGCGTCATCGAGGCCTCGCCGCACCGGGTGACGCCACCCTGCCCGTACGTGCCCAAGTGCGGCGGGTGTCAGCTCCAGCACGTAGCGTATGCGCATCAGGTCGAGCTCAAACGAGACATCGTGCTCGACGCCCTGCACCGGCAGCACATCGAGCACCCCGCGCCGCGCATGCACGCGGTCGACGATCCCTGGCGATACCGGCTTCGTGGCGAGTTCCACGTCATCGCCGGAACGGAAAGCACGCCTCCCGCACTCGGATTCAACCGGGCACGCAGCTGGCGGCCCATCGCGGTCGACGACTGTCTCATCCATCACCCGCGGATCACCACCGCGCTGCCGGCGCTGCGCGGCCTTCTCAACTCGAGCGCGACCAATGCGCTTGGCACCCTCCACCTGACGGTCGGTGAGGACGGTCAGGAACTGCTCATCCACGCCAAACCGGCGCGTGGACTGGCGAGCGGGGCGTTGGACGGAGGGCTCGACCTGCCCGACGGCGGGCGCGTCAGCACGTCCTCGACGACGCTTCGCTGGCGCGGGATGACGTTTCGCGTGACGCCGGATGCCTTCATCCAGGTGAACTGGGCGCAGATGGATGTGCTCTATCAGTGCGTCATCGATGCGCTCGGTGGTCACGCCGGGCTGCGCGTTGTCGATGCCTACGCCGGGATCGGCGTGCTCGCCTGCCATCTCGCTGCGGATGCGCGCGAGGTGGTCTGCATCGAAAGCAACCGTGGTGCTGCGCAGCTTGGCGTGCTCAACGCTCGCGTCAACGACGTCGCCGACCGCATGCATTTCGTGCTGTCGCCCGTCGAGGATGCGCTGCCGCGTGTCGGCGCTGCGGAGATGGCCGACGTCGTCATCCTCGATCCACCGCGAGCGGGCTGTTCGGGACGGGTGACCGGGTGGCTTGCGCTCGCCGGGCCGGAGCGTGTGGTCTATGTGTCGTGCGACCCCGCCACGCTGGCGCGCGACCTGCACACCCTCGTGGCTTCAGGCCCGTATCGCGTCGACGCGCTCGATGTCGTCGACATGTTTCCGCAGACCTATCACGTGGAGAGCGTCGTGACGCTCACGCGGGCCGGCGCACCCCCGACGGACGAGCCGCCCGAGCACTCCGGCACCCGCTGAGCGGTACCCTCAAAGCTCTCGGCGGCGGCCTGCTGCGGAGTGGTAGCGTACGTCTGTTCGCCGTCAGTCGACCGCAGCCAGGAGGCAGCGTGCAGGGCACAACCGCAACCGGCGAGGAGACCGAGACCGGGGGCTTCGTTCACCTCCATACGCACAGTGAGTTCTCACTGCTCGACGGGGCGGCACGTATCAATGGGCTGGTCGACACGGCGAAGTCGATGGGCCAGGCGGCCCTCGCCATCACCGATCACGGCGTCCTCTACGGAGCGGTGGATTTCTTCTCGACGGCACGCGCCGCGAAGATCAATCCCGTCCTCGGCTGCGAGATGTACATGGCGCCGCGNNTACAAGCCGCGCATCGACAAGGAGCTGCTTGCCGAGCACGCCGACGGGCTCATCTGCCTCTCAGCCTGTCTTGGCGGCGAGCTGCCCCAGGCGATCGTGCGCGGCGACCTTGACGCCGCCGAGTCGATCGCGCGTCAGCACGCCGAGATCTTTGGCTCGGATAACTACTTCCTCGAGCTCCAGGACCACGGCATCCCGGAGGAGGAGATGGTGCG
>PLDZ01000260.1:22060-27246 GCA_003136295.1 Candidatus Dormiibacterota bacterium
ACCGTGGCCGCCGCGGCTCGCTGCCAGGTCGAGATTCCCTTGGGGCGCAACCTCCTCCCGACGTATTCACCGATCCCCGACGGCCTCGACGCCGACACGTACCTTCGCGAGCTGTGCGAGGCCGGAGTGCGCGAGCGCTACGGGGATGCGGTGACCGCCGAGGTGCGCGAGCGGTTGCAGATGGAGCTCGACGTCATCCGCGAGACCGGGTTCTCGGCGTACTTCCTGATTGTCTGGGACCTGATCAGAGCGGCGCGGTGCGACGGGGTTCGGGTTGGACCGGGCCGTGGCAGCGCCGCCGGCTCGCTGGTGAGCTACGTGCTCCACATCACCGACATCGAGCCGCTCCGCTACGGGCTCATCTTCGAGCGGTTCCTCAATCGCGAGCGCGTGCAGATGCCCGACATCGACATCGACTTCGACGATCGTGGCCGGGATCGGGTGCTCACCTACGTGCAAGAGAAGTACGGACGCGATCGTGTCGCGCAAATCATCACCTTCGGGACGATGGCGGCGCGGGCGGCCATCCGCGACGTCGGCCGCGTGCTCAACGTGCCGCTTCCCGATGTCGACCGGCTCGCCAAGCTGGTGCCGCAGGTGGTCAACATCACGCTCGAGCGGGCACTCGCCGAGAGCCGCGAACTGCGTGAGCTGTACGAGCACGAGGACTGGGCGCGGCACGTCATCGACAACGCGCGCCGCCTCGAGGGGATCTGCCGCAACGCGTCGACGCACGCCGCCGGCGTGGTGATCGGCTCTGAGCCCCTCGCGAATATCGTGCCGCTGCAACGGTCGACTGCCGGAGACGGGACCGCGGTCACGCAGTACGACATGAACGGGGTGTCCCAGATCGGCCTGCTGAAGATCGACCTGCTTGGACTCTCCAACCTCACCGTCATCGCCGAGGCGGCGGAGACGGTTCGCGCGCACCGTGGGATCGACCTCGACATCGATCAACTCCCGCTCGACGACACCAAGACCTACGAGCTCCTTGGCAAGGCCGATACGCATGGCATCTTCCAGCTCGAGGCGACATTCGCCAAACGAATCCTCATCGACATGCAGCCGAAGTGCCTCGAAGACATCGGAGTCGCGGTGGCACTCAACCGTCCGGGTCCGATCGAGGGTGGCGCCACCGCGACGTGGATGCGCCGCAAGCGCGGCGAGGAGCCGGTGACGTACATGCTCCCCGAGCTCGAGCCGATCCTGAAGGACACCTACGGAGCAATCCTCTACCAGGATCAGGTGATGAAGATCGCGTCGGCAGTCGCCGGGTTCACGCTTGGCGAGGCGGACATCCTTCGAGCCGCCATGGGCAAGAAGGACAAGGTGAAGATGGCCAAGCAGCGCGAGCAGTTTCTGCGCGGAGCGGCCGAGCGCGGTGTCGCGGCCGACACGGCGCTGCAGCTCTTCGAGCTCATCGCGCTCTTCGCGGGGTACGGGTTCAACGGTGCCCACAGCATCTCGTACGGACTGATCGCGTATCAGACCGCGTACCTGAAGGCGAACTACCCCCGCGAGTACATGTGCGCGCTGCTCAACAGCAGGGCGGATAACTTCGACAAGCTGAAGCAATCAATCCTTGATGCGCACGCGCGCGGGCTTGTGGTTCGCCCGCCGGACGTCAACCGGAGCGCTTCGGCGTTCAGCCTCGGCGCCGAGGAGCAGGGCGAGATTCTCTACGGATTGCGCCACATCAAAAACGTGGGTGAGCGCGTCGCCGCTGAGATCGTGGCCGAGCGCGATGCCGGCGGACCATTCGTGTCGCTCTTCGACCTCTGCCTGCGGGTTGCGAGCCGCGACCTGAACCGGCGCGTCGTCGAGGCGCTGATCCGGAGTGGCGCGTGCGATTCGCTCGGCGAGCGCGGCGCCATGCTCGCGGTGCTCGATCGCGCGATCGACCGCGCCAACACGATCCGTCGCGAGCGCGAGTCGGGTCAGACGTCGCTCTTCGGCGACACCGTGGTGCTCATCGAACCCATAGCCCCGTTGGCGGACGAGCTCGAGAGCCACAACGTCAACGGACCGTTCGCGATCGCGGCCGACGAACGGCTCAGCTGGGAGCGTGAGTTTCTCGGCATGTACCTGAGCGACCACCCGCTACGGCGGATCGCCGGCGAGTTGCAGCAGCGGGTCGACACGACCATCAACGAGTTGGGCGCGCACCTCGACGGGCTCATCGTGCAGGTGGGCGGCGCGATCCGCGACATCCGCACGTTCATCCCGCGACGCAGCACCACCGGCCAGCGGATGGCAGCACTGCAGATCGAGGACCTCACCGGGAGCGTCGAGGTCGTCGTCTTCGCGCGAGTGTTCGAGGAGTGCGCGAACGCGCTGCGACCTGACGCGGTCATCGTGGTGCGCGGGAAGGTCGAAGCCGGGCGCAGCCCCAACGGGGTTACCTCGGCGGCGGTGGTGGAGGACGAGGACCGTGTCGACCTCGAGCCACCCCAGATCCTCGCCGAAGCGGTGTACGCCTACGACGATCCCCGCCTCGCCGCGTGGCGACGAGACAGCACCGTGCACATCAGCGTCAGCGCCGCGCAGATCGCCGTTCTCGGAGAGCTCCGGCGCGCTCTCGAGGAGCATCGAGGCGACTGCCCAGTCGTCCTCCATGTCGACTCGGGAACGAGCGTCGACGAGATAACGCTCGCCGTGGACTTCGCAGTCGACCCGGGTCCTGCGCTCGAACGCGCCGTCGAGTACCTGGTCGGGGGCAGTTCGTATCGCATCGAGATGCGCCGCGTCCGCGCTCCGGAACGCGAGCGGACCGCAGCCCGGCGCTGACGGCGTCGCCGGCTCAGATCGAACCGAGCAGCAATCCGAAGACGATCCTGATGACGATGATCAGGACGATGTACATGACCAACGCGGCGATCGCCGGGTAGTCGATGCCGGCCGTCACGCGGCCGCGGTGCAGGCCGGCGAACGGGGCAACGAGGGGATTGCTCATGGTCCGGACCATCTGCACCATCGGGTGCCATGGATCGGCGTGGAACACCGCGAGCAGGATGCGGATGAACACCACGACCGCGATGGCAATCGCGATGTCGATCACCAGCTGTTCGACGAGGGACACGACGGTGAAGGCGGGATTGATGCCGCCACCGAGGACCAGTGTCTGCAGGATCTGCGCGACGAAATAGATGACGACAATCGCGAGGATCGGCGAGAAGTCGATGCCACTGAAGCTCGGCAGGATGCGGCGGAAGGGCGCGAGGATCGGGTCGACGATGATGCGCAGCCAGCGGACGACGGGATGCCATGGGCTGAGCCCGATCCAGGACACCGCGATGCGCGCAATGATGAGCACCGTCAACGCGGTTTCGACGAACCCGATGATGTTGTAGGCGAGCAGTTGGGTCACCGAGCCGCGGCGTGCTCCATGGCACCAGGTGGCTCGTCCGGAGAGCGCTTCTCCAATCGCGTGATCGTTCGCCGCCAGAGCAGGTAGAGGAGAGGCACGCCCAGCACCAGCATGGCGATCGACGTCCACTGCGCCTCGCGCAGCCCGAGCGGTCCGGGCGGCTCACTCGCGCGAAACTCGAAGAGGATCAGCTGACTGATCGCGTAGAGCCCGACATACGTGATGGCGAGGACGCCTGGGCGGACGTTGCGCCGCACCAGGATCAACAGGACGATGCCGATACAGATGGTGCCGAGTGCCTCGTACACCGCCGCGGGCTGGTACGCGATGCACTGGGCCGCGGTGCACAGGCTGAAGCCGGGTTGCAGGATCGCGTGTGGATTCGAGTACGCAGTGGCCCAGGGCAGCGTGCTTGGTGCGCCGAGGATGTCGCCGTTGATCACGTTGCCGATTCGCCCGATCGGCTGACCGACGACGGCGAANNAAGCCGACGATGATGGCTCCGAAGAAGGCCATCCCCCCCTGCCAGAACGCGATGATGTTGATCGGATGGAGCACGTAGTTCTGCCACAGGTCGGGCTGCTGCACCACGTAGTAGAGGCGGCCGCCGAGCAGCCCGAAGACGATCGTCCAGACGCAGATCTTTTCGGCGATCGACTTGGGGAGGCCCCGTTTTATCGCGTACGGCAGCACCCCGAACTGATAGGCGGCAAGAAACGCGACAGCGTACATGACCCCGTACCAGTGGATCGGCAGGGGCCCAAGATGCAGGACCGGGTCGACATTGATCGTGATGAAGCCGACGGGCCTGGGGCTAGCTGGCACGGCTGCCATCATGCGGGCTGCTGGTGGCGGCATGCACCTCGAGCACCCGATATCCGCCCTTCGACCGCACCCGGTCGACGCGGTGTCCGAGGTCTGTCAGCCACGCTGCGAGCGAGTCGGCGCCGAGGTGGCGCTGGACCACGAGGGTCGCGATTGCCTCGGGTTCGAGCCGAGCGATCCAGGTGAGCAGCAGGTCGTGGAGCGCCGACTTCCCCAACCGCACCGGCGGGTTGGAGTAGGCCCCGGCAAACCTGATGCGATCCGGAACGGCGTGCGGTTCGGCTGGGACGACGTTGACGGCCCCGGCACGCTCGGCGTTGCGTGCGCACAGATCGAGCGCGCGACGGTTGATGTCCACAGCCCAGACGCGGGCGTCAGGGCAGCGCAGCGCCAGGGTGATGGCGATCGCGCCGTACCCACACCCGACGTCGACCAGCTCGCCGGCAGGCACCTGGGGCAGGCTGCGCAGGAGGAGGTCGGTACCGAAATCGAGGTGCCCGTGCGCGAACACGCCTCGGTCGGTGTCGAGGTCGAAGCTCAGGTCCGGGAGGACGACCCGAATCGTCCGTGGGCGCGAGGCGACCTTCGGATCGGCGGTGAAGTAGTGCTCCTGGCCCACCATTCCAGGGTAGTAGGCTCCGGCCGTGAGCACATACGACGTGGCCGTGGTCGGCCTGGGCGCCGCGGGTGCGTCAACCCTGTACCAGCTCGCCCGGCGCGGCGTCCGCGCAGTGGGCATCGATAGATTCTCACCACCGCATATCTACGGTTCGACCCACGGCGATACGCGGATCACCCGCGAGGCAATCGGCGAGGGCGAGGCCTACACGCCGCTCGTGCAGCGCTCGCATGCGATCTGGCGGGAGCTCGAAGCGGAGACGGGTGCGGACCTCCTGACGCAGTGCGGCGGGCTGATCATCGAGGCCACCGGGGGCGGCGCCGCCGGCCACCATCGCCACGAGTTCCTGGCCAGCACCATCGCCTGTGCGAACCG
>PLDZ01000260.1:27361-28196 GCA_003136295.1 Candidatus Dormiibacterota bacterium
CCTTTGTTCACGGTGTACCGACAGGTGCTGACATGGTTCGAGCTGCGCTCCGATGCAATCGACCACACACCCGGCGCGATGCCGGTGTTCATCTGGGGCCTCAGCGACGGCAACGCGTTCTACGGTCTGCCGGCGATCGACGGTACGCGTGAGGTCAAGGTCGCGACGGAGCAGCTCGACACTGCGACCGGCGCCGACGAGGCGTCACTCGAGGTCGATCCCGATGAGCCGCGCGTGCTGTACGACACGCTCATCGGCGGGCGCCTTCCGGGCTTATCGCCCCGATGCCTGCGAACCGCGCGATGCCTCTACACGGTCACGCCGGACGCGAACTTCGTGATCGACGATCATCCGGACATCGACGGCGTGCTGCTCGTGTCGCCGTGTTCCGGTCACGGGTTCAAGCACTCGGCCGGACTCGGCGAAGCGATCGCACAGCGCATCACGACGGGGACGAGCGACGCCGATCTCTCACCGTTCCGGCTCGATCGATTCGCTGCAGCTGTCTAGAGCTTGCGCGCCTTGACGGCTGTCCCGTAGGCGCAGATCTCGGTCCAGGTGCCGCCCATCTCCGAGGTGTCGAAACGCATCGCGACGATGGCGTCGCCGCCCTTCGCAGTCGCCTCGCCACACATGCGCTCGATGACCTCCTGGCGGCTCTGCGCGAGATTCTGGGTCATGCCTTTGAGTTCGCCACCCATGAGCGACTTCAGGCCCGCACCAAACTGCGAGCCGATGTTTCGCGAGCGAACCGTGCGCCCGAAGCCCTCACCGAAGCCCTCGGTGATCACGTAGCCGGGCAGATCGTTGGCGGTGGTGATGAGCATAGGCTTGC
>PLDZ01000124.1 GCA_003136295.1 Candidatus Dormiibacterota bacterium
CCCGTGTAGTCGACGCCCGTGTCATAGGTGCCGTACTGCGCGTTCTTGCCGAAATTGTTGGTGGTCAGTCCGGCGACGGTGCTGCCGTACACCCACGTGCAGCTGCCACCATGGCTGTCGATCGTGTAGTACGGGTAGAACGGAGCCGGTGTTCCATCGTCGGTCGTCGGCAGCAGCGTGCACCCGACTGCATGGAACGGGTCGCATCCGGCGATGCCCTCCTCGACCCGAGGCAGGTCGGTTTCGAAGCCGGCCTTGGTGTAATTGGCGTTGTAGTCACCACCGGTCTTGAAACTGGTGAACTCAATCGGGGTCGGCCGGTTGGTGTGAACGCCATCGGCCCAGTCGTTCAGGTACGAGGTACCGTCGAAGCCGGGGACGTTCGAGTTCGCGCAACCGCCGATGAGATAGAGCGTGGCGTCGCCTCCCGGCAGGCAGAGGAAGTCATCGGCATCCGACGGCTCCTTGTTCTTGCCCACCCCCTCTGTTCCACCAGAGTTGCAGCCGAGCGAGCTGTTCACGGCGCTGCAGTAATCGAAGTGGCCGATCTCGTCCGAGAACGCGACGTTGTACGTGTGCGCGGCCCACGGCACCCGCGTCAGCGGGCTCGACGTCGAGTACATCGGATGGAAGTTGTAGGGAATGGCCGTGCAGCCCGATCCGGTGGGATCAAACTTCACCTGAGCGAAGTCGTTCGCCGCGCTGGCGACCATGAACCCGTTGTGGCCCGTCGTCCGGTCGTTGATGTCGATACGGAGCCCGGACCCCGTGTCATGCATCTTGACCAGGATCTTGTCGCCGCCGTTCATCATCAGGTCCTTGGTCGGGTCTGGCGTGAAGGTGGTTCCAGTTGCATTCACCGGGTTCGGCGGTGCCTGCGGAACGCCGTTGAGCGTGATGAACGCGAAGTTCACGTACTCCTCGCCCGCCGTTGACTCGCACACAGCGTTGTTCTGCGCACCGGTCACCGGATTGTTCGACAGCGAGTCGATGTTCAGTGCTGCACACCACTGGGTTGCCGAGCAGCTGATGCCGCCCGGGAGATTGAACGGTGCCCAGCCCGGCGGATAGAACTGCATCTCCATGAAGGCGGTGCCGGCGTGCTGATCGCTCACCGCCGGGTCGACGATGTTCGAGTTGCTGTCCGGCTTACAGGTGCTGAGTTGCTCAGGGTATGACTGCGTGTCGCACATCGCCATCCCGAACCAGAAGGNNCGACGAGTAGCGGTTCCCTGAGCCAGGCTTGTCCGAGTAGAAGAGCAGGGACGGCTCGTCGTGACCGACGTAGACGCCCTCGCCGAAGATCTGCTCCGAGTCGACCACCTCGGTGCAGAACGACGCCTTGACGCAGTTCACGTACTGGTGGACGTTCGCGGCGCTCGTGGCCAGGGGGCTCAAGGCCACCGGACCCACCACGGCGGCCGCGCCGGCGGTCAGGATCAGGAGCCTTCGCCACACCGCCGAGCGGGGTAACCCCAGATCGGGATCCTCCGACTGGCTCCGAAAGACGGAAGTTTGCGATGCCTCCATGCCGCACCCTCCAGGACTTTCTTTGCGCTCAAACGGCGCGAACGCACTATCCGCCCTAGGGACTTCTCTTGTCAACGATGGATGTGTTGACCACCGGGTCGATCCGCTAAGGACGCGGATTGAGGACCAAAGGCACTGGTCGTCGGGCGGCCGAGCTGTCCAGGATTGAGCGGTGATGGGGAAGAGATTCCGTCTCGACGAAGGAGTGGCTGCCTCCGGATTGTGCCCGTACTCCGAGGAGACCGTGGCCGGCTGCCGCTACTACCGCCCAATCTCCGCCCACGGAGATTTCCCCGAGGCGGCTCACTGCGCTGAGGCGTCCGTTCTGAGCGGCGCCGACCACATCCGGCACACGATCTGCCGCCGCCGCGCCCGTCAGCCGGGGCTGCGGCACCGGCTCCTCGAGTCGACGGCGAGCGGGTCAACCTGACCGCCCTGCCAGTACGGACGGGCGTTCCGCCGTCCAACCCCTCCCGGTGAATACCCACAGAACGTTCAGCGTGTTCGGGCGACCCGCATTGCCAATCATCACCACGCCGCTGATGTGTGGATCCGTGAGGAGCCACGCGCCGTGATAGTCGGTATCAACAGCAGGTGACGCTCCGTCGATTTCACGCCACGTCGAGCCACCCAGGGCCCAGGTTGACCCCACCCGGGCGTCACCCTCGCCGATGTACATCAGGACGTCACCCGTTCGCGGATCGGCCGCCATCGTCGCCGTGATCGGGTCGAACGGCGCCACCTCGTTGGCCGCCAGCCTTGACCAGGTGCCACCATCCCATGTCCAGGTCTCTGCACGGCTGTTCGCGGTGCCCGTGAACACCGCGACCAGGCGTCGATGCGCCGGATCGGACGCCAGCACCGGTGTCGATCCCTCGACAGGGAGCCGAGTGACCGGCGCATCAAGGCGCCATGACGATCCTTCCCACGTCCAGGTGTCGTCTGTCGTCAGCAGTGCGCTGCTTGGAGCCGTCACCATCAGCAGCTGCCCGAGCGCAGGGAGCGCCGCCACGCCGACCAGAATCTGGGTTGTTGTCGGCAGGTCGCCGCGCTTGGTCCATGTTGCCCCGTCCCACGTCCACGTCTCGATTGCCTGGTCGCCCGGCGGAACGAACCCGACCAGCACGATGGCGCCGGTGACCGGGTCCTCGGTCATCCACCCCCACTCAACGTTCGGGCTCGTCGCCGGGTGGCGCAGATGCCATCCCCCCGAGTCGAACGTCCAGGTTGCGCGGGATGGCGCCTGTGTCCCGTTCCCAAACCCGGTGCCACCGTACATGACGACATCGTTGTGCACGGTGTCGAACGCCATCGCATCCATCTCACGTGGACTGGGGACCGGCGGAGCCAGGGTCACAGCGGGTGTTGGACCTCGAGGCTCGGCGGTCGGCGGGATGATGGCTGCTGTCGTTGGCAGACGC
>PLDZ01000220.1:0-5670 GCA_003136295.1 Candidatus Dormiibacterota bacterium
TTGCCGTGGTTGGTCAATAGGTTCAGGGGCGTCGACAGTATCGCGGCAACTAAGAAGCAGACCCCCCAGAGAACCAACCCCCCTCGAAACCACCGCGTCCAGTCGCGCTGTGCTGCCAGTCCAGCGGCGAAACCAAGGGCGAGGGAGACGATGCAGTACGGTGCGGCGATGGGGTCGATGGTGCCTGCGCTAAGGAGATTAGTGATGAGGCCAGCGATTCCGCCGATCCACGGGCCGGCGATCATCGCAACCAACACCGTGCCGATTGAATCTAGGAACAACGGCAAGTGAGCAGCTTCAACGAGCGCATGGCCGCTGTAGTCGAGACCGACGGCGACCGGGACAAGCCCCAGGCTGGCTACCGACGGCCTGCGTAGAAACGCGCCCTTCCAGTCGTCGAGCTGAAGGCGCGCGAGCGCTGGCTGAGCGCGCGCTCGTAGCAGTACAAACAGCGCGACAATAAGGACTGCTCCAACGATGGCGACGGCGGCTTGGCCTTCACCTTGATCAATGAGCTTTATGGCCGGATGGCCTACTGCGTCTCCCAGGCCAACGAAGGCTGCGACGTAGACCACGTTTGCGGCGACCAATCCAATTAAGAAGGGGCGTCGCGGCATGCCACTCACCGCAGCGATCTGGGTGGTATAGATCCTCAATCCGGGAATGAGCCGGGACACGAAGACGGCACGCCACCCGGCGTTATGCAGGACCTTCGCTGCGTGCTGCAGAACTCCGCCCGCGTGAAGCCTGCGAGCGATGCTGAACAGGCGGTCCCACCCCAATCGGGAGAAGAGTTCCCAACCAACCAGCGCACCCGCGACGATGGCGAAGAAAGCGGCGGGAATGAACACCAACGGACTGAGCTGCCCCGAAGCAATTGCGATTCCGCCCACGGCAAGCAGGAGGTCACCGGCGATGAAGAACAGTGGAGCCCCAGCCTCCTCCGCGAAGAGGAGGCTGAGGATGACCACGAGCAAGACGTTGCCACCCAGCCCGAAAAGCGGCAGCTCATTCATTCAGGCCTCCGCTACATTTGCGGAGTGACGGGCACCACGTCACCCATTGGTCGGACGGCGGCCCCACCGAGCTCGACAACCTCGTCGTTGGTTTCATCTACACGATCGCGAGCCTGCCGATCCCACGAGATGTCGAGCGCGAGGAGGATCAGGTTTGCGCCGACGGTCGCTCCGACGATTGCAGTGATGAGGGAGAGAAGTCCGCTGGTCGCATTGAACCCCAGCCAGGCACCTGCGAAGCCACCTCCTACTGCTGCCGCAAATCCGATGGTGTTGGCAGTGGATTGCCGGTCGCGGTTGACCCAGGCGAGGTAGATCCCCAGGCCGATCGGCACACCGATTGAGACGACGGCGAGGAGCTGGTCTTCAATCGGAATCGTCGAGGACGTCGTGAGAACGATGAGCACACCGAGGAACCAGCCACCGAGGCCAAGGATGAGCGGGTACACCGAGCGGAGCATCGCACTCGCCGTGCGCCCGAACCGACCGCGTCTGCGGATGCGCCACCACATCAGGAGTAGCGACACCACCGTGAGGACGGCGAGGCCGATCATCGTGGCGACAATGTCCTTGGCAATCGTCGTCTGTGTGCTGGCCGGTGTGAAGGAGAGGTGCGGGCTCGTGTACAGGGATTGGTCGACCTGTCCGGTCTCGAGATAGGTGGTGATCAGGGCGGTGCCGCCGGCCGGGTCATAGCTCCAGAAGGAGCCTGCGTGCCCGAGCTGGGGCACTACCACCTGGTGCCCGTTCGGGAGGAAGGGCATCAGCTGATCTGTCGCATTCTGCGGTGGGGTCGCCATATCGAGCGCCCCGCTGATCACCAGGGTCTGGACATTCGACGTCTGGTCGTGCATGTACTGGTCCGAGTCCGTAGCAGCCGGCCAGGCATTCGCCAGTTCGCCGCCGGCGAAGAGGAAATCCGTGCCGGGGCTGCCGATGATCGACGGGTCGGGGTGGGCGAAGTACTGCCTGACAGCAGGGAAGTCGATCGACCCGACGGACGCGAATTCACCCCAGACAAACGACTGTGGGAAAGCGATGCTTGCCAGAAACGATTCGAACCAGAGCCCGCTCGGGTCGCCGGCGGCGGCCGACAACCATGCGTCGATCGTCATCGGCGCGGAGTCTGGCGCTGCGTCGTCCGTCGACTCCTGCATGCCAAATGAGGTCGCGGCCAGCACATTGCCCTTNNATCGAACAGGAAGTCGCCGGGCGGGTTCGCCCCGATCATCACCGACCGAAGGATGCTCGTCGGGTAGCGCCAGGCATAGATCATTGCAAGGCGGGTCCCCGCGCTCTCGCTGACGAGGTCTATCTGCTTGTAGCCCAGCGCCGTCCGCGCCGCCTCGAGGTCATCGACCTGCTCAGGTAGGGTGTAGCCGGCTAGGTCGACGCCGTCTGCCGTCAGGCGGGTCGCGCAGGTGCGGAAGCCGTCGGCGTAGGCCTGGAACGACGCCTGTCCGAGCATGTCCGCCGAGTTTTCCAGTGCGGAGGTAACCTCGGGGCAGTCGAGCACGGACGATCCGTCGACGCCCCGGTAACCGACCAGGACGACGTCATGGTTAGCTGTGAAGCGGCTGGCGTCCGGGAACACCATGTTCGTGACGCCGGGACCGCCNNGGACAGACACCGCGCTGGTGCCGCCCGTCAATTGGACGTACACGAGACCGAGCACCCCCAGTGCGATGACGATGAGAGCGATGATGCGCGCAGCAGTGAAGCCCCTCCTCCGTTCGCTTGTTCGACCGCTGATGGCAGGCTCCTTTCGTGACAGTCGTTGGGCCCGTGGGTCATCAGGTGTCATGTCGTTCTCCTTGTCTTGATCAGTGGGCACCGATTGAGGTGCGATCTGTGTACGTCAGGCGGGTCGGGAATCGAGAGACGTGATTCGCCTGCGGCCATCAACCACCTCCGTCCGAAGTCGGAATGGACGTGAGACTGATGACCTCGTAGCCGCGCATCGACTCGAGCAAGGGCTGAAAGCTGCCATGCACCACGCATCGCAGCAGGCAGCCATCGACCTCCACGTCGGTCACACCCGACGCTCGGGCAATCTGACGCATGGGAGGCCGGCCGACGAATGTCGCCTCGACCCGATGGTTCGGCAGCTCGTGTGTCATGGACGTCAGGCTGAGCCAGGGGACGGACCCGCCGAATCGTCAGGATTACGGATTCGATGCGTAGTCGACCGACATCAACGCCCGTCAGTCAAGGTGCAGCCGTGAGCCAATGCTTACGGGAGAGTGGGGATTCCTATCACGGGGAGCTGGCTCGCCGTCGCCGACCGTTGGGTTGTATCCAGGCCTCGCAGCGGGACCGATATGGACCTATAGAGCCTGAACCCGCTGCTCATAGCCCTAAGCCACGAAGCTGGTCGCTCCGATGGCACTCAGTCCTTGCGGGCGAGCCGACCTACGGCGGGCCCTGCTCAGCGGACACCCTTCACGCCCATGATCGCGACAGCAGCGAGGATGGCGCAGACGCCCGCAACGGCGTATAGCACACCATAGCTGCCGCCGCCGATCGCCAGGATCGTCGGCGCCAACGCCGGCGCCAGCGAAAACGGGAGCGCGCCCGCGATGTTGAACACGCCGAGATCCTTGCCGTTGTGACCCGGATTCGGGAGCACGTCAACGACGAGCGCGAGATCGACAGCCGCAAACACGCCGAAACCGAGTCCGCTGATGGCCATGCCGACGAGGAACCCGTTGAAGTTGCTGGCAATCGCCAGCGCGAACATTGCCACGCCATAGACGATCGCAGCGGTGAACACGAAGATCTTTCGCCGGCGCGTCCGGTCGGAGAGATGCCCACCGATGAGCGACGCGGCGACGATGACGGCCCCCTGCACGAGCGTGCCGAGAAAGATCTGTTGCGGCACGTCGGCCACGGTGGTGCCGATCTTCTGCAGCAGATAGTAGGCCTCGTAAGTCGCGAGCAGGGCGTAGGCCATCAGGAACATGAAGCGGCTGGCGAAAGCCCAGGCAAAGTCAGGGCTGGTCCGCGGTTTCACATAGAAGGTACTTGCGAATTCCCGTATGGACCAAGTCGGCCTATCCGCCTTCGCAAGGTGCCGGTCATTCAACACGACCGCGAACAGCAGGATGAAGAAGCCCCCTGTCGCACACGGGACAAGGAATGTGGCGATGTGTTGTCCGCTGAAGAGCTTCACGATGTACGTGCCGCTCACCGCCGCAATCGGCAGGCAGATGCCCAGCACACCGGAGACCGTGCCGCGTTGCGCGACCGGGATCTGATCGGGAAGCACCGCCGCGAGCGAAGCCAGCATCGCGTTGAAGAACAGCTGCGCGATGCACCAGCCGAGCAGAACAACCGGGATGCTGGGTGCGAAGGAGACGATGGCGACGCCGGCGGTGCCGCCGACCACGCCGATGACCATCCATGGCCTTCGCATCCCTAGTCGTGACGTCGTGCGGTCGCTCATCCGCCCGAAGAAGGGATTCCCGAAGATCGCCACGAAAGCGCCGATGCTCGCGACAAGCGCCAGGCTGCCCGGAGCTTGTTTGATTCCGACAAGCGAGCTGACCTTCAAGGGAAGGGTCACCAGTATCGGCGCCTGGAAGACGAGATTGGCGCTCATGTACGCCAACGTGAAGAGGGAGATGAACCCGACTCCCACTCGTGCCGTGGGCACCTCCCGGCGCAACGAAGCCACCGCCGGTTCGAAGGTGACCTCGGCCATTGCGTCGCAGTCTGGCCCTTTCCGAGGAACTACGCATCAACAGCAGCCATCACAATGGCTTGACGGACGTCTGTGGTTTCGCCGGCACCAACAGCAACTGCGTTGAATCCCTTAAAGGTGAGCCACAAGCCCAGGAACCCCTCCCAGATCACCTCCGGGATGGTCGCGATGCCCTGCAATGCCGATTGTTGTGGGATCACGCCCAACAGCACAACGATCCCTGAAGCGGCGAGCAGTGGACCACCGACGACGCCGAAGAGCGCCATGCGGCGCGACACGAGCCCTGACCGGTACATCAGCCAGCCCAGGATCAGTCCAGTCCCGATTCCGTCGACGAATCCGGGCCCGAGCAGCAGTGTCCACGCCTTGATGGCGATCAGCGACTTGCCGACAACGATGAGTGAGCCCGCATCTGCGCTCCCGGCGTGCTGTCGCAGTGTTACGACCGCAAGGACGCTCAGGATGCCGACCAGGATGAACGTGCACTCAACGAGGCGAGCGGTGACATAGCCGAGGGCGAGTGCCTCGTTCTGACGCTTGAGCAGCGGGAACAACACCACTGCGCAACCGATATTAGTGATGATGAGGAACATCTCGAAGAACGCACCCACCAACACGCCGGTGTCGGCGCCGGCACTGGTGATGTAGTGGGGATCGCTGAGGACGGAGCCGTAGGAGAGCTCTCCTGCGATCGAGGTGATGAAGGTGAGGATGAACAGCACTCCGACAACGAGCGCGGTTTTTCGCGATGTGGTCATTTGGATGTTTCCTTGTGATCGGGTTGTGATCGTTTGGTTTTTGAATTGACGACTGGCACCCACCCGATCGACGCGGTCGATCGGGTGGGGTGTGCTGCCACGCGGACGGTCACTTGGCTCCGGCGGCCTCGAGCTGCGAGCTCACCGAGCTGGTGATGGCCCGAGAGGCTGGCGAGCGCTGCGCCTGCCACAG
>PLDZ01000220.1:5691-6072 GCA_003136295.1 Candidatus Dormiibacterota bacterium
ATCAGCCCGATGCTGCCGGTGACGGTGCCGTTGGTGGCTTCGGCGATGGCATTGCTGACGTAGGCGGGGGAACTGTGCGCGATCGACGGGAGGACGAACGCGCCGACGAATTCAATCCCGAGCATGGTCAGGTAGCCGGTGGCGAAGGTGAGGTACCCGACCAGGCCGAGCACGCCGATCTTCCTCACCTGGAACAGGTACAGACCGCTGATCCCGGCGAGCGCCAGGGCAGCCATGAGGACCTTGAGGCTGTCGCGGACGACCGCGTTGGTCGTCGTGATGGTGGCGCCGTCCAGGTGCGGACTCCCGATCTGTACGCCGATGAAGATCATTCCTGCCACCGCCGTGGCAACGCCGGTCGCTCGGAAGAGGGTGTTCGGT
>PLDZ01000220.1:6218-6817 GCA_003136295.1 Candidatus Dormiibacterota bacterium
GACGAATGTCGCCTCGACCCGATGGTTCGGCAGCTCGTGTGTCATGGGTGTCAGGCTGAGCCAGGGGCCGGACCGGCCGAATCGTCAGGATTACGGATTCGATGCGTAGTCGAAGGACATCAGCGCTCGTGACTGAGGGGTAGGTTCGGACTCACCATGGCGAGACCACGTCACCGTTCGGGCAATCTGCCCGCCGAGACCACGAGCTTCGTGGGCCGCCGCCGCGAGCTCGCCGAGATCAGGCAGAAACTCGCGGCCGCCCGGCTCGTCAGCCTCGTCGGGCCAGGAGGAGTGGGGAAGACCCGGCTCGCATTGCGGGCTGCAGACGACCTCTCACGCGGATTCAGTGACGGCGCCTGGCTGGTCGAACTCGCCGAGGTGCGCGATGCCGCCCTTGTGCCCAGCGCCGTGCTTGCGGCCGTTGACCTCCGTGACCAAGCCGGCGTGGAGCCGCTGCAGATCCTGAGGTCCTTCTGGCGGCACAAAGCGTTGCTGCTGGTGTTCGACAACTGCGAGCACGTTCTCGATGCGGCGGCTCAGCTCATCGCTGAGGCCCTTCGTTCCGCTCCGAACATCCGCGTGATCGCCACCAGCCGGGA
>PLDZ01000282.1 GCA_003136295.1 Candidatus Dormiibacterota bacterium
CGAACCTAATCCTGATCCGAACGGTTTGATGAAAGCTCCGACAAAGCTCAGGTTCAGCGGAGAGCCGATGGACAGCAGAAAGACTGGATAGGACGCGACGCCAAAGATCAACCCCGCCAGCCACGCTCCGATGGCTCGCTTCCGAGCACCCGGCATGGCACCGAACAGGATCATCAGGCCATAGACGACAGTCGCGGCGAGCCCGAAGTCCTGCGAATTCCAGGTGATCACCCCGCAAACGAAACCGATAAGCAACAAGTGCCCCGCTCGCACGGTGCCACGGTACAGAAGGACAAGATCGGTCAGGCCGATAGCCATGACGAGAAACCCTGAAAACAAGCGAATCGGAAGTTCCTGAAACAGGCTTGCGATCGAACTCGTGACGCCCAGCTGATGCGAGGTTACGTACGTGACGGGAACGACGAGCGCAACGGCGAGCAGGTATCCCCTCATCCCCAGAGCGCGCTTCACGATCCTCACCGCGAGGAAGACCGCTGCGAAGTCCATAAGTGTCAGGAATATGGACATGGCTCCCACGAGCGCGGTTGTCGACAGGAGTGATTTCAGCGGCCAGAACAGCCAGCCGTAAAGGTTGGTGTATTGCGGGATGTACGTAGCATCCGGGATCCTTCCGGCCACCGGGCCGAGCATGTCGTTGATCTCGTTCTGGTTGTTGCTGACAAAGGTCATGAAGTCAAAGGTCCGAATCGCGCCGAGTACGTCGCAAACACAGCAAATCAGCACAATCAATCCCAAGCCTAGTCGGACAGGCTTCGTAAATCGCTGGGGCTGTATCACGGTGCCGAAGAGCAGCAACAGGACGAGTGCAGCTATCGCGACATGATCACCGAACCCTTCCCAGACGCCGTAGTGGAGCAGTTGAGGTCGTTCGATCGTCCAGATGCCCCAGATAAGCCCACACGATGCAAGCAGGGCCACGCCTGAATCAAAGCGAGCCGACTGATGACTGCGCAGAAAGATGACCGTGACGGCGAAGGCAGCGACGAGAACGACGACGTAGATCGGCTTGTTGACGTTCGTCGTTATGCTCTTGTTGTTGTCGGTCGCAACCGTCCCCGCGACGAGAATCGCGATGGTGCCGAGCGCGATTCGGGGAACCAGTGTGGTGACGGCGCGGTCTTCAGGCGTCCTCAGCTCGACCAACTCCAGCCTCATCCGAGGGCACTAATGGGGAGCCACCGTACGTTTCTAGACGCAGCGCCGCGCGCCAAGGCGCATCCAGAAGCCGGTTCCCCATGCGACGCACAGTAGTGCGTTGTCGGCGAAGTCCGCGAGCGGCGCCTTCACCGCTTGCTCAAACAGTCGCTCTCGGTTACTCTTCCGTGAATGTTGGCGAAGGCTAATAGACAACCAGGCATCGGTTCGGGGTGGCTTGCAGTCGCACGCGCGTTCGCTCTCGCCGGAGCGGCCGGGTGGTCCGTCCAGCACCAAGCGTCCGGCAGAGGTCACGGGGTCGATTCGCCTGCGCCCAGGACAGTGATGCCTTGGGGCCGGACGGTCGCGAACTGTTGCGATGCCGCATTGATGGTGAGCAGCGGGTACCGACGCACCTGCCTGGACCTCCCGTAGGCTACCCGCGAATCTATGCCCGACAATGAGGATCGATCTTGAACTATTTCGAGGGGCGCACCATCCTGCTGACCGGCGGAACCGGCTCCTTCGGTCACCACTTCACGCGCACTGCGCTCTCCCAGTGGAATCCCCGCGCCATCCGAATCTTCAGCCGCGACGAGCTCAAACAGTCGGAGATGCAGCGATCCTTCGATGACGACAGGCTGCGCTTCCTGATCGGCGACGTCCGGGATCACGAGCGGCTGCGTCGAGCCGTCGACGGCGTGGACATCGTGATCCACGCGGCCGCGATGAAACAGGTGCCGGCCTGTGAGTACAACCCGTTCGAGGCCGTGCAGACCAACATCCTCGGCACCCAGAACGTCGCCGAGGCGTGTATCGAGGCAGGGATTCCGCGTGCGGTCGCGCTCAGCACTGACAAGGCGGTCAGTCCCGCAAGCCTCTATGGCGCCACCAAGCTGTGCGCTGAGAAGCTGTTCGTCCAGGCGAACGTGTACGCCGGCCCGAATGACGTGCGCCTCTCCTGCGTGCGCTACGGCAACGTGGTGGGGTCTCGGGGCAGTGTCGTCCCCCTCTTCCGCAATCAGGCGGCCGCGGGCGAGTTGACGGTGACCGACAAACGCATGACCCGTTTCTGGATCACACTGGACCAGGCCGTGCGATTGGTCGCCGACTGTGTGGCGACCATGGCCGGCGGCGAGGTGTTCATCCCCAAGATCCCGAGCACGCGCGTCGTGGACCTGGCGGAGGCAATCGCACCGGGGGTATCGATCCGATACACGGGGATCCGTCCGGGAGAGAAGCTGCACGAGGTGCTGATCACCTCTGACGAGGCACGGCACACCTTCGACAAGGACTGGTGCTACGTCGTCGTCCCCGAACATCCTTTCTGGGGTTCGCGCGCCACCAGCGACGGGGCTCACGTCGCCGAGGACTTTCACTACAGCAGTGACAGCAACACCGAGTGGCTTGACGTCGACGACCTTCGCACGCTTCTGGCGAAGTGGCCGGCGGAGGCTCCCACCGACATCAGCGGATGAGCAGCACCAGCACGCCGGCGATCGCGGGGGGGACGCCGCTGCGACTGCGGCCTCTCGCGTATGGACGCCACCATCTGGACGAGAGCGACATCTCCGCTGTCGTCTCCTCGATGCGCTCGGGCACGCTGACTGGGGGCGCCGGAGTCGCGGATTTCGAGCGCGCACTTGCGTCGCGCTGCGGGGTCGATGAAGCAGTGGCGGTGGCCAACGGCAGCGCCGCGCTCGACCTCGCCGTCGCCGCACTCGGCGTCGGGCCCGGAGACGAGGTGGTGACCACGCCGCTGACCTTCGTGGCAACTGCGAACGCCGTCCTCCGCCTGGGTGCGACGCCGGTGTTCGCAGACGTCGGCGACGATCGATGCCTTGACCCCGCTGCCGCCGGGCGCGCGGTCACCCCCAGGACCAAGGCGGTGATCACCGTCGACTACTCCGGCCTGCCGGGAGACGTGCCGGCGCTCCGAGCGGCGCTCCCACGTCCTCTTCCGGTGATCGCGGACAGCGCTCACTCGCTCGGCGGCTCGCTGCGCGGACGACCGGTGGGGTCACTTGCCGACATCACCACCCTGAGCTTTCATCCGGTGAAGCAGATCACCACCGGGGAGGGCGGAGCCTGCCTCACCGCCGATGCCGGCCTCGCCGAAAGCATCCGCAGGCGGCGCAATCACGGCATGACCAGCACTGCGGACGAGCGCACTGGCGATCTGTGGAAGTACGACGTGACGGTACTCGGCGACAACCACCGGATCACGGCGATGCAAGCGGCCCTCGGCACCTCGCAACTCGGCCGGCTCGACGAGGTCGTCGCCGAGCGCAGCGAGCTTGCGGACCGCTACGACGCGCTCCTGGCAGACATTCCCGGAGTTGGCCTTCCTCCCCGCCCGGCGGGACGGCGGAGCGCCTGGCACCTCTACGTGATCGAGATCGATCCGGAGGCATTCGGTTGCAAACGCGACCTGGTCATCGACGCGCTGCGCGCGGAGGGCATCGAGGCGACGTTGCATTACCCGGCGGTGCATCTGCTCTCCCTCTATCGCGCTCATGGAGGTGTGCCCGGCATCGCACCGCGAGCAGAGAAAATGTGCGAACGCCTGGTGACGCTGCCGCTCTACCCGTCGATGACCGCGTCCGACCAGGACGACGTTGTGGTGGCATTGCACCGCATCCAGACGTGGGCGGCGACACGCGCGAACGGATCGTGACCCCGACGGCGCTGCTCGCTCCGGACTGCGGGCACGACGTCGGGCTCGGACACCTCGAGCGGATGCTCTCGCTCGCGGATGCATTGCAAAGCGGCGCATCGGTCTGTCTGATACTCCCAGAGTACGAACCGGCGCTGCGCCAGCGCGTTGAGGATCGCGGTCACTCAGTGCTGGTGGCGCCGGGAGACGCTGCGACGCGGGTCGAAGCCATCATGACGAGCACGGAAAGGGTCGATCTCGTGGCGCTCGACGGATATGCATTCGATGCGAACCTCCAGCGACGGCTTCGGCAACGCGCTCCCCTGACTGTGGTCGATGATCTCGGCCTCCCGGCCGCGTGCGACCTTGCGGTGAATCCGTCACCCGGCGGCGAGCGTCTCAGGCCCATCGGCGCGACGGCGTTCCTTGGCGGCGCACCGTATGCGCTCATCCGTGCCGCGTTCACTGAGGCGCGCGCACAGGTGTTGCGCACCGGCAGGGCTTCGAGAACGGTGCTGGTCTCGACGGGAGCGACCGACCTCGACGGCATCTCGGGGCGCGTCACCACCGAGCTGCTCGAGCGGGACCCTTCGGTCGCTGTCGTCCGAATCGTTGGGCCGGACGCGTACGGCGTCCACGGAATCGACGAGCCACGCCTGCAGCTGCTGATCGCCCCGGCGAGCCTGGCAGACGCACTCGCTCGCGCCACCGTGTACGTCGGGGCCGCCGGCACCACCGCAGTGCAGGCGGCGTGCGTCGGCATCCCGTCAGTCATCAACGATGCGGTTGCGAATCAGTCCGCACAGGCCTCGGCCCTCTCCGGCGCAGGGTGCGCCGTCGTGGTGCACGCGGATCAGCTGGTGGCTGAATGCCTGGCGCTGCTTGACGATCCCTCGCGCGGCGATGTGATGTCGGATCGGGGGCGTGCGCTGATCGACGGCCGCGGATCGTCGCGGGTCGCCGATGCCATGCTTCGTCTTGCGGAGGTCGACGTCGCGTGATGCGCAATGTCGCGATCATTCAGGCTCGCGTTGGGTCGACCCGCTTTCCCGCAAAGGTCCTCGCAGACCTGTGCGGCAAACCGATGCTGGCGCACGTCATCGAGCGTGTCGCGCTCGCCGAGACCCTCGACGCGGTGGTCGTGGCGACCACGACGGAGCCGGGGGACGACGCTGTCGCGGACCTTGCCGTCGCGTACGGAGCGGGTGTGACCCGCGGGTCCGTGGACGACGTCCTTAGCCGCTACGTGCTCGCAGCGCGGGAGCACGACGCGGCCGTGGTCGTGCGCGTCACCTCCGACTGCCCGCTCGTCGACCCAGAGCTCGTGGACCGGCTGGTTCGCATTCGCGCCTCAACGGGTGCTGACTACGCAAGCAACGAGCTTCCACCGACGTATCCGCAGGGATATGACCTCGAGGCGCTGACCACCGACTGTCTGCAGCGGCTCGACGTCGAGTCGGTCCTGGGCTATCACCGCGAACACGTGACCGCGCGGCTTCGCGAGCATGCCGATGAGTACCGCGTCGCGAACATGGTCAACGCGCGGGACCTGTCGGGGATCCGTCTGACGGTTGACGTTCCCGCTGATCTCGAGCGTGTCCGCGCCATCCTCACCGCGCTGCCGCCGCAACCGCCGCCGAATCTCGCCGCCGTAGTCGCCTACTTCGAGTCCGAGGCCACGCTCCAGGATCAGAGCGGATTGCCCTCGAGAGATGAGCGCTACCGCGCGCAGCGCGACCGCGCACTGCGTGGCGACGCGCAGTAGAAACGCTCGGCGTCGCGACGTCGCGGCCGTCTACACCACTCGCAGGTCGAGAATAACGAACCCGGCCTCCGAGACGCCCCGGCGGGTGAAGCCGACCTGCTCAAAGGCGCGTATCGACGCCACGTTGTCCGGGTGCGTGAGAGCCGTCATGGTCGTGGCAAGTCGCAGTCGGGTTATCTCGGCGAGAGCTCGGCGGAGCATCTCCTTGCCTACCCCGCGTCCGCGTGCCGAAGGCGCGACCGCGATCGAGAAGATCCCAGTATCTCCGTCGAGATCGATTCGCACCTGCCCAACGGCAACGCCCTGCTCCTCCGCGACCCATAGCACCTTTCGCGGATCGTTGAGTGTCGCTGAAAACCATCGCGCGTGCTCGGCATCGGAGACAGGACGGGCGCTCACGCTGAACTGAATCGCGTCGGCGTCATTGCGCCAGGATCTGATCAGCGACACGTCGTCCTCGCGCGCCACTCGAAGAGTCACGTCGGGATGTGCCCGTTCGGATGTCAACGAACCAGGTCGTCCCATCTGAGCACCTCGTCCTGTTCCAAGGCACGCGCCGCGTGGCGGCCGACCACCTGATCGATGTCGTGGACGGGGATGCCGAAACCCGGTCGCTTGATCGCAAGATCGTCCCGTGTGAGCGCCGCGCCGGCGGCGATGCCCCGGCTCGCGACGAGGCTTCGACGCCCGAGCCGGTACATCTCGGCCTCGGCCTCCGTCGCACGCTTGACGCTCGACCCGAGTGAGGCCTCGGTCTCGCGGATTGCCGTGACCATCGCCGCAAGCTCGTCCGGTTCGAGCGCGAACGGGTGGTCCGGACCCTCCTGGCTCCGGCTGAGCGTGAAGTGCTTCTCCACCGCGCACGCGCCGAGCGCAACAGCGACGACATCCGCGGTGTGGCCTGGCGTGTGATCGGACCATCCGATGGGTATCTGGAAGGCCGCATGGAGTGTGGGAATCGCGCGGAGATTGAGATCCTCGAACCTGGGCGGATAGTTCACTGCGCAGTGCATGACCAGCAGGTCTCGCGCGCCGGCGGCTGCGGCGGTGTCCAGGGCGCGCTCGATGTCGCCGAGGGAGCCCATCCCCGTGGAGATGAGCAACGGCTTGCCCGTTCGGGCCGCGCGCTCGATCAGCGGGAGGTGATTGATCTCATAGGAGGCGATCTTGAAGGCGGGGACACCGATTTCCTCGAGGAGATCGACCGCCTCCTCCTGGAAGGGCGTCGAAAAGAACGCGATGCCGGCGTTGCTGGCGTGGGCGGCCAGTTCGGCATGCCACTCCCAGGGAATCTCGACTCGCTTGATGAGATCCCACACCGACTCACGTTCGCCGACGAGCCCCTGATCCTTCAGATAGCTCATGTCAGGGGTACGCCGTGAATAGAGGCCTTCGGCCGTATACGTCTGGAACTTGACCGCATCGGCGCCCGCCTCGGCGGCGACGTCGATGAGCCGGAACGCGGTGTCGAGGTCTCGGTTGTGGTTCGAGCCCGCCTCGGCGATGACGTAGCACGGGTGACCGGGTCCGACAGGCCGGTCGCCGATACGGAATTCCGGGTTGCCGTACCTGTGGGCGCTCACGAGGGGAGATCATAGAGAGCGGCGCCGCAACCCACGGCGGATTCCTGCGGGTACCCTTGGGCCGATGACGACGGAGCCGCAAGGGCAGCCTGGCGCCGGTGGCATCGCCGAGCCAGGCCCGGTCAAAGCAATCGGTGTCGTCATCCCCGCCTACAACTCGGCTCGCACACTGGGTGCGGCCCTGGCATCGGTGGCGGCACAGACGCTCCTACCGGTGGCGGTCGTGGTTGGCGACGATCACTCCGACGACGAGACCCCGGCTCTCGCGAAGCGATGGCAGAGGTTGCTTCCCGTCGTGGTCGTGACGCTGGATCGAAACGCCGGCCCGGCGGCCGCTCGACGCGCTGCTATCGCACGGATCGACGCTCCCTTGATCGCGCTGCTGGACGCCGATGACGTCTGGCTCCCCGACCACCTCGAGACCCTCGCGGCGCTGCATGCCCGGAACGGCGGCCTCGTCTGCGCGGATGCGCTCCGGTGGCATCCCGGTGAGGGCATTCGCGATCAGACCCAACGAGACCACTTTCCGATTCCGCCGCCCGAGCACCAGCTGCTCGACATCCTGCGGCACAACTTCGTCTCCATCGGCGCCCTCTTTGCGCGGGTTGCCTACGACAACGTCGGCGGCTTCCGTGACGGCGTCTCGGGAGCCGAGGACTGGGACCTGTGGATTCGGATGATCCGGGCCGGTCTCCGGGTGCACGGTGCCACGGCGCCTACCCTGCTCTACCGCGTGGAGTCGAGTGGGCTCAGCAACCGCCCAGATATCTTCGACACCTATGTCCGGGTGCTCGAGCGCGCCTGGCAGGAAGCCGGCGACGACCAGCAACGTGCTGCGGCACGTGCAGCACTCAATTGGATGAAAAGCCGGCGCTCCCTGGCTGCGGCCTACGCACACGCGCGAGCGAACCGGCCATTTAGGGCGAGAGGCGCTGCGCTGGCGTGTCTGCCCGGCTCGCCGCGCATCGCTCTGGAGGCAGCCGCCATCCTGGCGTCGCCATCCATTGCGGTAAGGATGGGCGACGCCGCTCGCCAACGGCGTTGGTGACCTCAGACCAGCTGCCGGTCGAAGCCGGGGTGCCCGACCCGCTCGAGAGCCTCGGCCTGCGGCGGATCCTTCGGTCGGCGTCGGGCCTGTCCGGTGCCTCGCTGATCGGCTCCGTGCTTGCCGTCGGTGCCGGGTTTCTCGCTGCACACTGGCTCGGGCCCGCTCGATACGGCGATGGGCAGTTCGTGCTGCTGATCTACCTCTACGCGACGTTGATGCGAAGCGGCGTCTTCGAAGGCTCAGTTCGCGCCGTCATCGACCACCTTGCGCACGACCAGCCCGCCGAGGCGCGACACGCCCAGAACGTGGGTGTCTCGTTTGAGCTGGTCGTCTCGGCGCTGCCCGGGATAGCGCTCGCCATCGTTGGATTCTTCGTCGCCCCGGGCGCGGTTCAGCTGGGGCTGTTTCTCGCGCCGGTCGCAGTCGTCGCCTCGAGCGGCAGCAGCTTCCTCTCCGTACTGTGGTCGTCTCGCTCTCGTTTCGATGTGGTCGGCAAGGTGGCTGTCGCGCAGGCCGTCCTGGGGCCGATTCTCCTCGTCGCGCTGGTCGCGACGATCGGGACACCCGGGATCTTCATCGCTCCAGCCGTGAACTCGATTATCTCGGCGGCGCTGTACTTTGTCTTTCGCCCGCCGTTGGAACTCCGTCCATCCTTCGACACGCGGGCTGCGCGCCCCTATCTGCGCGTCGGATTCCCGCTTGGTCTGCTCGCGGAGGTCTACTGGGCATACCGGCTCGTCGGCAGCTCGTCGATTGCGATTGCATCGTCGTCATTCGTCCTGGGGCTCTACACCTTCGCTGCCGCGCCGATCGCTGTGGCTACGAGCGCCATCGGTGGCATCCAGGCCGTACTCCTCCCCACCGTCTGGCGTGAGCTTGGCCGCGGCGCTTCCGGACCCGTTTGGACTCGCCACGCCGAGCGCATCACGATCGCGATGGCCCTGATCGCCGCGGCCGTAACGGGGCTGGGCCAGGCCGGGTTTGCCCCGATGGTGATGGCGTTTCTCCCGAGTTTCGCGCCGTCCATACGGTTGTTCGACATCCTCGCCTTGACGATCCTGCTGCTCCCTGTCGCGACCGTCCCATCACTGGTGCTCGACTCGAAGCGATTCAACCGCCAAAAGCGACATCTCTCCATCTGGGCCGTCGCGCTTTTGGTCAATGTCGTCGCCAACGTGATCGTGCTTCGAGCCGGCTGGGGCGCGCAGGCGATCGCAGTGAACGACGTTTGGGTGCAGTTCCTGGTGGTCGTGGTCATCTTCGAGACAGCAGCACCGCACATCTGGGAAGCCGGCCGACAGCGCGTCGCGCTCTACGTGAAGATGGCGCTCGTGTTGGTGGCGGCTGCCGCGGTGACGCTCGTGCTCGACATGGGAGTGACCGGCCTGCATGCGGGTCACCTCGACATTGCCGCGACCCTACTCCGCTGCGCTGGCACCGGTCTCGTGTGGGCGGTGATCGCGATCGTCTTGCTTCGACCGAGAAACAGGCTCACCACTGCCACGGGTTGAGAACGCGCTCCGGAAGCACCCGTATCCGTGCGGCGAGCTCGCGCACTGCCTGGTAGCGCTCGGAGACGAGGGCCCACTCGGCAAGGCACTCGTGCAGCTGCTCAACCGCCTCAGCACCGATCAACACGCCGGCCCCGGGCGTGCCGTACGCGTAATACAGGAATGGCGCAAATGATTGCCAACCGCGGCTCGCGGCGAACTCCCTGATCTGGATGAGCCGGGGAGCCGCACATGATCCCAACCTGACTGACGGATCACGCTGTCGTGAGGGTTGAATCGCGTCGGCGGAGACCCGAGGCATCCGCGATACTTCCCCGATGCCACGCCGCGCGATCGCACCAGCATCGTTCGTTGTCGCGGTGGTCCTGGCGATCTGGCTCGCGTCGGGCGTCAGCGCCGGCGACATCGCCAAGTTCATCGGATACGAGATCGCTTTCGTCTTCGTTCCAGGAGCCGCGTTGTTGTGGGCACTGCGAGGACGGCGGCACGGACCGCTGCTCACTATCGGACTCGGGTGGCCGATCGGCCACACCCTGGAGATCCTCGCCTTCAGCGTGACCGCGTCGATCGGGTTACGTGGTCTGTTTGTCGTCTACCCGATTGTCGTCGCGGTTCCGTGCGCCCTCGTTATCTGGCGTAGGTCACCGCGCGAAGTCAGCGACGCAAACGACGAACCGATGTCGGGCCGGGTTCTCTGGGCAGCAGCTGCAGCGATGGCACTCGGAATTGCGTACCTGGCATTTGCTTTCTTTCCGCAGGCACCACTCCCGTCACTGTCCCAGTCGGTCCAGTACTTTCCGGATTTCCAGCACTTCATCGGGTTGACTGCGGAGGCCAAGAACCATTGGCCGGCAACGAGCCCCGGTCTGTCTGGGTTCCCACTGCATTACGAGTGGTTCGTCTTCGATCACATGGCGGCAATCAGCCAGGTGACGGGAGTGGGGATACCAATGATTGGTTTCAGGCTGGATTTCATTCCGACATTACTTGTATTGGGGTGTCAACTCATGCTGCTGGGCCGGTTCGTCGGCCGTTCTGCCTGGACGGGTGTGCTTGCCATCGTTGTTGTGTTCCTTCTCGGGCCATTAGATCTAACCAAGGACCTTGACGGACCGAGCCCGTTTTTCGATCAGTTCAACTTCCACCTCTGGGCGAGCTGGACCTTTGCCTTTGGACTGATGTTTCTTCTGGCGTTGCTGTATCTGCTGACCGAGCGACTACGAGACTCGTCGTGGCGTTCGGGTGCAAGTTTGCGCGCCTGGGTCCTCATCGCGCTCCTGATGGTCGGTGCCTCCGGCGCGAAGGCAACGATTCTTCCGGTTGTCATCACCGGCACAGGGCTCTACGGCATGCTCGAACTCTGGCGCCGACGCAGCCTTCCCGCAAATGCAATCGTGGCTGTCGTACTTGGCGTTGTGATCTTCGTTCTCACCTTCCTCATCGTATACGGGGGAGGCGTCCCCGGGACGGTGATCCAGCCGCTCGCCGCGTTGAACCGCACGGCGCCGGAGATCGTTGCGTCTCACATCTCGAGCCACGCACTCCGCGACATCGCCCGGCTCATCGGCTATGCCGTCAGTCTGGCCGGCATCCTCCTCCCTCTCGCCGGCGTGCTGTACCTGTTCCGACGCCGGCATCGGGCGGAACTCCAGAATTTCGCGCTGTGCCTCTGCTTCGTCGCGGCCGGTGTTCTCATCGCCAACGTCGTCCATCAAGTCGGCTACAGCGAGCTGTACTTTCTCGACACCGGATATGCAGCTGGGACCATCGCCGCGGCGGCTGGCTTGCGTCTGGCGTGGCTGGATATCGGCACCGACATTCCAATCTCGAGACGCATCGCGGTGCTTGCGTTCGTCGCGTGGACTGCGCTCACCGCCGCCGTGGTGGTCGTGACGTCGCCGTCGGACGCGCATCCTGCGGGGCTGCTCCTTCGGTATGGAGCCATCGCGGCCGCTGCCGTGATCTTCGTCATGCTGGCAGCGTTCCTGTTCAGGGCACGCCACGCGCCGGCCCCTGGAGTCATCGCCCTCGCACTTATTCCGATCCTGGCTGTCAGCGTGCTTGCGCTACCCATCCAGCTCGCGCCGACAGCAGAGAGGGTGCTCGACGGCAAACCGATCACCGTGACCGAGGCGGATCCGCAGACCGTCCGCGGCTTGACGCCTGGGCTCGTCCTAGCACTCGACTGGCTGCGTGATAACACGCCCATCAGCACGGTGATCGCCGTAAGCAACCATTGGATCGATCCCGCTGAAACGAATGGCCGCTACTACTACTACTCGGCCTTCTCTGAACGGGAAGTCTTCGTCGAGCCCTACGACCCAGTCGCGTACGGGCTGAACAATCCACCGTTGACTCCGGGTTTCGAGGCGTTCCTGCGCCGCGTGATATTGAATGACGAGGTCTTCGACCACGCGGACGTCGCAGCTTTGCACATATTAACCAAGCAGTATCACGTACACTTCCTGCTCATCGATCGCATCCATCACAATGCTGATCCTGCGTTGCTGCAACTGGGCCGAGTCGTGTTCAGCAATCAGGACGCGACGATCCTGGCGGTGGCCTGAGGGTTGGCGTTAGACGCCGGTGTAGGCAGAGTTCGCGTTTGCGAAGCCGCTACGAGCGCGTAACTTGCACGACCGTATGGGCTGGCCGTCGGCTGGGGCTATACTTTCGCCGATGACAGGATCGGGACCCGTCACGCGGTGCGTCCTGATTGTCGGATGGGGTTTCCTCGGAGCCACCATTGGCCAGAGACTCCTCGCTGATGGGATCACGGTCACCGGGCTGACTCGTTCGCAGACTTCGCGAACCGACCGCGGTCGTCGTGCCGGTGCGCGCATCATTGTCGGGGACGCGCTTCACCCTGAGCTCCTCGACATCGCTCTGCGCGATGTCGATCATGTCGTGTTCTCGGCCGGCGGGCACACCCCCGCCGCCGCGGCAGCGCATCCATCTGAGGCAGCCATTGGGATGTTACTGCCGCTGATGGCCGTTCTCGAGGCGCTGAGCAAGCGCCCGCATGTGGGCATGACCTACATGTCGTCGGGTGGCGCCGTGTATGGCAATCCAGTCCGGCTGCCGGTCCGTGAAACCGACGCGCCGCGCCCAATCTCACCCTATGGCGCATTACACCTGGCCGCAGAGGGATACGCGGAGATGTCGTCGCGGCGCTCCGGGTCAACGCTGCAGATTGTTCGATGCTCCAATGTCTATGGCCCAGACCAGGCGCATGATCGCGATCAGGGAGCCGTGGCGATCTTTTTCCACCGCATAAGCCAGGGAATACCCATTCGAATTTTTGGAGACGGCTCCGCCTTGCTGGACTACGTGTTCGTCGAGGATGTTGCCGATGCCGTGAGCCGCATCGTCGCTGGCCGGATCGACACCGGAATCATCAATGTCGGCTCGGGAGCGGGTCTCACCGTCCTTGAGATCGTCGAGGCTATCAGCGGTGCAGCCGGCAAGGCCGCCGTCATCGACCACGCGCCCGCGCGCTCGTTCGACGCGCGCTCCAGCGTGCTCGACATCACCCGCGCACAGTCCTTGCTGGACTACTCACCGGCGGACTTTGCACGCGGACTCACTGCCACCGCCGCGGCCCACCTCCGCGGCGCGCGTGATCAATCGGCGGACCCGGGCACCCTCGTGAACCACTGACGACGGGTCACGGCTGCGTGAGACCCGGCGCGCCGCGGCTGTGTGCAAGCCGCAGATACAGGTCGCGGTGCGCCTCGAGCATCCGCTGCATGGTGAATCGCTGCTCGAATCGAGCCAGCGCAGCCTGCCTCATCCGAACGGCCACGGCGGGATCGCTCAGTATCCGTGTGATCGCTGTGGTCAGGGCCGCCGAGTCCCGGGGTGGCAGGAGGAATCCGGTCACGTTGTCGATGACCGCTTCGGGCATGCCACCGACGTCTGTCGCCACGACCGGCACACCCTGGCTCATGGCCTCGAGCACCACGAGCGGCAGCCCCTCGATCTCCGAGGCGAGCACAAAGACATCCGCGGCTCGGAGCAGGTCCCAGGGCTGGCTAAACGACCCGGTGAAGAGCACGCTCCCGGCGACGCCGCGGGCGACCGCACGCTCGCGTAGGGCCGGCAACTCGGGGCCGTCACCGGCAAGGATCGCCCGGATTCCGGGGAACCGGGCTACAAGCGCGGCCATCGCGTCGACGATGACCGCCTGGCCCTTCGTGGGAGTGAAGTTCGCCAGGCATACGATGACGGGAGCGTCGGCCGGCAGGTCGAGCCGCTCACGAGCACCGGGGTCGACGCCATACGGGATCGACCGTGATCCCCAGGGGATGATCTCGATGGACTCTCGCCCGAAGCCGCGGTTAACGAGCGCTGTCGCGGGTCGCTCCGCTGGGACGATGAGACAGTCGAGGGAATCGGCGAGGCGGCGATCGACCTGCCGTTCCACCGGTTCCAGGATGCTTCGCGGCATCGCCGTGCTGCAGACAGTCATCACTCGGTGGCTGGCTGTGCTCCTCCCCGCGAGGACGGCTGCCAGAGCGCTCGCCGCGCCCGGGTACCCGCCATTCACAACGTGGAGTACATCGAGATCCAGCGGGGCGAAGGCGTCGACAAGCCGATGTCGATTCACCGGGAGCGTGAGGTAGCGAAGCGCATCGTGGCCCAGGCGCTGCACGCTCGTGGGCAGATGCGCCGCGTCTGCTATCCGGCGAGCTCGCGAATGCCGTGCCTCGGTGCCGAAGGATGCTGATGACGGGCTGTGGTCTTCTATCCCGTTCGTGGCAAGGGCCGTGGCGGGCTCAACCACGTTCACCGTGTGCAACCGTACGTCCGGAGCCTTCTCTAGATCCAGGAACTGAGCGAGCACCGGCCAGGGCGGGATGAAGACATGCACCTCGAAGACCTCCGGCTCCAGCGCATGCGCGAGGTCGCGGAAGTAGGACTCGGCGCCGCCGATGCGGGGAGCGTAACTGTACAAGCCGACGCGGACCCTCGATGAGCCGCCCGATGGCCCGTTCAAGTGTTCGATTCCATGTTCCTCAAAGGGGTCATGCGCCTCATCAGGTCACCTGTCGCGTGCGCCATGCTCTAATCCGACCGACGTGCGTATCCACTATCACACGGACTGCTACTGGTTCAGCGGTAGTGAGTCGACCCTGATGGTCCTCCTTGCTGCCGCACTCGACCAGCCTGATATGGAGGCCGAGTTCACGTATCGCGCCTGGCCAGAGTACGAGCGAGGGCTGCGATCCAAGCTTGACCCTCGCGTGCGCCGCCGCCGGCTGAGGCTGCCGGATCCGGCCGACTTAAAAGTGGCTCTGACGCGCGGCCGCTCTCCCCGGGTGTCGCGGGCGCTTCGCGGCGGCGTATCGCTTCTTCCCATCAGGCAATGCTGTCTCATCTGGGATGTCGGACGCATGTATGCCGAGCTCCGACGCAGCGAACCCGACGTGGTGCACATCAACAATGGCGGGTTCCCCGGTGCAATCTCATGCAACGCCACGGCGATCGCGGCACGTATTGCTGGAATCCCCGCTCTCTATGTGGTGAACAATCTCGCGTACCCATATCGCACGCCGGGCCGGATCGCTGACTATCCCTTCGATCGGATGGTGGCACGGTCGGTGAGTCTGTTCGTCACCGGTTCGAATGCGGGGGCCATCGCTCTGCGGAGCGTCTTGCGGCTCGACGAAAGCAGACAGGCCGTGATTCCAAATGCCGTCGTTCGTGGTGAGCCGCGTTCCTCGCCGGCGGAGACGCGCCGCGCGTTGGGCATCTCAGCCCACGCACGCATTGCAGTCGTGGTTGCCCGACTGGAACCGCGAAAGGGCCATCGCTTTCTCTTCGAGGCTATGACGCGGTGGTCCGGTTCCTTCGATGATGTCGTGCTTGTAGTTGCAGGCGATGGGGCGGAACGCGCAGCACTCGCAGTACTGGCGGAGTCCCTGCACATCTCCGACCGAGTTCGCCTCCTGGGCGCCCACCCTGATCCCTGGTCGCTCTACGCTGCTGCTGACGTGGTGGTCCTGCCATCGATAGGGCATGAGGATTTCCCCATCGTCATACTGGAAGCGATGGCCGCCGGTCGACCTGTTGTCGCCACTCGTGTCGCGGGGGTGCCGGATCAAGTCGTCGACGGCGTCACGGGATACGTCGTGGAGCCACGGGATCCGGGAGCTCTCGCTGTCGCGATCACCGAGATTCTCGGGACTACCGGCCGCGGCGAGCAGATGGGCGTCGCGGGCCGGCAGCGGTACGAGGAACACTTCGCGCCAGAGCAAGTCGTCGACTCGTACGTCCGCTCGTATCGGAACCTACGAACGCGTGACCATTCCCGGCGGAAGGATCCAGCGCGACGGAGGATCGTTGATGAATCCCCGTAGGTGGTCCAGCGCATCGTCCTCGGTCCGGCAAACGCGAAGTACCTGCTGAAAACGAGCAGCCGCGCTGGCCCGCAACAAAAAGAATCGCTCGAAAGACAAGGCGAGGACGGGCTTGCCGAGGTGGACTGCTTCATAAAGGGCGGTGCTGGGGTAGTCTGTGAAAACTCTGTCGACGCTATTGATGACGTCGACAAATGGACGTCCCTCATATGTGACGTTCTGGATGGGCTTGGCCGCGACAATCTCGGCCATCGGATCCGGCGTGAGGTCGATGGATGGGAGTGCCTTCCAGATGAATCGAAGATCAGGACGAGAAATCATCAGGTCGAGGAGACGGAGGTGCCACCGGTGGTACCAGGTGTCGTCAAAATATAGGCCACCGACACGCTTGGCATCGCCGGTCATGAAACACGGCACGTAGCAGATGGTTTCGGGCTGGCGCACATGTCGTCGTGGTTTCTCGGACGCCTTTGAGACGAGGGCCTGGACCCGCGGCGCGTAGTAGGCGACTCGCGGCGCGGTGACTCCCAGCGCATCGGCTTCAGCAAGTAGATCCCCAGCCACGGTCGCGTCGCTGGCGGCGAACTCCTCGAAGTTGACAGTTTCCGTGAGCAGCCACAGGCCGTACGACATCAGATGGTCGCCATGTTGCACGAGGACGCGGGGTATCCCCATGCGGCCTGCTGCGATAAGGCAAGCGAACTCCTCCATCGAGCTGGGGTTCGCGGCCGCAACCCGCTGGATGTCGAAACGCGAGAACTCTTTGCCGACCTGCGTTGCGGCGCCGACGACTGCGAGACAGATGCCGTGGAGATAGATGGCAAGTCGGGTCTCAAAGATCCGACCCGCACCAGGAACGCCGGCCCAATCATCGATCTCGTCGAGCAAGGGCATCAGCGCCGGCATCAGCTTCGTAACCCCCGGGACCGGTAGATCGATGGGGTTACTCGGCATGTGCCGTGGTGGCAACGCGACATCGTAGATCCGGAATGAGGATCCCCCACGCGAGATGCAGGCGGTACCACGATCGGCACGATGTTCGTCGGCAGCGAACTGCGCCGCGCCATATCCTGCGTACCACAACATTAGCGTTGCCTGGCGACGTCGTTCTCCGACATGAAGCTCCGCATATCCTCGCCTGTATGGCCCGACGATTTTGGCAAGGCGTCTGCGAATACGTGGGAGCAGCGGCTGAACCGAGCTGTTCGCCGGCGTCTGCGGGTCAATCCAGCGCCCATCGAACGTGAGGTCTCGCGTGTGCGCGATCAAGGGAAGCAGACGGGCGGCGAGGGGGACATCGCCAAGGCGCGGCCAGAATCCCAAGTGCCCGCTGTGATACCCCGGCTCCGGCGTTCCTCCTCTTCCGATGTATTGGATCGTCGTCGGGACAAGAGCGTCGACGACACCAGCCAACGTCCGAGCGGCGACAACCAGCGAATCCAGCGGGGGAACGATCAGTTCGGCACACGATCGACCCACGCCGTCGAGGTGGCAGGCGTTGTCGAGACGTTTGATCCAGTCCAGTTGCCAACGTTCGTAGGCTCGAGGAACGCGGCAGAGCTCTGGTCGCGGGGCGTGGTCGTCGACAACCGACGGCGTAAGCCCTCGAAGACGGCAGGCTTCGAAGGCGGCCGGGGTCAGCGCGATGATCGTCCCGACAGGGTCGAATCGCCGGTCGCCGGCGTCATGGACAAATATGACGGATGCGGCCATTCGGTTCTCATGCTACCCGTAAAGCGAACGGGTACAGTGCGTGTGGCGCTCAGGTGGATGCCGGATGGAGGAAGCAGTGGACGACTGGATCGCGGTAGAGACGGATAGTGCGGCGAGCGCTTGGAAGAGCCCTATCGGCTTCTCGCATATCATCATTCGTACGGGGCTCAGCAGCTACACGCGCCCGACGACGCGGCTGGCTCGCCTTGTTCATTTCGTTGTGCGCAAGGCAAAGTCGGCGTAGGTCGGCGCAGAGGCATGCACGACAACAGCGTTCTCCTCTTCAGGAAGCATGTCGTTCCATTGGTTGCGGCCGACGCTCATGTGCTCGAGATCGGTCCCGACAGCAGTCCCTCCACATACCGGCGCGAGGTATCCGTTCCGGTAACGTGGTCGACGGCCGATCTCGCCTCGCAGGTTGACTCACACGGCGAACGATTGTGGGGAACGGGAGGCGCCGGCGACCTGACGTACACGATGCACTCAGAGTATGAAATTCCAGCACCCGATGGAGCGTTCGATGTCGTGCTGTCGGGAAACGTGATCGAGCATGTCCGAAGGCCGTGGATCTGGATGCGAGAGCTCGCGAGAGTCTGCCGTCCCGAGGGCGTCGTCGCCACCATCACACCCGTGAGCTGGCCATACCACGAAGCTCCGATCGACTGCTGGCGAATCTATCCTGAGGGAATGCGCGCGCTGTGCGAGGACGCGGGCCTCGTCGTCGAGGTGGCCCTGTTCGAGTGTCTCGAATCACGTCCGCCCAGCTGGTATCCCGGCAAGACATACAACGCCGGCAGGGGCCCGCGCGGCCGCGCACTGAACCGCGCGAAACGGTTGGTCGGATGGCCACTGACAATCGCCTTCGACAGCGTTGCAGTCGCTCGGAAACCCGCGAGCAAGGCCACGTAGCTTCATTCGGGTCGTGTCGCATTCGGGTATCCTCAGCACCCGATGTCCGCTCTCACACGCTTCGCTCAGTCAAGCCTCGGCAAGCGGCTCCGCCCGTGGGTCGAGGACGGAGTGATCAGGCAGGTCGCGCTGACGGTGCTGATCAAGCGCACGGTCAATTTCGACCGGGTCACCTGGCTGGGAAAGCCAATCTGGCAGAACGTCACCGATGCCTGGTTACTGCAGGAGTCGATCATCGACGGCGACATCGACTACGTTGTCGAGTGTGGGACGAATCGCGGCGGCTCTGCCTACTACATGGCGACGATTTTCGACCTCCTTGGACGAGGGAAAGTGTTGACGATCGACGTCGAGACGCTGTCCACCATCGAGCATCCGCGAGTGGAATACCTGATCGGCAGCTCGACCGATCCCGCGATCGTTGAGGTTGTGCGCGACCGCATCGAGGCAAACAAGCCCAAACACGTTCTGGTCATTTTGGACAGCGACCATTCCGAACGGCATGTGGCGCGCGAGATGGAGCTCTACGCCGAATTCGTGAACGTCGGCGACTACATGCATGTCCAGGATGGTTGCATTGATCAACTCTGGATATTCCGGCGGTCCCGACCCGGACCGCTGCGCGCGATCGAGAGCTTCTTGCGCAAGGATTCTCGCTTTGCCGTCGACGAGGAGCGCTCAAAACGCTACCTTGTCGGTCATAGCCCTAAGGGGTGGCTTCGTCGAGTTCGGTAGAGCCGCGCGGCCACCAGTCGATGGTACGTCGGAGTGCTTCATCGAGTGGAATCATCGCGGTCCACCGCAGCTGGCGAAGTGCCACTGCAACGTCGGGACACCGCCGCTTCGGATCGTCGACCGGAAGGGGACGAAGCTCGATAGGCGAAGAGCTCCCGCATAGCTCACGGACGAGCTCAGCGAGCTGCATCATCGTGACCTCTTGTGGATTGCCCAGGTTCACCGGCATCCGGTAGTCGGAGTGCAGCAGCAGGGTCAGCCCCTCGATGAGATCGTCGACGTAGCAGAGGCTGCGTGTCTGTGAACCGTCGCCGTACACGGTGATCGGCTCGCCGGCGAGTGCCTGTGTGACGAACTGCGGTACGGCGCGGCCATCGTGCTCACGCATGCGTGGTCCGAAGGTGTTGAAGATTCGCGCGATGCGCACGTCGACCCCGCGCGCGTTGCTGAACGCCATCGTGAACGCTTCGGAGACGCGTTTCGACTCGTCATAGACGCCGCGTGGACCGATCGGGTTGACATTGCCCCAGTAGGTCTCGGGCTGCGGGTGGACGGTCGGGTCGCCGTACACCTCACTCGTCGAGGCGAGCAGGAATCTGGCTCCTTTCTCCTCGGCGATGCGAAGGGCGTTCATGGTGCCGAGCGTGCCGACCTCCAGGGTCTCGAGCGGATGACGCAGGTAATCGACCGGCGACGCCAGAGATGCGAAGTGCAGGATCGCGTCGAGAGGGCCATCGACGCTCCAGGCGCCGGAGACGTCATCGGTGCGTAGCGTGAAGCGCGGATTCGCCATGAGGTGGCTGACGTTGCGTCTGCTCCCGGTGATCAGGTTGTCGACGCAGATCACCTCGGCGCCGTCGGCGAGCAGCCGATCGGCCAGGTGTGACCCGAGGAATCCCGCGCCGCCGGTGACGACGACGCGTGAAGGGGCCCACGTCATGGCACCGCGACAAGCTCCGCTGGTGGCCTGGCGTCTGGCTTTGCCCCTTTGGCCGGCCTCGGCTTGCGGATCGGCCTGCCCACGCCTATGTACGTGAACCCGAGGTCGACGAGCTCATTCACAGGGAGGCAGTTGCGTCCGTCGACGACCAGGTGCCGGCGAACCAGCGTGGCCGCCCGAGCCCAGTCGAGACCGACGTACTCCGGCCACTCGGTGACCACCACCACCGCATCCGCCCCGGCGATGCATACAAACGGATCGTCGACGAGATCCGTCCGGGGAAGCAGGGGCCGAGCGTTCTCCATCGCGACCGGGTCGGTGGCCACCACCGAAGCGCCGAGGTCCTCGAGGTGACGGATGACATCGATCGAGGCGGCCTGGCGGACATCGTCCGTCCCGGGTTTGAACGAGAGGCCCAGCACCGCGATGCGCCG
>PLDZ01000123.1 GCA_003136295.1 Candidatus Dormiibacterota bacterium
ATGCGCGCGACGATGTCGGGGCCGACCTTTCCCGTCAACACCATCTTCGCGATCTCCATCGTCGGCGCATCGGTGACGCGAAGCCCGTTCACGAACTTCGTCTCGATTCCCATGCGCTCCTGCCACGCGCTGATCTCCGACCCGCCACCGTGCACGATCACCGGCCGCATGCCGACGAAGCGCAGAAGCACGACGTCCTCGAGGAGCGCATCGAGATCGGCCGCGGCACTTGCCGCACCGCCAACCTTGATGACCAGGATGTGGCCGGCGAAACGCTTGATGTATGGGAGTGCTTCGATGAGCACCTCGGCGCGATGGATCCGCTCGTCGATGGTCTGTTCAGGCATGGTGGTTGTGCTGGGTGCTCCGTATCAGGTGGTGTAGTCGGCGTTGATGCGCACGTAGTCGGCGGAGAGATCGCAGCCCCAGGCGTGTCCCGTCCCGTCGCCGGCGCCGAGGTCGACGTCGATGTCGAGACGCGGGTGCGAGAGCGCCACCCGGATTCGCTCAGCGTCGACCGGTTCGGGTGCGCCGCGATCGAAGACGACAAGGCCACCGATCGCGACCCGGCAGCGGTCGAGCGTGAAGGTCGCGCCGCTGCGGCCGAGCGCGGCGACGATGCGGCCCCAGTTGGGATCGCCTCCGTGGATGGCGGTCTTGACGAGCGGGCTCTGCGCGACCACGCGCGCGGCGATACGCGCTTGATCCGCATCGACGGCGCCATTCACGGCGACGCGGAAGTGGCGGGTCGCGCCCTCGGCGTCGGCGACGAGTTGCTCCGCGAGCGAGTCGCAGACCTGGAGGAGCGCGTTCTCGAACGTGGCTGCCGCGCTCGATCCCTCCATGAACATCGCACCTCCTGCCGCGCCGTTGGCGAGCAGGATGCACGAGTCGTTGGTCGAGGTATCACCGTCGACGGTGACGCAGTTGAATGTGCTGTCGGTGACACGTGACAGCGCCGGTTGCAGCACCGTCGCGTCGACGGGTGCATCGGTGGTCAGGAAGGCGAGCAACGTGGCCATGTCGGGATGGAGCATCCCCGCGCCTTTCGCAGTGCCGCCCACGGTGTACGTCACACCGCCGACGCTGAACGTCGCTGCTGCAACCTTGGCGACGGTGTCCGTGGTCATGATCGCCCGGGCGACGTCGCCGCCGGCGGCCGGCGACATGGACAACGCCGCGGCGCGGATGCCGCGCACCACGCGCTCCATCGGCATCGGCCGTCCGATCACGCCGGTGCTGCACACGAGGACATCGCTGGGATCGAGATCGAGCGCGTCACCTGCGGTCGTGCACATGACCAGCGCATCGCGGAATCCCTGGGCGCCGGTGCACGCGTTGGCGTTGCCCGCGTTCACGACGATCGCGGAGATCGGCGTACCGCGCCGGAGCGTGAGTTGGGAGATGACCACCGGTGCCGCCTTGACGGTGTTGCGTGTGAAGACACCCGCGGCTGCCGCCGGCACATCGGACCGGATCACCGCAATGTCGGTGCGCGTGCCGTCCCCGTCACCCCGGATCCCGGCGGCGGCGGCGCCCCCGCGGAATCCCATTGGCGCGCACACGCCGGCGCGGGTCTGCGCCGCGAGCGGCGCGGTCACGGCCACAGGACGCGGGACTCCAGCCCGGCCGTCTCGTCGAACCCGAATCGAACGTTCATCGCATGCACGGCCTGTCCGCCGCCGCCCTTGCCAAGGTTGTCGATCGCCACGGTGACCACCGCCATGCCGTCCTGCCAGCCTGCGTGGATCGCCGCGCGGTTGGTGCCGGTCACGCTCTTGGTCGCCGGCGGCTTGTGGACGTGGTCGAGGAACGGGCTCGTTGCGCAGAACGCCGCGTAGAGGTCGTGGACCTGCGCCTCGGTGACGCCGGGACGCGGACGCAGATACGCGGTGGCGAGGATGCCGCGCGTCATCGGAATCAGGTGCGGTACGAAGGTCAGCCGGACATCACCGTCGGCGGCGTCACGAAGTTGCTGGAGCATCTCGGACTTGTGGCGATGGCCGCCGACGCCGTACGCGTGCACCGACTCGTTGACCTCCGAGAAGAGATTGGCGACCTTTGCCTCGCGCCCCGCACCGCTCACCCCGCTCTTGGCGTCGACGACGATGTCCGGCTCGATCAACCCGGCGCGGAGCGCCGGAACGCAGGCGAGCAATGTGGCTGTCGGATAGCACCCCGGCACCGAGATGAGATTCGCGGTCGCCAGCTGCTCGCGCTCGAGCTCAACCATCGCGTACACGGCCTCACCGAGCAGACCGGGCGCGGGATGCTTGACGCCGTACCACCGTTGATAGTCGGCGGCGTCGCGAAGCCGGAAGTCCGCGGAGCAATCGATGACTGTCGCACCACCCGCGAGCCATCCGGGCGTCAGTGATGCCGCGACGGTGTGGGGCAGCGCTGCCAACACGACGTCGGCGGCACCCGGATCGAGGCTGTCCTCGATGATCAGCTCGACGGGGCTTCCCGGCACCACGTCGCAGTAGCGTTTGCCGGCGCTGCTGTGCCCGAGCACGCGCGTGAGCTCCACTTCGGGGTGACCGGCGAGCAGGGCGGTGCACTGCATGCCGATGTACCCGGTGGAGCCGACAACGGCGGCGCGGAGCGGTGTCGCCTGAGCCATGGCCGAGAAGTATACGGTCCTGGCTGCATACTTATGCAGTCGAGGGCCGAGCGGACGCCCGGCGACGGGACAGTCCCTTCACGCCGAGCTCGCGCCTGCGGGCGCGCTCCAGGTTCACCGCCGCACCCACCAGGGCGAGATGCGTGAATGCCTGCGGGAAGTTTCCCAGCAGCTGCCCCGTACGCACGTCCACCTCCTCGGAGAACAGCCCAAGCGGCGAGCTGAAATGGAGCAGCCGCTCGAAGCGGCGCTCCGCCTGTTCGAGATCACCGCCGTGGGCGAGCGCGTCGACGAGCCAGAACGACGTCATGAAGAACGCACCCTCATCACCTTGGAGCCCGTCCTCGGTCTCGTCCATAAGGTAGCGCTTGACGAGCACGCCTTCGCCGAGGTGGAGCGCGATCGCGCGCACCGTCGACTGCATGCGCGGATCCTTGTCGGCGAGAAAGCGCACCTGGCTCATGCGGAGGATCGATGCGTCGAGCGCGTCATTGTCGAACTCCTGGGCGAAGGAGCGGCGGTGCTCCGAATACCCCCGCGACGTGATTGCGCGACGCATGCGCAGACGCGCGAGGCGCCAGACGTCCTTGTCATACGGGAGGTTGTAGCGGTCGGCAATTCGCATGCCTCGATCGACGGCGACCCAGCACATCAACTTGCTGTAGACATACTGCTTGCGCTCGCTGCGCACTTCCCAGATCGACGAGTCAGGCTCCTCCCAACGGCTGATCGCGATCTCGACGATGTTGCGGAGCTCCTCCCACAGGGTCTGGCTGACGGCACCTCCAAACCGAGCGTAGACGTACGCGCTGTCGAGCACCTCGCCATACACGTCGAGCTGCAGTTGATTCACCGCGGCGTTGCCGACGCGCACGGGTCTCGATCCGCGGTATCCCTCGAGGTGATCGAGGACGTGCTCGGTTGCGTGTGCGTGCCCGCTCAGGTCGAAGAGATTGGGGATGTCGGTGGACTTGCGGTCCGCGAGGTGCCGATGGGTCAGCCAGTCGAAATACGCAGTGGCCTCGTCGGTGAGGCCGAGTTGAAAGAAGGCATAGAGGGTGAACGCGGCGTCGCGCAACCAGGTGAACCGATAGTCCCAGTTGCGCTCGCCGCCGATGTCCTCGGGGAGGCTGGTGGTGGGCGCCGCGATGATCGCGCCGGTCGGCGCGTAGGTCATGAGCTTCAGCGCGAGCGCCGATCGCCAGACGTGTTGCTGGTACGGACCGTGGTAGTCGACCTGCCCGACCCAGCGCCACCAGTAGCGCTGGCTCGCACGGAGCGATGCACGCGCTCGCTCGACACTCCACGGCCTCGCCCGGCAGCTTCCGGCCACGCCGGTGTGGAGTGCGAACGCCACCGCGTCGGTCGCCCGCATGTGAAACGTGTCATCGGGCCCGTCCAGCTCGATCGATGAGCTGAGACACAGATGGAGCTTCTGCGCATCGGCATGGAGCTGCCCGTCCTCGACAGTGAGCGTCACCGGTGATCGGGCAAACGCGGGCGCGGGATCGAAGACGTGATGCATCGTGACCTCGCCGGCGAGGCACTCCACCAGCCGGATCACGCGAGCGTGGTTATGCGGCCTCGCGTGCTGCACGACACTGTGGTCATCCACCGGCATGAAGTCGGTGACCACCGCAACCCCGGTGCCGGTCGAGAACACGGTGTCGAGCAGATTGGTGCGGTCCCGATAGCGCTGGTGTACCTGGTGGGGTTCGTCCGGATGAAGCTGCCAGCTTCCACCCCGGCCCGCGTCGACGATCCGCCCGAACAAGGCGTCGTCGTCGAATCGGGGCAGGCAGAGCCAGTCGATGCTCCCATCCACCCCGACGAGCGCCGCGGAGCGGCAGTCGCCAATCAGCCCGTACGCCCCGATCGGAAGGTACCCGTCGATCCGCTCGTGAGCGACGGTGCGACCTTTGGGGTCGGCTGGGCTAGTACTCGTCCTCGGGTCGCGTGTCATCGTCATCGTCGGTGTCGAGACCGGGCGGCGCCTCCTCTGCGTCCGACTGGAAGGTGCTCATCCCAAGCTCCCCGAGATCGTCCTCCGCATCGTCTGCCGCCGGGCGGCCGATCACCTCCTCGCCGTCGTCGTCGAGCGGGGTGGAGTCGATCTCGCGGGAGGACAGCAACGAGTCCTTGGCGTAAGGTCGGAACTCTTCGCGGCGGCCGCCCTTGGCGAGCGGGAAGGACGACTTGCGGGCGTTCTCGGCGGCCTGGTAGGTCTCGCGGAGGATGATCTCGACCCGCTCATCCTCGAGCCGTGCCACGGCGGCCGAATAGCGGTTGCCGGTCTCCATCAGCGGGACCAGGCGCCGAGCGATCTTGGTGTCGACCTCGCCGAGCGAGACGCCTCGCGAGGTCTGCGCCCTGAGCGTCGACCCCTCCCGATAGAGCTCGACGACATCGCCAGGGGCAATCGCGACGGTGGCCGACTTCGAGGGCGCGCTGAGGACCGTGATCGCGCTCTTGCCGGGTTCCTCGGTGAACAGCTCGACGTCGATCGCGGCCGCAGAACCGGCGGCGGTGCTCTTGCTCTCGAGCATGGCCGTGAGCTTGCGCACGTTCTTCTGCGCGATCAGGTTGAGCGGATTGATCTGGAGGGAGGCCGAGTAGGAGGCGAGCCCCTCCTCGCGCCGGCCGAGCTCGGTCAGCGCCTTGCCGATGCGGTTGAGCGTATCCTCGTCGGCGCCGTGGCGTTCGACGAGCGTCTGATTCACGGCGAGCGCGTCGTCCCAACGGCTCTCGAGCGCGAGCGCAATGGCCTCGTCGACGAACAGGCTGCGAGGCTTCACACGTTCTTCAGACACCAAACACCACTCCGCATTCAAGGGTCAATGACCGCTGCAAGTGCACTTGCTCCCGACCCACGGCCGAGAGAGGCAATCGGGTTCGCTATGATAGCTGCTCAGTGAGGCGCGTCCGTTCCCTTTGCGATCTCTTGACACCGCGCCAGTCATGACGCGGATCATTTCGGTCGCGAATCAGAAGGGCGGTGTGGGCAAGACCACCACCGCAGTGAACCTTGCGGCAGCCATCGCCGAGGCCGGGTTCAAGGTGCTCGCGGTCGATCTCGATCCCCAGGGCCACCTCACTATCAACATGGGCTGCCGCCGGCCGGACGAGCTTGAGCGGACGATCTACGACCTCCTCACCGACCATCGAGTCAGCGTGGCCGACGTCCTCTTGACCTCTGAGGGCATGGGGCTCGATTTCATCCCTGCCAACATCGATCTCAGCGGCGCAGAGTTGCAGCTCGTCACCGAGTTCGGACGCGAGTCGATCCTCAAGGAGAAGCTCGAACCGATTGACGGCCGCTACGACTACATGATCATCGATTGCCCACCGTCGCTCGGCCTGCTGTGCATCAACGCGCTGGTGGCATCGACCGATGTGATCATCCCGCTGCAGTGCGAGTACTTCGGTATGAAGGGGATGCAGCAGCTGCAGCGCACCATCGATCGCGTGCGCGCCAAGCTGAACAGCCACCTGCGCGTCGCCGGGATCCTGCCGACGCTCTACAAGTCGCGCACCCTGCACAGCCAGGAGGTGCTGGATCTCGTCAAGAGCGCGTATCCCGACCTGGTCTTCCCGATCACCGTCGACTCTTCGATCAGGTTTGCCGAGACCCCCTTGGCGGGCCAGTCGATCCTCGAGTACGCCCCGAACTCGCCTGGGGCTCGCTCCTACCGGGCTCTCGCCAAGGCCGTCATCGCCCA
>PLDZ01000226.1 GCA_003136295.1 Candidatus Dormiibacterota bacterium
ACGTGCGAATACTGCGTTTCGGGATGGGAGACCCTCTGTCAGCGTCAGCTCAACACGGGGTACGCGATCGACGGCAGTCACGCCGAGTACGCCAAAGCTTCGGCCGCCTTCGTCGGCGCCGTCCCGCCCGGTCTGGACCCATTCGACGCGGCGCCGTTGACTTGCGCCGGCGTGACCACGTACAAGGCGGTGAAGGTTTCGGGAGCGCGCTCCTCTGATCTCGTCGCCATCTTCGGCGTCGGTGGCCTGGGTCACCTGGCGCTGCAGTACGCGAAGATCGCGGGCGCAACCGTCGTTGCTGTTGACGTCACAGCCGAGAAGCTGGCGATGAGCACGCGTCTCGGCGCCGACTACACAATCAACGCCGCGGAGGAGGATCCGGTTCAGGCCATCCAGCGCCTCGGTGGTGCCGACGCAGCCATCGCCCTCGCAGTCTCACCCCGAGCGTTCGAGCAGGCGTTCGGATCGCTGCGCCGCAAGGGCACGTTGGTGTTTGTGGCGCTTCCTGCGGATAATGCGGTGAGCATCCCGATTTTCGAAACAGTCTTGAACGGGATCACCATCGTTGGCTCCATCGTCGGCACCCGCAAGGATCTCGATGAGGTTTTCGACCTGCATGCTCGAGGACGGACCACCGTGATCCGCGAGTCGCGTCCGCTGAGCACTGTCAACGAATCGATCGACGATGTGCTCAAGGGCAGGATCTCAGGGCGGATCGTCTTCGACATGGCCAGCACATCGGCCGAGGTCGCTGCGATGTCACGCGAAGAAGTCGGAGCCGCAAGGTGAGACGCGGATCGTTTCCAGCCACAAGTCACGCACCGGCAAGGTGCTCCTCGAGTCCGAGCTGGACGTCGAGCAACGAGTGAACGCTCCGAGGAGCGCGCAAACGGCGAGCGAGGCGAGACCATGGATCAACGCACGGCACAATCCGACCCGCTGGATCTTCAGGCAGCGCCCGTTGTCGCTGCTGAAGGTGGGCAAACAACGAATGCGGTGCGCGTCGAGCCCGACCCGTTGTCCGATGCTGTTCGGAGTCCAGACGGGACCCAACGGTGGGATGGGTCGATGTGGAGGTATGTCGACGCTCAGCAGACAAGCGTCGCCGCTGATGCGGTAGTCACCACTCCATTGGGCGCTCCGCCGGCGCCGACAGAGTACCCAGTCGTCCTGCACTGGAAGTTCGGTAACCTGACAGCAACATCAACCGGCGTCGCGTTCGACATGACACGCCGGTCGATACTCTTCGGCCGGCACAAGAGAGATATTCACCGGGACTTCCCGTATGCCGACCTTCGCGATGTCGAGGTTCACCCTGGACGCGCAAGCATCGGTGTCGTCCTTCGCACTCGCGAAGACGAGATCCAGGGGTGTCAGGGCTGCACCAACGCGGATGAGGTTGACGCCTACTTGGCGGCGCTCGAGCACCACGACGTTCAGGATCTGTTCGGATCGGCAACCAACTCGGTCATGATCGGGCGGTACAGCGGGTAGCCGGGTGTGGTGGCGGCAGCCGTGGGACTCGATCGACTCGTCGTTCACCCAGCAGGCTTCGACTTCGAGGGCCTTATGCCAATCGCCTACAGGCCTCTTCGCGGTGGCGTTTGGTGTGCTCGCCGGAACGCTCATCCGTCGGACGCTGCCCGCCATGGCCGTGACGCTCGTCGGTTTCATTGCTGTGCGCCTGCCGATCGAGTTCTTGCCGCGTCCGCATTTCATGACGCCGGTCACGGCGATTGGGGTGACGAATGCGGCGCCGGCCGGGGCGTGGCTGCTCGACCAGGGCCTTGTCGAAAGTCACGGACGTCAGCAGTTCCTGCAGCACTGGGGAGCACTAGAGCGCGCATCGCCGGTCTCTCATCCGCTCGGCAACCAGGTTAGGTCCAAAGACGCCGATCTCGGGCAGCAGTGCAGCGAACTCATCGCCACTGACCCGCGCCGTCACGTCCCAACCGCGCACGACGAGTCCGAGTGTGTGTCTCCCACCATGCGCAGCAGCGCATCCCAGGCGGCGTGGCCATGGGCGTCATTGGTTGCCTTCAGGCCATCGACGTCCAGTGAGAGGACAGCGAACGGCTGGCGCGGGATGGTGCGCGGTGACCGATCGAATTCATGAGCGAACTCCCCGGGGTACCGCGCCGTCGCTGAGCCGGTCGCGATGAAGAAGACGTCATCGCCGGCAGTCTGCTCCGGCGTCCGCGATGAAGGGCCACGACGCATCAGTGGCCCGTTTCGCGATCGGCGACTGGCGGGCAACCGACGCGTACTCAGTCGCCGCGGCCGTCGTTTTCTCCATGAGGAGGTGAAGGGAGCGGAGTTGTGTGCTTTAGTGACTTCCCGTGCCTACGTGATTCCCCGCCCTTTGGTGTTTCCTCGGACTTTGGTGGTTTCTCGACCTTGGGGGTGGGGGTGTGCTCGGTGGGCGGAGGTGCGGGCTTTCCCGTATGCGGTGGCGTTGTATGACTCGCGGTCAGCCATACGGGATGCTGCGTCGGCCTTGGCGCTCCCGCGTGTGGTGTCGCAGGTCGCTGACCGGCCAATTGCAGCGCCGCTGCTGTCGGACCGCTGGCTGTCGACTGGTGTTGTGTAGAAACGGCGACGCCAGTCACGAGCACCAGTCCGACCGCCCCCCGCGCGGCCATGGGCATTGCCTGTGATCCCGCGGCAGCCAGTCCGGAACTGACCTGCGGAAGCAGCGGCACCTGGGAGATCCACGCACCGATGCCAATGGTCAGCCACAGACGACCGAGCGATATGTTCAGGAAGGCGCGCACCACAGCCGGATCGAACTGAGCCCCGGAGCACGCGACGAGTTCATTGCGGGCGGCGCTCGGCGAGATGGGCCGCTTATATGGCCGCGCGGCCGTCATCGTCTCGTAGGAGTCCGCAACTGCCACGATCCTGCCGCCCAGCGAGATCTCCTCTCCACGCAGACCGTGTGGGTACCCGGCACCGTCGTAGCGCTCGTGATGATGTTGGACGGCCAGCGCCCATGCGCCGAGCCACCCCGCGATCGGTTCGATGAGG
>PLDZ01000045.1 GCA_003136295.1 Candidatus Dormiibacterota bacterium
ACCGGCTCGCGTTTGCAACTCGTCGATGGTCGTGGGTGGAGGGTCGGCGAGCATGGCGCGGAGGACCGCACCGCGGAGCTCTCGCGTGCTGCCGTGGTAGCGCGGCGAATCTCGCCGCCGCCCCGGTGGCGCTGCAGTGAGACGGCTTCGGGACGTGCAGGTTGCAGCGAGTGGGCATCCCTGGCAGTGCGGTCGCGCTCGGCAATGCAACGCACCGGTGTCGAATAGCGCGTACGTGAAGGAGCGCGCGCTCATCCCGTGGGGTCGCCCCGCAGCAAGGTGCTCCTCAATGGCGGTTTGACGGACCTCGCCCGGCTCGCTGCCGAGCGCCGCCCTGGCAGTGACCCTGGCGATGTTGACGTCCTGAGGAGGAACGGTCGACGCTCCGAATGCCAGGACCCGAAGTGCCCTCGCGGTATACGGACCGACGCCGGGGAGTGATTGCAGGCCTGCCTCACTGTCGGGCCAGCCTGCGGCGGCCACGGATATGGCCGTGTCATGGAGCCCTCGAGCGCGACGCGGATAGCCGAGGCCCTGCCACTCGCGCAGCACCGCTGCGAGCGGGGCGGCCGCGCACAGTTCCGGGGTTGGCCAGCGGGCGAGGAATGCCTCCCATCGCCCCGAAACGCGGGCGACCTGCGTCTGCTGCAGCATTACCTCGCTGACAAGGATTGCCCACGGCTCAGCAGTCGCTCGCCACGGCAGGTCATGCCGTCCATGCATCCGATACCAGCGCGCGAGCCCGCGGGTCCACACCGACCGCAGTTTGTCAGACTTCGCGCTCCAGGCACCTTGAGGAGAGCACAAGCAATGGCGCAACACACGATCACGTTGATTCCAGGCGACGGGGTGGGACCCGAGGTCAGCGAGGCCGCGCGGCGCGTCATCGACGCCACCGGGGTTGCGATTGACTGGGAGGTACACGATGCCGGGCTCGGTGTGATGGAGCAGTACGGCGATCCGCTGCCGGCGCACGTGCTCGAATCCATCCGTCGCAACAAGGTCGCGATCAAAGGTCCATTGACGACTCCAATCGGCAAGGGCATCAGGTCCGTCAACGTCGCGCTGCGCCGCGAGCTCGATCTCTTCGCGTTGATCCGCCCGTGCAAGTCATATCCGGGCGTGCGCAGCCGCTACGAGAACGTCGACCTGGTGGTGATACGCGAGAACACCGAGGACCTGTATGCCGGGATCGAGTTTGCCGAGGGAGAGCCGGGGACGCTCGAGCTGATCGCCGACATCGAACGCCTTGGTGGCCGGAAGATTCGCTCCGACTCCGGCATCAGCATCAAGCCTGCGTCGATTTTCGGCACGCAGCGCGTGTTCCGCTTTGGTTTCCAATGGGCGATCGACAACGCACGCCACAAGGTGACCGCCGTGCACAAGGCAAATATCATGAAACACACTGAGGGACTGTGGCTGCGAGTCGCCGAAGAGGTGAGCCATGAGTTTCCGCAGATCGAGTTCGAGGACCGCATCGTCGACAACATGGCGATGCAGCTGGTGCAGAAGCCCGAGCTGTACGACGTGATGGTGATGCCGAATCTGTTTGGCGATATTCTGAGCGACCTCTGTGCTGGACTCACCGGAGGACTCGGCCTCGCTCCAGGGGCCAATATCGGCGACGAGGTTGCAGTGTTCGAGGCGACGCACGGCAGCGCGCCGAAATACGCGGGACAGAACAAGGCGAACCCGATGGCGATGATGCTCAGCGGCATGCTCATGCTCCGTCATATAGGTGAGGGCGCAGCCGGGGATCGGCTCGAGCAGGCGATTGCGCGGGTCATCGCCGAGGGCCGCAGCGTCACCTACGACATGAAGCCGGAGCGTGATGATCCCACCGCTGTCGGTACCTCCCAGGTCGCCGATGCGGTGATCGCGGCGATGGGGTCGTCATGGAACGGAACAGCGCGCTGATCCGTCCTCCGCTCAGGGTGTCGGACAGCATCTGAGCGTTGGGTGACTTCACAAATCAGTGAAGTCGCTGCAATTCGCGGATTGGGGCGGATACTGCACGGTGCCTTGAGCACTGCGACCCTTGTGCTGTCGTGGGCTTTGGGGGGCGCCTGCCTCCTGCTGGGCGCATTCACCGTGGACGGGTGGCTGCGCCAGCGTGACCGCACGCGCACGTTCCTGGCGCTCTCCATCGTGCTGTTGTGCGGGTGCGGGGTCGCAGTCGCTGCCACGATGCTGACCCGCGACCAGGCCGCGTGGACCATCGACCTGTCGCTCGCGCTCTTCCTCGCCTCCGGCTGGGCGTTCTTCGGGTTCCGCGCAGCGATGGAGCGGCTGGCCATTGCCATCGATGTCGCGGTCGGCGCGGTGGTGCTCGCGACCATCGCCCTTGTCAGCACTGCAGGCATCTCCCTCGCGGGAGGGCAGTCGACGGGACAGCGGCTGGTCATCGTGCTGTTCACGGGGGTCTGGCTCGGGTGTGTGGTGGAGCCCGCCATCCGTCTGTGGGCGACATCGGCTTCGATGCCTCGCGTGCAGCGCGCCAGGCTTCGCTCGATCACGCTCGCCTATGCGGGCGTGGCGGTTGCGCTCTTCCTCTCGATCGGCACCGATGTGGTCCTGGGGCGGGACCACCCCGAGATCACGGTCGCGCTGCCTGCACTTGCCGTGCTGCCCTTCTTCTACGTCGGCTTCGAGCCTCCTCGCTGGTTGCTCGGGTTCTGGCGGCAGCGCGAGGAGGGACATTTCCGCGAGGCGTTCACCGACCTGGTGCTGTACACGCCCGATCGCCAGCGCCTCGCGGAGCGCGCCGTGGAGTGGGCGGCGCGTCTTGTCGGTGCTGACGGAGCAGTGATAGCGACTGAGGACGGTGAGGTGCTCGCGGTGCACGGGCTCGATCGCACCGCCGGCTGGAAGCTCGTCTCCGAGATGAACGGACAGGGCGAGACGCGCTCGGTCACCAGGCATCCCACCAACTCGCGCGGGGTGATTCGGGTCGTGCTCGAGGCGCAGCTCAGCCGCGGCATCATGGCAGTCACCTCGGGGCCGTTGACGCCGCTGTTCAGTGACGATGAGGCGGTTCGACTAACNNTGGACCTCGCCTACGACGCGGTGACCACATGGAACGTGCGGACGCAGCTGATCACCTTCTGGAACAAGGGGGCCGAGGAGCTGTACGGCTGGAGCAGCAACGAGGCGATCGGTCGCAACCCGGAGGAGCTGCTGCATTCGGAGCTGCCGGAGAGCCGCGACGCGGTCCTCGCGGTCCTGCGCGCGGAGGGGCGCTGGGAGGGAGAGATCATCCAGACGACCAGGACGGGGAATCGAATCAACGTGGCGGTGCGCTGGGCGCTGCAGAAAGACGGCGTCGGCTGGCCGGACGCGGTTATCGAGATCGGTCGCGACATCACCGCCGACAAGGTGGCGGCAGGTGAGCTGCGCGAAGCACGCGACGTGGCTGAGCAGGCGTCGCAGGCGAAGAGCGAGTACCTGTCGCGGATGAGCCACGAGCTGCGCACCCCGCTCACCGCGATCATCGGCTACAGCGACCTGCTCGAGATGCGCGAGCCGCGCGACGACCAGACGGAGGCCATCGCCGCTGTGCAGGAGGCGAGCGGCCACCTGCTCAGCCTGGTGAACGACGTGCTCGATATCGCCCGAATCGAGTCGGGGCGAGAGTCGTTCTCGCTTGAACCGGTTGCACTCGAGGCGACGGTGGAGGAGTGCGTCCGGNNTGCTGAATCTGCTGTCGAATGCCGTCAAGTACTCGGGCAACGAAGCGCACATCATCGTGGAGGCATCACGCGAGGTGTCGACCGACGTATCAGCCGGATCGACCGGCGCGAGAGGATCGAAGAGCGAGTTCATCCGCCTCGGGGTTCGCGACACCGGGCCCGGATTCACCGACGAGGACAAGGCGCGGTTGTTCCAGCCCTTCGAGCGACTGGGCGCCGAGCGCACGACCGTCCCGGGCACCGGACTCGGTCTCGCCTTGACACGCAAGCTCGTTCAGGGCATGCACGGCACGATCGGCGTCGAGAGCGAGCGCGGCGTGGGGAGCACGTTCTGGATCCGGCTCGGCCGCTCACCAATTGCGGCGCCCAAGCCGCGCGTGCGTCGCAGCAAGCCGCCCGTTGCGCCGGTCGTCGCCTGCGAGCGAACGGTGCTCTACGTCGAGGACAACCTTGCGACCATCGGGTTGATGGAAGAGGTGTTCTCGATGCGGCCCCAGATCCACCTCCTCACCGCGATGCAGGGTGGCCTCACCCTGGAACTCGCGCGCGAGCATCATCCCGATCTGATCGTGCTCGACCTCCACCTTCCGGATATCCAGGGTGACGTCGTGCTCGCTCAACTCCGAGCCGACCCACGTACCGCCGGGATTCCGGTGGTGATGTGCAGCGCTGACGCCACCGAACGTCGACGCAAGCAGTTGATCGCCGCAGGCGCGCACGCATATTTGACGAAACCCGTGAAGGTGCAGCGGTTTCTGCGCATGCTTGACGACGTGCTCAACCGCATCCCGGTGACGCCCGCGTGAGCGGCTGAGTTGCCACCGGTCTTCGAGGTCCTCAGTGCCGCATCCGGCGGAGAGCCCAGGGGCGCGGAGGTAGCGTATGGAGGACCGCTGCGGTTTCCGGCGTCACCACGGCCCTACATCATTGCGAACTTCGTTGCGTCCATCGACGGCGTCGCGTCGCTGGGCCTGACCGACGGAACCGACTCGTCGACCCTGAGCGGCAGCTCGCGGGCTGACCGCTACCTCATGGGCCTGCTGCGCTCGAGCGTCGACGCGGTGGTCATCGGCGCGGGCACTCTGCGAGCCACTCCCGGCCATCAATGGACACCGGCCGCGGTGGCGGGCGACGACGCCGCGGCGATCGATGCATACCGATTCGAGCGAACCGGCGCCGACCAGCCGCCGCCGCTCGTCGTCGTGTCGGCGAGCGGCGATCTCCCCGCGCACGTGGCCCTCGACCGTCCGGCAACCAGCGTCGCCGTGCTGACCTCGGGTGCAGGAGCCATCAAGGTCCGCGCCGCTCATCCGCTCGTGTCTGTTATCGAGGTGGACGAACGCGACGGGATCGGTGGCGCCGGCGTCGTGGCCGCCGTGACGCGTGCTCTGGGCCCGGGGCTGCTCCTCTGCGAGGGTGGGCCGTCATTGTTCGGCCGCCTGATGGCGGATCGTGCTGTGCACGAGCTCTTCCTGACCATCTCGCCGCGGGTCGCGGGACGCGACGACGCGGAGCCGCGGCCTGGCATCGTCGACGGGTGGTCCGGCGGTCCGGCGACGCTCCCGACCGCGACGATCGACTCGGTGCGCCGGTCCGACGACCATCTGTTTCTCCGGTACCGTTTCCAAGCCTGACGTCCAGACGCGCGTGACGGCATCGGTCAGAAGCTCCTCGACCTCCCGACCCGTCTCACCGGCGCCGCGATGTGCGAGCGCGAGCAACTCGGGGTTGCTGCGCAGGAAGCGGGTCGCGGCGTCGATGATCACGGCGTTCTGTCGCATGCGGCCATCGTCGGCCGCGCTGACGACAGGTGCCTGTCGTCAGTCCTCGGTCTTCTCCGAGGGGGACTCGCTGCCCGCAAGCAGCAGGTACAGCCTGCGGCGTGCGTCGCGAAGGATCGTTCGGGCCTCGGCGATGTGTTTCGCGTCTCCGGTCCGGCTCACCTGCCAGACGGCCGCCAGCAGCTGGAACGCCTGATCGCGGAGGTCACGATGGTCCCCGCCCATGGAACCCGCTGCCTCGGCCCAGGGCGCGGGACCGGCGGCGAGCTTGGTCGCTTCCTCACGTCCCGAGTCGGTCAGCTCGAAGACGCGACGACCGCCGTCTGCCTCCGCGGCGCGCACGAGACCTTCGTCCTCGAGTTGCTGGAGCGTCGGGTACACGGAGCCGGGGCTCGCCCGCCACGCGCCGTCGCTGCGACGCTCGAGCTCCTGAATGATCTGGTAGCCGTGCGACGGCTTCTCGACGAGGAGGACCAGGATCGCGGCACGGACGTCGCCGCGTGCGGCCCTCCGGCCCGGGCCGAACGGCTGGCCGAAGCCTCCGGGCCCTCCAAAGCCGGCGCCAAAGTCGGGCGCGTCGAAGGGTGGCCAGCCGCGGCGATGACGGCTCCGGCCACCGTGCTCGAGGTGCTCACGAACGTGGTGGTGGAAGCGTGCGGCGGCGTCGTGACGAGCCCACGCGCGCTCGTTGTGCGAAGTGGGGTAGGGGTGTTCTCGGGTCATGTCGGGTTCGCTCCATTGCGGCTGATTCGATGTACCAACGATATATCGAGACCGGTCGCTTGTCAAATGTCGCTACGCGCTCGCGGCCCAGTCGAGCCGCATCTGAGCGAGCATCTCGGCGGCGACGATCGGTGCCGAGATCAGCTCGATGTCGAGCTCGTGGTTGCGCGCGAACCCGCCGCCTGACCAGTTGGCACTCCCGAAGAGCACCGACGTGGCATCAGCGACGATCGCCTTGGCGTGAAGCAACTCACCTCGGCTTCGATACCACCGCACCTGGATGCCGTCGTTGCGCAATGTCGCGTACGAGGGGCCGCTCGACGGCTGAGAGGGATCGAGCAGCACCCGGACTGTGACGCCGCGGAGCGCTGCGGCTTCGAGTGCATGGACGACACCGGTGTCGGTGAGGACGAACAGCTCGAGGTCGAGCGTGTGGCGCGCGCCGTCGATAAGCCCCAGTGCGAGCGGACGGATGTCCGCGCCGGGGAGGGTCGCGGCGACGTCGATCGACGTGTCAGCCGAAGGTTCGTGCACGGTCACGCTACGGCCGCAGGTGACCAGGTCGCGATCAAAGACGCGATCCAGGTTGCGTACCACCGGACCGCGCACCTCGGCGTCGTAGTCGTGGTTCGCGGGTGAGTTGACTCCCCAGTTGATGCCACCAACGACCGCAACAGCGGCGTCGACGACGAGGAGCTTGACGTGGTCGATCATCTGCTTGCGCACCGGGTAATCGACGACATCGATGCCGGCAGTGCGGAGTTGAGCGGCAGTCGCGACGCTGGTGAGCTCGGATGGATCGTCGATGACGGTGACCGAAACCCCTCGTGCCTTGGCCGCGACCAGCGCTGCCGCGAGTCCCGGCTGGCCGAACTCGTAGATTTCAACGTGGATGCTGACCCGAGCTCCGTTGATCAGCGACTCGAGGCGGGCGAAGGTCGCGGGGCCGCTGCGCAGCAGCGCCACCTGGTCGGTCCCGACCAGCACCGGCGCGGCGGGTCCGAGGAGCGGTGCCGGAGGGGGCGGCGGGACAGCCGACGCCTGTATCTCGGCACATCCGACCACCAGCGCCGCCGCGACCAGCGCGGCAAGAACGCACCGCCAGACTGATCCGAACACCGTACGCAGTTCAGGCATTTCGCGCCCACACTACCACAAGACAGCATAGGAGCGAGACGAACGCCCACGTGGCCGCGAGGGAATGGATCGCGCCAATGCACCTATACTCGGCCCGATGCGTTCTCAAGGAGGCGTTGTTGCGTGAAGACGGCTCTCGCCGTGGCCCAGGTGGTGATCGGGATCCTCGCGATCCTTGGCATCCTCCTCCAGACCCCGAAGTCAACCGGTCTCGGCGGGACCATCGGTGGTGGAGGAGACTCGGGCGGCGGATACCGGCGCCGGCGAGGGCTCGAGGCCAGCCTGCTGCGGTTCTCGGCAGCGATGATCGCGCTCTTCGTCGTCGTCTCGGTCCTCGCCACCTACGTCACCAAGTAAGGTGGCTC
>PLDZ01000199.1:0-16202 GCA_003136295.1 Candidatus Dormiibacterota bacterium
CGGCGTCAAGCCGGGTGTACCACTCTTCACGCTGCGGCTTCACCTCTCGTCGTGAGCATTCGTCCGCGCCCGGGGCGGGCCGCCCGCTGAGAATAGGGCGAGGGTGGAAGCAGCGCTTCGAATACCGACCGCTCGAAGGCGCGGTCATGCCTGACATCAGCAACCGCCCGTGGTCGGGCGTGACCAGGGCCAGCTACCCGACCGCCGCCGAATACTGCGCCGCTTGCCTCATCGACCAGAACCCTCCGGGCGATCCGAAGACGAAGTCGCGTTGCAAGCTTCCTGTCTACGAGCCCCAGGCGTTGGGAGGCCGGCTCAATCGCAATGCCGTCCGCGCCGCGGCCGATCGGCTCGTCCAGGCGCGAGGCGGCGTTGAGGCCTCCCTTGCCGAGCGTCAGAATGCCGCACGGCACCTCATCGAACTCTTCGTGGCAATCGGCGATACCCCGCCTCGCTCCCTGACCGCACTCGCCGGTCCGGCCGCCCTTCAGCCGCGGGCGACCGGTTCATGGGAGGTGCCCGATCCGTGACGCGCCATGTGATCGGCGGGCGTCTCCATCATGCGGAGCATCCCGATGCCGCCGGTGCGAAGAAACCGTACCGCCAGCAGGGCGATCACCGCGATGAGCACCAGGTCGAGGTATGTCGTTGGGTCAAATGAGACGCTGGTGGTGAACGCGCTTACGTTGCGTTGGCTCGGCACCCACCCCAGCGCGCTGAATAAGCTGCCCACGCCGAGTCCCGCGACCACCATGGTCACGTACGACACCGCGAACAGGTAGATGGCGACTCGGCCGCCGTAGTACTTGCGGTAGATGTTGAAGATGGGAAGGATGATCAGGTCGCCGAAGATGAAGGCGATCGCGCCGCCGAAGCCGATGCCGTTTCGCCAGATCACCGCGGCGAGAGGCACGTTGCCGACCGAGCACACGTAGCTGAGCAGCGCGATCAGCGGGCCGATCAGCGCGCTCGAGAGCGCGGGCAGGAAACCATGGCCGCTGAAGAAGAGGTGCGACCAGACCGCCGCCGGCACCCACGCGCCGATCGCGCCGGCGATCAGAAATCCGAGCAGCAGGTCCCACCAGAGCCCGTACACGTTCATGAAGAAGTAGTGGCTCACCGACGTCAGCGCCTGCGGCGACACGACGCGCTGGAGCAGCGGACCGTCGGCGACCGTCATGTCCATGGTCGCGTGGCCCTCCATCTTTCCGGGTATGCCGCGATCCGCCTGGAGCCGCGCGCCGTCGGTGAGCCGGCGGGACAGGGTGACCTTGAAGACGAGCGCGAGCAGGACCACCATGACCAGTCCTCCGGCGAACTCCGCAGCGACGAACTGCCAGCCGAGCAGGATCAGGAGCGCCAGGCCGAGCTCGAAGACCAGGTTCGTCGAAGCGAATTCGAAGATGATCGCGTTGGGCAGGGTCGAACCCTTGCGAAACAGCGTTCTGGCAATGGCGACCGCCGCGTACGAGCACGATGACGCCGCCGCGCCGAAGAGGGTGGCAAGGCTCGCGGAGCGGAGACCGTCCCGGCCCAGGACCCGCGCGACCGCCTGCCTCGAGACGAAGGCCTCGACACACGCTGAAAGCAGAAACCCGAGGGCCAGCGGCCAGAGCACCGCCCAGAACATGTCGAAGGCGAGGCGAAGCGCATCACCCGCATGGCTCAGGACGAAACTCATCGATCGGACTCCGATGATCGCACCTGATCAGGGTAGCCCGGCACGGCACCTCCCAACTCTGAGCGATCTCCCAGCTGAAGCCCACGGCGTTCTCACGGCCGGGCGCGACGCTGGTCGACGTCAAACGTCAGTCCACCAAGGAGGTACAACCATGGACGGCGACCAGTTCATCCCACCGCCCCCGCCCCCGGACGAGCCGGCCAAGCGGAGGACAGGTATGCGCAGGATTGCGGCGACGGCGCTGCTCTCGGTCGGTTTGCTCGCCGGCACGGGAGTCGGCAGCTTCGTGATCGCACACGCTGCATCGAACACCACGACCTCGAGCAGCACCGCGAACCTGACGGCGAGCACCGCGACGCCGTCACCCACGACGCCGGCGACGAAAGCGCCATCGACGACGACCATGTGCCCGAACATGAGCGGCTCGACCGGCACCACGGGCTAGCGTCCCCTCCTCCCCCTCAAGGCGGCCCGCCGTATTTCGGCGGGCCGCTTTTCACCACCACTCAAAGGGTCGGCCATCCCAGGCGTCGAGGACCGGGAAGGTCGGATCCCCGGCCAGCTCGGTGACGCGGTGGCCGAAGGCTTCGACCTCACTCTCGTTGAGCAGCCGGCGAAGCCTGGTCTGCAGCGCGGTCATCCGAGTCGCATCGCCGGCAAGATCCTGCACCCGCCGGGCGAGCTTCGCGGGGAGTTGCGAGCCACCCAACGCGATCAGCGCGGTGCGCTGGCGCGGGTAGGGGAGAAAGCTCAGCGCGTTGTCGATCGCCTTCACGCTGGGACCGTCGATCACCAGGAGGTGAGTTCGCTTGCGGTCGGCGTTGTTGATGAGCACGTCCAGCACGGCGACCGCACGGAGTTGTGAGTCGAGCTTGCCGGCGCGCTCCGCGGTCAAGGCTTCGTCGAGGACGTGCACGAAGCGCTGCACCGACCCTGGCCCGAGAGGTCCGTCGCGAAGGACGGTCACCGGCACCCGGTGCAGGCCGAGCGCGGCATCGACGACGTACGCCGCGACCTCGCGCAGATAAAGGGTCCTGCGGGGAAAGTCCCAGAGGGGCCGCTCGCCACGGACCGGTTTGTAGACCGCCCGCAGCGGCTGGGCGGGCAACGCCGGATCGGGCGCGTCGAGCTCGAGCAGGAAGACGCCGTTGCTGCCGTACACGACCTCGGCAATGCCTTCGATCGGTGCCTCGGCGAGCGTCCTCGCGATCTCGGCGTCTCGTGGCGCCGCGCCGTCGGCAGGACCGGGTGCCACCGCGGCCTCGAACCGTTCGCGAAGCGACGGCGCTGCGGTTTCGTCGTCACCCGCCGGCAGCGCGAGGCCTGGTATCGGGTCGAGATGCGGTCGCCGTGACGCCTGGAAACGGCGTCTGCGCCTCGTCCCCTCGTCGCTCACATCAGTCCCGACGGTGCCGAGGACGCGCTCAGCTGTTCCGCCGGACGAGGAACATGGTGACGACGGCGGCCAGCCCGAATGGGATTGCGACGAGGAGCGTCAGCACCACGTCTTCAGGCACGGATGGATCCCCACCCCAGACCATGACGAGGACCACCGCGACCGCGAGGGCCACCAGGACGCTGATGAGCCACAGTCGATGCTTCGGCGCCGGCTCGGCGCGGCTGGTCGCGACCTCGACCATCGGAGCCACCGGATGAGCGTCCTCGTACCAGCGGCGATGCGCCGCGGGCACCACCACATCGTCGGGAAGATCCGCCCGGTCGAGCGCCGCCCACCATGTGGGGGCGCCGTCGTTTCGTCGCTGGCCGTAAGGCCGGGCGGAGCGAGAAGACTCGTCGGACATGGAGCCTCGCAGTACGACGGCTGACCACGACGGCCGCTCAACTGTGACGGAGAGACTGACGAGCGGTGAGGAGATGATATCGCCTTGGGTTGGGCGACGCTACCCCGGCGAGTCAGAGTCGGGTCACCATGCCGAGACAAGCTGCCCAGGTGCGCTCGCTGAGATCACTGCAACGCGGGCACCGGGCATGCACGCGTTGCGCGGATGCAGGCTTCATCGCGAGGGCGCATCCGGTGTTCAGCGGCCACGCGGGTCAGCGCATCATGCTCGTCGGTCAGGCGCCCGGACCCGTCGAGCATGACCAGACGAGGCCGTTCGCGGGACGAGCCGGGCGTCAGCTGATGCGCTGGCTGATTCGCGCCGGCTTCCGTGACGAGGACGACGTTCGCGATCGCATCTACATGACCGCGATGACGACGTGCTTTCCGGGACGCCGGCCCGACGGAGCGGGGGACAGGCGTCCAAGCCCGGCGGAGGTCGCACTCTGTGCACCGTGGCTCGACGGGGTCATCTCGATGCTCAACCCTCGTCTCATCATTCCGATCGGGTCGCTGGCTCTCGAGCGATTTCTTCCCGGGCGGCGTCTCGACGACGTGATCGGTGCCGCATACACCGGCGACGGGGTCTCGATCCCCGGCGCTCCCGAGGTCGATCGAGTGCTCGTGCCGCTGCCCCATCCCTCAGGTCAGAGCAGGTGGCTGAATGACCCCGCCCGTGTTGCGCTCCTGGACCGGGCTATCGCGAGGTTGAGCGACCTGGTCACGTGGGCCGATCCGGGCGGCTGAGCTGATCACGCCGGGATCGACTTTCTCGAAGGATTGCCGATGCTATCATCGGCTCTCGCACGTATTGCTGTGACGGGGAGAAAGGTTGCGCGAGCGTGGTATGCGGCGTCGTGATGAGGGCGCACCTCTGATTCGCGACGAAGCCACATCTCCCGCTGAGCCCGCCGTCAAAAACGCCGAGGACATTCTCGAGCGCATCTTCGCGCCGACACCGAAGGCAAGTCCCGCGGAGCAGGCGGAGCGCGCGCTGCGCCGGCCGAAGCAGCTGATCTACTGCGCGCTCAGCAACCGCAACTTCTACTGGCGTCAGCACATCACCAAGTTCGTCCTCGACGAAGGCCAGGTACCGATCGTGCCATTCATGCTCTTCGACTACTACCTCGTGCACACGGTCCCGAAGGACGTCGTGCGCGAGGCCTTCAACAATCTCATCGTGCGCTGCGATCAGATGTGGGTATTCGGGAATCCGTCGCTCGGCGTGAAGGTGCAGATCGGCATCGCCAAACGCCTCAAGAAGCCGATTCGCTACTACGACATCACCGACATGCCCTATCGAGTGGTCAGCGTCCCCGAAGCGATGTTGCGCGAGGAGTGAGACACTGAGCTCATGACCGTGCTCGTGATCGTGCTGATCATTGTTGTCCTCATCGCGCTGTATGTCGCCTATCGGTTCAACCGGCTGATCCGGCTGCGCACGCGCACCCAGGAGGCGTGGTCAGACATCGATGTCGAGTTGAAGCGTCGCTATGACCTCATCCCCAACCTCGTGAACACCGTGCAGGGTTATGCGGCCCACGAGCGAGGCGTGTTCGAGGCGGTCACCGCGGCGCGCACCAATGCCCTGGCCGCGTCGAAGACCGGGGACCCGTCGGCGATGGCCGGCGCCGAGGATGCGCTGACCGGATCCACGCGCCAGTTGCTGGCCGTCGCCGAGAACTACCCGCAGCTCAAGGCGTCCGAGCTGTTCCTGAACCTCCAGGAGCAGCTGACCACCACCGAGGACAAGGTCGAGTTCTCACGACGCTTCTACAACGGCAACGTGCGCGATTTCAACACGGCGCTGCAGACGTTTCCGACCAGCATCTTCGGACAGATCATGCACTTCCAGCCGTTCGCGTTCTTTGCAGTGGCCGACTCGGAGCGCGCCGCGCCGACTGTGTCGTTCACGCCGACGGCTCCCCCGGCTGCGGCGCCCCCGCCCCCGGCTGCAGCGCCCCCCGCCTGACCGCAGCCCGGGTGGCCGAGCCGACCGACGGCGGCGGGGACCGCCAGCTGTGGCGCCTGCTTGCCGCGATGGCGAGCCTGATGCTCGCCGGTGCACTCGCACTCTGCGCCACGCTGCTCCACCACCCAGGGGTGAGCGTGGTCTTCGTCGTCCCCGCGATCCTGGCGACCATCGTGCTCGCGAGGCCGACGCAGATCGTGCTCGGGCTGGTCGCTGTCTCGCTCGCTGTGGAGATGCTGATTCCGTTGCAGACCGGCGGTGGCCGCATCGGCGATTGGGATCTGCACTACCAGCTCAGCCGGGCGTACGCCGGGCTCGCATCCACGGTCCGTTTGATCGACCTCCGGCAGCGCACACCGCTGTTCGATGCCCTGGCAGGCGGCGTGCTCTTCTGGGGGAAGTCGTACTGGGTGTTTCAGATCGTCAGCGTGCTGCTCAATTCCCTGTGGCTCTGGCCCGCGCAGCGCCTGATCCAGTTGCTCGGCGCGAGCCCGCGGCGTCTGCTCGTCGTCGGTCTCACACCGATGATCATCATCTACTCGGTCTACACGTGGCCCTGGGGCTTCGTCTCGTTCTTCGTGCTGGCGGCGATATGCGCGGCGCTCTCGCGGGGGCGGGTCGCGGCGATCACCATCGGGGTCGGGCTCGCCGGCGCATTGCTCACCCACATCGGGGCGATCGGGCTGGTCGCCGGTCTCGGGCTGTGGGTGCTCCTTCGGCGCCGTGACTGGAAGCTGACGGTGGCCGCCGGGCTGGCCGGCGTCTGCCTCATCGCGCCCTGGGCGGCTTTCACGCACACACTTTCACCGAGCGTGCTCTGGCAGGGGTCGATTCCGGCCCAGTTCGCGGGATCGCTCGGTCAGTGGCTGCTGAGCCGCCCCGTGCTCCTGGCCTCGACCTTCTGGGGCATCCCGCCACTCCGCCTCGGCACCCCGTTGCTGGACGCGGTGATCTCGCTGTTCTTCTTCTCGACAACCGCGGCGCTGCTGCCAGTGCTCCTGGTCGGCCGCCGCTGGCCGCGTCCGCCCGCGCCGGCGGTGTGGGCGATCGTCGGCGGCGTCGCCGCAGGCATGCTCCTCCTGCCCACGAACACGTCCCGATCGGGCCTGGCCGAGACCGTGTTCACGGCGAACATCGCTCTGATCATCGCCGGCGTGGCGCGGCTCTCAGCGCAGCAGGCGAGAACGCTTGGCGTGGTCACGGCCGGGCTCGCCTGCCTCGCGGTCGCGGCGCTCGTCTGGCGCTCGGCGATCGTCGTGCCCGGCGACCCCAACCTCACGTACAAGGTCGCCCAGGCCCTGGAGTTCTTTGTGGCGCGGTTCTCGCTGGTGCCGGGGATCCTGGTGGGGATTGCCGGGATTGCTCTCCTGGGACGGTCCTGGCGCCGTGAGTCCAGACTTGTCGCAGCAGCACCGCGGCTGCTGTGATCGTCGCCGCAGTCGCGAGCAGCGGCGCCGCAGGCGGGACGGCCGTGGCCGGCCCCGCCGACGAGATGTCGATGAGCAGGGTTGCGGGAGTCATCGCAACACTCAGCAGCGCGGCGATGCGGCGATGACCACCGAGCAGCAGGATTGCCATGGGCCACATCAGGTATTGATCCGAGATCGCGGGGGCGAGACCGAGGACGATGAGCATCGCGAGCGCGACGATATCCACGATCCCGACGTCGCGTCGCGCGCACTGCACGACCATCCACACGACAAATGCCGCAACCACAAGGTCGACCGGGACGATGAACGGATCACCCCATGCGGCTGGAAAGAGCAATGATGTCCCCAGGCCCTGGCGGTGCGGCACGTACGCGATGACGCCGAGCAGGCCCTCCACGATGTGATCGGGGTGGATGACGAAGTACAGCGCGAAGGCCGCCACCGACGGAACCAGCACGCGGATGATGAAGCCGCCCCACTGCGGGCGACGAACACCGGCGAGCAACGCTGGGACAAAGTACGCAGGCCAGACCTTGACTGCCGCGCCGATGCCCACGAGCCACGCCGCACGTCGCGGGTGAGCGGCGAGCCACGCGACCGCGAGGAGCACGCAGAGCGCCGGGATGCTGTCGAACTGTCCATGCAGCGTGGGCACCGCGATGGCGATGGGGTTCAGTGCATACAGCCACGCGCTGCGCCATCGCCACCGTCCATGGACCAGGAGCGCGAGCACGGGGGCGATCGCGGCGTCGACCATCCAGAAGGGCGCGCGCACCAGCGCTGCGAAGAGGTGCGGGCTGCCGCTTGGCACGATGGTCGCAGCCAGCGACCACCACCAGTAGACGACCGGCGGGTAGTTGGCTAGCGAGGGAAGCCGTTGCGCATACACGTCGCCGCCATGGCGCAGCTCGTCGCCGAGTATTCGATACGCGAAAAAGATGTCGTAGGTGCCGCCGTCGAAGAGCAGCGAGACCGCCGCTCGTAGGCAGAGCGCGACCAGCGTGACCGCCAGGAGCCGCAGGGCCACGCGTCCAGCGCCGGCGCCGGTCGGTGCGGGTGCGAACGCAATCGCGATCCCGGCGAGGCCGGCTCCTACCAGCAGCACCCATGCCAGCAGCGTGGCCGTGCCCGCCGACAGACCGATGGTCATCTTCGAGGCGTCAGCCTACTGCCGCGCTCGGCTCCGTCGACGCCCGCTTCATTCCCAACGATACGAGGCTGCAACGATCCGCCCACCCGCGATCGACCGCTCCGCGGCTCGGCTTAGCGTCGTGCTTCATGGCCGACGAGGTTCAGTCTCGCGACAACCCCCGGATCGATCCTGGCGCGGGGTGGCAGATACGGGTTCGGGAGGCCCCCGCCCCGGATTGGGACGCCAGGCCGGCCCCTGCCCCACCGGCCTTCGTGGCACCACCGGTGTTCGACACCGTCTCGGCGCCGCCCGCGCCGCCTCCGCTCGAACCACTGATGGCGCCTCCAGGGCCCGCGGCGCCCGCGCCGAAACCGCGGAGCCCGCGCACCGCGATGCTGGTCGCCGCCGCGCTGATCGTTCTGATCGCAGGTGGTGGCCTCTATCTCGTCAGCCGCAGCCCGCAGCCGGTCCTGCCGCTTAGCACGCCCCTGCCGTCGACCGTCGCCGTGGTCCATTCGGGACCAGCCCAGCTTGCGCTGGTCTCCCTGAACGGCGGCAGCACGACGCGGACACTGAAGCTCCCCGGCACTCCGGACGCCATCCTCGAGACGCCCGACCGATCCAAGGCCTTTCTGCTCGACTCCTCGCACGGTGACGTCATCCCCGTGAACCTGGTCAGCGGTCATGTGGGTGCCGCCATCGCGGTCGGCAAGCTCCCGACCGACGAGGAGATGTCCGCGGACGGGGCAACCCTCTACGTCACCGACAACCTGAGCGGGACCGTCATTCCCATCAACGCCGCAACCGCCCGGGTCGAGCCCGCGCAGCCGCTAACACGGGGAGTCGACTTCTACGTGCCCTCGCCGACGACGTCGGGCGCGCTCGTCGGCTCGGCCACATCGGCGGGCCAGCCCGGTGTCGTGTATTTCTACAACCCGGCGACGGGTTCCGGGACGCCGGTACAGGTTGGCGCGAATCCAGCCGAATCTGCCCTCTACAGCAAGGACGGCACCACGGTCTGGATCACCGAGGCCGGCACCAACAGCCGGCCCGGAGTCCTGATCCCGGTCGACGTGGCAACGCACAAGCCCGGCACGCCGCTCAAGCTCGGCGTCGCTCCGGGCGCATATGCGCTGGCGCCCAACGGTGAGACGCTGGTCATCGCCAACCGATCGGACAGCACGCTCTCGGTCATCGATCTCGTGAAGCGCGCCGTGATCGCAACAGTGCCGGTGGGTTCGACGCCGACCGGAGTCGCCATCGACGCCGCCGGAACGACCGCCTGGGTTGCTTCGGTTCCCGATCACAAGCTCGTGCCCGTCAGCCTCGTCACCGACCACGCCGGCACCGCGGTGAACCTCGACAATGCACCCGGCGACCTGGCACTGCCGTCCGCTACTGGCCTCGCCTGGGTCTTGTTTCCCAGTTCGAACGGCAGCGTGAGCTTCCTCAACGGAACTACCGGCCCCTTCGCACGATCGATCCATGTTGGCAACGGCCCCGACCTGCTGATCGGCACCGGGTCCGAGACCAGCTGGGTCGCCAACACGCTCACCAATACCGTGCAGCGCATCAACGCTGCGGGTATGAGTGCCGGGCGTCCCATCCCGGTCTTCCGGGCGCCGACCGAGCTGAAGCTGACGCCCGACGGGAGTGCGCTGCTCGTGCTCAGCTACGGCGACGGCGTCCACTCGGGCGCGCTGACATCGATCAACGTCACGACGTCCAAGCCGAGCACCCCGATCAGCGTCGGCGCGGGCCCGTCGAACCTGACGCTGGCTCCCGCGGGCGACGTTGCATTTGTGGCGGATTACCAGGCCAATGCGGTTGTTGTCGTCGATGTCACGAACTGGAAGGTGAAAGGCGTCCTGCCGCTTCCCTGCGGCCCGACGGACCTCGCCATCACTCCGGACGACACCCAGCTCTTCGTCGGGTGCGGTGACTTGTCGGCGGTCCTTCCGGTGAAGCTTCCGGACTACACGCTCGAAGCACCGCTGGCGGTCGCGAGTCTGCGCGCCCTCGTCATGTCCAGCACGGGGACGAATCTGCTCGTGGTCGGCAGCAATGGCCTCCAGTCGGTCGACACCACCACGAACAAGATCACCAAGAGTGTGAATGAGACGTCGAATCTCGTCGACGTTGTGGAGACCACCAGTGGGGGGACGATGCTCGCGGTCGACAATTCCGGCGCGGCCCTGTTGCTGATCGATCCGGTGAGCCTGGCCACGAGGAAGTCGCTGGCGGTGGGCACGCGTCCCGACGAGGTGGTGTTGTCGCCGGATGACACGCGCGCCTATGTGCTCGACACCAGTCAGCAGAAGCTGTTCGTCATCGACGTCTCGACCTGGAAGGTCATCGCCACGCTGGGCGTGTCCCCGGACGCCATCGGCGTCGCCGTACCCGATCCGGTCGTTGTTCCGCCTTCCTCCTGAGCGTGTCGACGCCGACCGTCGCTCCGCCGCTGCCGCCGCCGGTGTGGCCGGATCCGCCGCCGGCGCCGCCGCAGGCCCCGAATCCGAACCGCCCGTACGTGATCGGCCTCGTGGTGGCCGCGGCAGTGTTGCCGCTGCTCGCGGTCGGATGGCTTGTGCTGGGTGGCGCTCGCGCTGCGGCGCCGCACGCATCCGCACCGGCGGTCGTCAGTGACGACGCGATCGTCAACATCAACGGGGTCGTGCCCGGCGGTTTCATCGCCGGCACGGGCATGGTCCTGACGCCCGGAGGGCTGGTGCTCACCAACAACCACGTCGTGGCCGATACCAGCGGGTTGACCGCCCAGCTCGCCGGCCGGGGTCCCGTTTACCGAGCCGTCGTGATCGGTGTGGATCCCACCCAGGACGTCGCCGTGATCCAGCTCGAAGGTGCAACCGGGCTCCCCACCACGCCATTCGACCTCTCCGGGTCACTTGGGGTCGGCGACCCGGTCACCGGCCTCGGCAACGCGCTGGGTCGCGACGGTGCTCCGGTCGCCGCCAGGGGTACCGTCACGTCGCTTGACGAGACCATCCTCGTCGAGGACCAGGAGGCCACGATCGTCGAGACGCTCGATGGCGTCGTCTGCTTCAACGCTCCGATTCAGCCCGGTGATTCCGGGGGGCCGCTCCTCGAAGCGAGCGGCCGAGTGATCGGCATGGACACGGCCGGTGCGCTGAACACCGGAACCGCGGCGAGCGCGAAGTGGGGGTGTGCCATCCCGATCACGCGAGCGATGACGATCGCGCACGAGATCGAGTCGGGCACCCCGTCCCCCTACATCGACTCGGGCCACCGCGGCGTCCTCGGCGTGGCGGTCGTCAGCAGAACCGGCGTCCAGGGATGTGTGGTCACCACGGTCACCGCCGGCGAGGCGGGCGCTGGTGCCGGCTTGACACCCGGCGACGTGATCACAATCGTCGCCGGGATCCCCGTGACCTCGGCGTCGGATTTCACCGTCGTCATGCAGGACCGTCGACCGGGCGACGACGTCACCGTGACGTGGCGCGATGTGCATGGCACGGCGCACTCCGCCCTCGCGGTGCTGAGTGCGGGACCGCCCGCCTAGGTCTGCTGGACCTGGAGCATCGCCTGCAGCGCGGCGATGCGCTCCTCGATCGGAGGATGCGTGTCGAAGAGGTGGTGCGTGAATCCGCCATGGTGCTGCAGCGGATCGTCGATGCACATCGCCGCGGTGGCGTGGGTCATCTTCGCGAACGGCTTGTCGTTGGCTTGAAGCTTCTGCAGCGCATGGAGCAGGCCGGCGGGGTTGCGAGTGAGCTCGACGCTGCTCGCGTCGGCGAGCGACTCGCGCGAGCGTGACAGAGCGAACTGCATCAGCGGGCCGACGATCACCGCGACCACCGAGAGCAGCGCGGCAGCGGCGATGAGGACGATGATTAGATAGCCGCCGTCGCGGTTGTTGCCGCCGCGGGTGAAGAACAGCGAGCGCCACAACAGGCTCGCGAGCAGACCGATGAGTGCGACCGACGTCGCGACGATCAGCACGAGGCGGACGTCGTAGTTGCGAATGTGGCTCATCTCATGCGCGAGCACACCCTCGAGCTCTTCGCGATTCATGATCGCGAGCAGGCCGGTGGTGCAGGTGATCGCCGCTTTCTGCGGGCTCGTGCCCGTGGCGAAGGCATTCGGCGAGGGGTCGTTGATGACGTAGATCTTCGGCATCGGCAGCCCGGCGCCGATCGTCAGCGTGGAGACGATGTCATAGAGCACCGGCGCCTGCTGTTGCGTCACCGGTTGCGCACCCGAGACGGCGAGGACGGTCTGCTGACCGAGGGTCAGTGACCAGAGCACCACGAGGAGGGCCACGATCGCGGCGATGACGATGCCCGAGATGCCGCCGCTGACGCCCGAGGCGATGTAGCCGATCACATAGCCGATCGCTGCCCAGATGATGAAGAAGGCCGCGACCACGATCACGCTCTTGCGCTTGTTGCGGGCGATCTGGTGATACATCGAGTTCACTATGCCACGGCCGATGCCGGGGCAAACCGATGTTCAGACTAAGAGTCAGGTCCGATCAGATCAGATCAGCCCGGCGTAGCGCTCCCGAACCGCTCGGAGCGATGCGGGGACGGGCGTCAGCGCTTCGGCCCTCGATGCGACGCAGTCGGCGGTCTTGAGCCCCGCGCCGGTGATGTAGGCCACCACGGTCTCGTCGCCCTCCCAGCGGCCGGCGCGCGCAAGCTTGCGCAGTACGGCGACCGTGACCCCACCGGCGGTCTCGGCGAAGATGCCCTCGCTCGCCGCCAGCAACTCGATGCCCTCGACGAGNNAACTCACCGGCCGCTTTGCGATGCTTGACGAACTGGCAACCGGAGGCGACCGGCACGATGATCTCGTCGGGGAGTCGCCATCCGAGCTGCTCGGCGGTCTCGAAGGTCAGCGTCTTGCTCCCCTCGCTGTAGTAGGCGCGCAGGTTGAGGTTGCAGAACCCCCAGTCGACGCAATCGGCGAGCTCCGTGCAGAGACGGTTGACGTCGTCGTAGCTGCCGTCGACCGCGATGATCGTCGGCCGGAAGATCGAGGTCCCGATCATCTTGGCAGGCTCGAGATCGCTGGGAACGACGACAACGGCACGCAGTCCGGCATGGGCCGCATACGCCGCCACCGAGTTGGCGAGATTGCCCGTGCTGGCGCAGGCGATGGTGGTGAGCCCGTGCTCGCGCGCCCAGGTTGCGGCGACGCTCACGACGCGATCCTTGAACGAGCCGGTCGGATTCTGCGTGTCGTTCTTCAGGTAGAGGTTGCGCAGCCCGAGCTCGGCGCCCAGGTTGCGCGCGTGGATCAGCGGCGTGAATCCTTCGCCCAGCGAGATCGGCGCGGTCTCCTCGAGATCGACCGGCAGGAGGTCGCGATACCGCCAGATGCTCGGGGGGCCGGCGGCGATGCTCTCACGGGAGATGCGCCGGGCCACCTCCTCGTAGTCGTAGCGCACCTCGAGCGGCCCGAAGCACCGCTCGCAGATGTTGGTTGCCTCAACAGGGGTTTCGTGACCACAGGCCCGACAGACGAGGCAGCTGACGTGCGCACCCGACGGGGCGCGTCCGTAGCGTTCCAGCAGACTGATCGTGGACATAAAAAAACCTCCCGGGCTTGTGGTCCGGGAGGCTTCCCAACGAGGGCGCGTGTGCCCCTACGTTCGGAAACCTCCGCGGGGCATGATCATGGTTGCGAGCACGACTCTTGGTGTCAGCACAGTGCGGGCATGCTAACACGCACGGCGCGCCCGGTCGCAAGTCGCATCGGTGACGACGTGTCGCACAAGCTCAGATTCGGCGGATGAGATCGCGTTCGACACGCTCTCGGGTGAGCGTCACGACCGGGTGCAGCGCGTGGCCGCGAAGCGCCTGCTCCATCTGACGGAGCAGCGAGTAGAGGCTCTTCACCGCCTTGACGACGTCACCGGTGTCGGCTCCGGGCGGCGGCTCGATGTCGGCGAGGGGCACGCCCGACGCCCATTCGTACGCGGGACGGATCTGTTCGAGGGACAGCGGCGGCATCGTCTCCAGCCCATGCTCGCGCTCGAGCTCGACGAAACGCCGCATCGCCGTCCGCAGGCGGCGATGGCGTTCCTCGATGCGTGGCGTCGGAAAGTGACGGCGGGACGGCTGGGGCCGCTCGCGGCCGCGGTCCTCGGCGACCAGGCTGACCAGCGTCGCGGCGAGCTCCTCGGGTTTGAGTCCGTCCAGCACCCCGGAGGCGATCGCATCCGCAACCAGGAGCGAGCTCTCGCCGTAGAGCGAGCCGGCGAGGCGCCCGAGATCGGTGGGCTCATCCCCTTCGAGGAAGCCGGCCGCCCGCAGCACCGCTCGATGGGCGCGAAACTCGCGACGGAAGCGATGCTGCGAGCGTTCGAGCTCTTCCTCGGCGCCGGCGAGCGTGGTCTCGATATCGGCGATCCGGTGGTGATGAGCTCGGTGCTCTCCGAAGTAGGGGCAGTTCCGGCAGGGTGATTCGTTGAGCCGGTCCTGGAGCGACCGGCTGGTGCGTCGCAGTGCCTCATAGCGCTGCCCGGGGTCCGACCCGGCCTTGCCGTAGCGGCCACGGCGCGCGTCGGTCCAGTGCCCGCGCCGGACCCTTCGGAGCGCGAGCTGAGCCTCGCCGAGCTGCGTGGTGGTGGTGAGAAACGAGTTCAGGGTCCGCTCCGTGCAGGGCACGCGCGGATGCTGAAAGCGCCGGAGCCGGAGGTCGTGCAGCTCCGCCTCGAGATTGGCTTTCCGATGCTCCCACCGGGCGGAGCGCTCGACGGCTTGATACTGCCCGAACGAGCTGTCGAGGAGCAGCTCGGCGGCCTCCGCGGACCTGGTCCGCAACAGGTTGAGCACCATGGTGTAGGTCGGGGAGAACTTGGAATCCACCGCGAACTCGCCCGAGATGGCGGCGTCGTAGATGTCGCGCAGGTCGACATCACTCTCCTTGAGGATCACGCCGTGTCCGACGGTGTCGATACCGCGCCGTCCGGCCCGGCCCATGAGCTGGGTCAGCTCGCCACTCGTGAGTGACGCGAAGCTCACGCCGTCGAATTTCGTGAAGCTCGAGATGACGCACGAGCGCGCCGGCATGTTGAGCCCGAGCGAGAGCGTCTCGGTGGCGAACACCACCTTGATCAGTCCCTGCTGAAAGAGCCGCTCCACAGTCTCCTTCGCGTAGGGGAGGAGACCGGCGTGATGCATCGCGAGCCCGCGGCGGAGCAGACGTCTGTCGAGCTCGAGCAACACGCACTGACGCTCGTCCGCGTCGTTCAACGCCGCCATGCGTTCCGTCACCGCGATATCGATGCGCTCCTTCTCGGCGTCGGTGGTGAGGTCGACACCGTGCACGCCGCATCGCTGCAGCGCCTCGCGGCAGCCCCGGCGCGAGAAGATGAAGTAGATGGCGGGGAGCATCGCGCGACGGCGGAGCACCTCGATCACCTGGAGCAGGTCGTTGTCGGGCGCCCGCCGCGCCTCGCGAAATCGAGGTTGTTGCACCGCATCCGCCTGCGCGAGCTCGAGCGTGCCGCGCGCTGCGTTGCCCGCCTTGTCGAACAGCGGGTGGAGTGTGTTGTCGATGCTGAGCCACATCTCGAGCGCAACCGGGCGTTCGGTCCGCGTGACCGTCTCGATGGTGCCGCGCAGGCCGGACATCCACGCCGCCACCTCACCGACGTTGCTGATCGTCGCGGAGAGGCCGATCAAGCGGATGTGATGCGGCGCCTCGATGATCAGCTCCTCCCACACGGTGCCGCGGGGATAGTCGTCGATGTAGTGGACCTCGTCGAGCACGACGTCGCCGACTCGATCGACGCGCGCGGGCTCGTCGTAGAGGACGTTGCGCAGAATCTCCGTGGTCATCACCAGGATCGGCGCTCCGTCGTTGAGGGTGTGCTCGCCGGTGATCAAGCCGATGCGCTGCTCACCGAAACGCTCGCAGAGGTCGTGGTACTTCTGGTTGCTGAGCGCTTTCAGTGGCGTCGTGTAGACGACATCAGCCGCATCGGTGACCGGCCGGCGAAGCGCTGCGGGAGCGTCGAGGCGACGCCAGATCACATAGTCGGCGACGACGGTTTTGCCGCTCGATGTCGGCGCGCTCACCAGCACGCCGCGTGAGCCTTCAAGCTTGATGATCGCCTCACGCTGAAACTCGTCGAGCGCGAACGGCAGCGTCGCCTG
>PLDZ01000199.1:16339-16570 GCA_003136295.1 Candidatus Dormiibacterota bacterium
TCACAGGGCGTCGAGCAATTTCTGGCGGAGGACCTCCAGCTTCTCGAAGTCGTCGACGGACGGGCGCGTCGGCGCCTTGCTGGGGAACTTGAGGTGCTGGACGGCCTCCGAGAGGATCCGCAACTCATCGTCGGTCAACCGTACCGAGCGCATGTGGGGAGCGGGGGCGGTCGGAACCGGGTGGACGGCGTCGTCGTTGACGCCGGGCGACAGCGGGGCGTCGAGCTGTTC
>PLDZ01000089.1 GCA_003136295.1 Candidatus Dormiibacterota bacterium
ACGGGCTTGGCCGTCTGTAAGCCGAACCTCTACCAAGAGAGCCAACCCGGCGCACCCTTACTGATCTGGCAGCCAGGCACCAATCTTTTCGACCCACTGATGCGGCAGCAGTTCGCTATGCTCTACCTTGGAGTCCCGGTCGAGAGCGAACAGAAACACCTATGCACGTCCATAGTGATGACAAGCCACCATCAGCCTGAACGCAAGCTGCGATGGCGAAGTCCGGCGATGACCTAGAACCATGCGCTTGACAGTTCTTGGTGGATGCGGAGCTTGGCCAGCGGCGGGTCAGGCGTGCAGTGGGTACCTGGTGGAGGAGGCTGGCTACCGACTCTGGATTGATCCCGGGTACGCCATCGTGCCTCGGCTACTGATGGTCGTCGACGCCTCCGCGATCGACGCCGTCCTGGTCACGCATGGACATCCGGATCACTGCGCAGACCTGAATCCACTCCTCCGCGCTCGAGCGCTGCCCGATGTGGCGGCCTCGCGACTGCCGATCTACGCACTCCCTGGGGCACTCGATGCCGTGCTCCACCTCGACGGACCAAAGATGCTTGCGGCTGCATATTCCCTCTGCGAGTTCACCGCCGGCAACAGTTTCGAACTCGGCCCGTTCCGCGTCGACACTTGCTCCCTGCCTCACTACGTCCCCAACGCAGGAGTACGCCTTTCAGCAAGTGGTCGCACCCTGGTGTACACAGGTGACAGTGGGCCAACATCCGACCTCGTCCGGCTCGCATCTGCGGCCGACCTGTTGTTGGCCGAAGCCACCTACGTCGATGACGTTCCTGCAGCTGAAGCTCGATACCTCAGCAGCGCCCGGGATTCGGGTGGTGTTGCTTCCGAGGCTCAAGTTGGCCACCTCATCCTCACGCATCTCTGGCCAGGCACCGATCCGGAAGCAGCGCGGGCTTCGGCGCAGCGTGCGTTCGCGGGACCGATAGACGTTGCCCGCCTAGGGGTGGTTGCTGATCTCTAGGAGACTCAGGAGGTGAGGCGACTTTCGAACCGCACAGCCGGACCGCATCGCGTCGGCACGCTGCTGATGCTGATCCTTCTGGGTCTCCTCAGCGGTTGTGCCGGCATGCAAACGCCCGGCGCGCCTCCCTCGCCGACACCAACCCCTATGGTCGCCCCGGCCGTGCTGAGTCCGCCGCCGTGCACCACTGTCGTCGCGCCTGCGACGCCGGTAGCGGACACGCACGTGGGTTTCGAGTCATTGCCAGCCGCTCCCTTCGGTGTCGCGGTTTCCCCCGTCGGTGCATGGTCATTTGTGGCGGAGGCTGCCGAAATCGCTGTGATGTCGGACCGCAGCTCGCTCCCCACACCGGTTCGCATGGTCACCCTACCCGACGGTATTGCGGCCGAAGGACTAAGCATCACCAGCGACGGTCGCTATCTCCTCGCCGCCGCGGGCAGCGGCGCGGTCGTCCTTGCCGTTGGTGCTGCTGAGACCAGCGGCGCGGAATCGGTACTAGGGGTGCTCTCGACGCATCTTCCCCGGGTGGTCGATGCGAGCGCCATCGAGGCGATCGGTTCTCCCGATGATGGCTACGTCTTCGTCTCCCTCGAGTACGCCGATGCGATCGCTGTGTACGACCTCCACACCGCCCTCGTCACCGGCTTCCACGAGACGGGGTTTGTCGGGCTGATACCCGTCGGCGAAGGTGTCGTCGGCATGGCGATCTCCCCCAATGGGCAATGGCTCTACGCAACCAGTGAACGTACCGCAGGAATGTTGGGGGTCGGCACTGGCACTTTGAGTGTCATCGATCTCAAGCGCGCCGAAACCGCTCCTTCACTCTCCGTCATTGCAACTGTTGCCGCTGGCTGCAGCCCGGTCCGCGTCGTGGTGTCGTCGGACGGGAGCGTCGTATGGGTGTCAGCTCGCGGAAGCAACGCGTTGCTCGGGTTCGCGGCCAATAGGTTGCTGGCGGATCCGACGCGTGCGCTCATCGCTGACGTCAGGGTTGGCGAGGCCCCCGTGGGTCTCATCCTCCTCGACGCTGACGGAATCATCGTGGTAGCCGACTCGAATCGGTTCCACGCCAGCGGCGCCATCGCGGAGCTGAGTGTGATCAGCACCGCAAGCGCCCTGGCTGGCGGCCCTACCCGGGTCGGAGCGATTCGTGCTGACGCTTTCCCCCGCGAGCTCGCTGTTGAACCAGACGGCGACACGCTGCTCGCCACCAACTACGCCTCGGACCAGCTTGAGGTCGTGACGTTCGCGAATCTACCGCGAGCATCCACCACTGGAGCAAGTCCCGCGGTTCGCGCTCGGGTCTAAACGTCGGCGTTGAGCTGGCTCTTCGGATCTGAAGGGGTCTCGGGGCAGGCTGAGCTGAGCCGGTGTGTTCTCTGGCTGACCTCCTCGAGCTCCACGATCTTTGCAGCAAGGTTCACAGCGGGAGCTTCATAGCCCGGCTTTCACTGCTCCTGGCGCTGCCGCGCGTCGTTAGCGACTGATCTGGGGTCAGTCGGCGGCCAGGTCACGCTGATACCAGGTGCCTGGTCGGCCGCCGAGCTCGGCGGGGCCAGCTGGGACGAACCCGCCTTTGGTCAGCACCTTCTGGGAAGCGACATTGTCATAGGTGGTCGCTGCTCTGAGCGTGCGCAGCCCGTACTGCGCGGCCGCGAGCCGACACAGTTCTTGCACGGTCGCGGTCGCCACGCCGCGACCCGCGACGTGCTGCGCGACCCGGTATCCGAGCTCGGCGGTGCCGTCCTCAAGATCGACCAGGTTGAACCGGCCGAGCACCGTGCCATCCTCGCCGACGAGCACGTGGAAGACGCAGGTGCCAGCCTCCTGCTCAGCCAGCAGGGCGTTGTGCCGCTCGGTGAAGTGCTCGTAGAACTCATCGCCGCGGTCGGAGATAAAGGTGGCAAAGTAGGCGCGGTTCGCCAGTTCGAAGGCCAGGACTGCCGGGGCGTGGTCGGCGCGCAGTCGTTGCAGTTCGGGCACCGGCCAACCCTACTCAGATGGTGTACGACGGCCGCCTGAGTTTCCGCCGGGCGACTCCCTGTAAAACCGCTCCTGACACGCGACGGCTCCGCGCCGACCAAGGGCAGCGCAGTCGTCGCGGCAGGTTGACGCCGTGGAGATGGATCCCTTCCGCATGTGCGAGGTGATGCTCGCATCCCGGGCGTGCGCGTCGTCGACATGGAAGAGCGCGACGCGGAGACGAGAGTCGAGATCGGGCGGGCGCCGACCGAGGGTCTCTGCCCGCGCTGCGTCGGCGCCGGTGAGCTCAAGGGCAGCGCAGTCGTCGACCTCGGCGAGCACTCGGCGATGGGACACGTAAGGATCAGCAAGAGCTCCTGAGTCAGCCCGCAAATGACACCTTGCCTGACACCTTCGTCCTTGGGTGTTAGTGGACGATCCCCGGACGTAAGCGGCGTTTTCAAGGGCCGCTCGAATACGATACTGGAACTCAGAGGATGTCCACGAACGTCAGCTTGCCCGACTGAAAAACCTGGTGTCGACAGTTCGATCCTGTCCCTCGGCACCGCTATGTTGAATACGAGTTGACGGCTTCGGCAAGCGCCAGCGTCACAACGCAGGCTTGTGAGCCTCGCCCGACGGCGGGGGAAGTAATCGCGCCGGTCTTTCACGCTGACGTTGGTCGCGGTGACGACGCACCTTGAGTAAGTTGCCGCAGGCACGCCCCTCGCACCATCGCCGGGTTCCGTTTCGGGACTGGTCGTAAAAGAGGAAGGTGCAGTCCGGATTGAGACATCTCCTGATCCGGTGCAGCTGGCCCCCGACCAGAAGTCGCCCATAGGAGGCCACAGTTGCGGCCATCACGGCGCGCCAATCCTCGTCGCGCCAGAGTGATCTCAGGGCTAAGCTGTTTTCGACGCGCACGAGTTGCGAGAACTGGCTGGAAGAGGCAAGAACTCGGTTGAGCTGAGTGAGATCGCCATCGGTCGGATCAGACCGCGATTCCAACAACCGCCGAAGAAGGTCTCGCATGTCGATCAGATGCCGATGCATAGCGGTACTCGGGGGTTGTTCGATCGTCAGGCCGCATCGGTGTGCAAACCACCGCTGCCAGTCCTGCAGATCGAGGCGGTCGTAGATGCGCCCTGAGCCGGTGTGGTCGGTGAATCGACTGTTGACGAAGTCCACGCAAAGGTGCTCCGAGAGGGTATGCGGGATTGGTCCTGGCGACCGGTGCGTCCGCGCTTTCTCGTCGGACTTGTGGGTCTCGCCGTTGGTCTCCGTCCGCCTTGACCGGGCCGACACCTCTCGTGCACTTTGGGCTGGGTGACGGTCTGTCAATGGAAATGGTTAGTAGGAGGCACGCCGTGGTTCCATTTTCTAGCACGGATCGAAACCCCAGCAGCGGCTCCGGGGCCTTCCACCGCCCCTAGTCGGCGCAGGTCCAACTCACTCTTCCGGATTCCTCGGCGTTCGTGTTTGTGTCGAGCATGCCGGTGAAAGACATCGTTCCGGAGGCGTCGCCGGCTACATGGATCACGGCGATCGCGGCGAAGGTGAAAGACGAGTTGTCAATGATTAGGTCGGCCATGGTCGCGGATGCGCCCGTGTAAGTGCCGGGCCCGTGGAATCCGGACGACGGCGGAGCGTTCGACACCCCGGCGGTGTACATGACCGTGTG
>PLDZ01000069.1 GCA_003136295.1 Candidatus Dormiibacterota bacterium
CCGCTTGTACGCCTGCAGTTTCGCAAGCGGAGCCCGCGACACCGCGCAGAGCGTGACGTCGTGATTCGCCAGGTGCACGACGGAGCCGTCGAAGCCGTCAGCGATCGCCGAGCACGACGGACAGCCTGCCGTGTACTCGGGCCCGAACATGAAGTGATAGATGAGGAGCTGCGAGCGCCCTGCGAACAGATCGGCGAGGGACGCTGTGCCCTCGCCGGTCTCGAAGTGGTACTCCTTGCCGATCCGGACCCACGGCAGGTCCTGGCGCTGCCGCGCCAGTTCGTCGCTGCGCCGCGTCAGCGCCTTCTCGGCCTCGAGCAGCTCCAGCCGGGTCGCAAGCCACTCTTCACGTGTTCCGGTCTTGTGGGCGGTCATTGTTTCTCTCCTTCTCGTGGTTACAACAACTTGGCGTGGCGCGTCACCAACGACGTCTCACATAGATGGCGTGAGTCCGGGAACCGCCGAGGGCACGATGACGATCGCGATTCCAAGTCCGACGATCGCTAGCGCCAGCGGGACATCGATGGCGGCTTTCGCGGGCAGGAGCTTCTGGGCGAGGACGACGACGGTGATCACGGACATCCAGGTGACGCTCATGACGCTCAGCGCCACCAGCATCAGCATCAATCCGATGCTCGAACCGACGCAGTAGAGCCCATACTCGAATCCTGAGTGGACGCTCTCGTGGCAGCGCCGGCGGAAGTGCTGCTTGAGCGGCGTGAACTCGTAGAGACCTGCCGCGACGGCAACGGCGCCGGCGGCGAAAGACCCCTGCGGCCGGTACAACGCGTACACGGCAACACCCACGAGTGTCCAGACGGCAACGTACGCCCCGACGAATAGCGGCACGGCGCGCACACCGCTGGAACCAGCGCGTCTCAAGACTGCCGGAGCCGCGCCCGGCAGCATCATCGCCGCCATCATTGACACCCATAGGCCGACAAAGGACGCGAACGAACCGAGCCGGGTCGCAACGCCCATGTCCATCCCGTTCATCTGCCGGACCGCGACGACCCAGGATGCGGCGGCGAGCCCGAGCGTCGTCGTCAGCGCGGCCGCCCTAGCGCTCGTCATGGCGGCGGAGCGGGAACTCCCTTTGCTCGCTCCGCCGCATCCATAGGCGACCTCGACCTTGTTCGTCAAAAGCATGGTTCCTTCTTCATTCCTCAACGAAATTCTTAAGACGGTCGAGCGCTTTGTCCCACCGCTTCGAGACGTGCTCGAGATAGCTCTGCGCCGCTTCCACTTGTTTCGGCTCGAATTCCCAGATGCGCTCTCGGCCGCGCCGTACATCCGAGACGAGCCCGGCGGTGGCGAGCACGGTCAGGTGCTTGGTAACGGCTTGGCGCGTGACAGCAGACCCGGCGGTTAGCCGCGTTATCGAGAGAGGGCCATCGAAGCTCAGTCGGGCCACCAGCTCGAGCCGGGTTTCATCACCGAGCGCCGCAAAGATCGGCGCAGTGCGGGAAACCTCACGCCTTTCGACGCTATTTCGCGACATATCGAGCGATGTTCTCGAGCTGCTCAGCCCAGCCCGCGTCGTTCATCCGAAATGCTTCAGCACGCCGTGCCAGCGGAATGCGATCGAAGCCTGACTCGACCACCCTGAGCTGGGTGCCTCCCGCGACCTCCTCAAGTTGGAATTCGACGAGCGTGGTGGGCTCGCTCGAGTAGTCCACGCCGGATTCGAACGGGTATGGATGCCAGCGATACGACAGCCGGCTCTCGGGATCTATCCGCTCGATGGCGAACTCGATAGTCACGAGCTCATGAGCGGGCGATGTCATCTGGCCACGGACACGCGCGCCTGGTGCGAAGGCACCCTCAAGCTTCATGCCGAACCAGGCGCCGAACTGTTCGGCGTCGGCAAGAGCGCGCCAGACACGCGAGCGGGGTGCGCGCAGAACGATCTCTTTCTCGATGCGGCCTGTGGTCTTATGCAACTTCATGGTTGCATCTTATCCGGCCCACTCTGAAAATGCAACCGGTGAATTGCATATCCACCATCCTTAGAGGGGTATCGGGGACTCCTTCAACTTCAACCTCACGGAGAGGTCACCAGTGGCTGCGGCGTACGAGCTCGTCCACCGAAACGCGCGGTCGGCTGAAAGCTGACCCCTGCGTCCTGACGTCTTCGGGCGCTCGGTGACCGATTGCGATGGCTCCAAGCAGTGCGTATTGATCGGGGATGCCGAGCTCGGGCAGCAGGTCGCTCTCGCCGTGGACGATGCCGAAGTACCAGCCGCCGAGGCCCTCGTCGACTGCGGCGAGCAAGATCAGCATGATTGCCATCCCGGCGTCGACGTGCCAGAACGGGACCGGCCACGCTTCTTCGCTCTGCAGGCCGAAACCGGCCTTGTCAGGCGCGGAGTATCGATCCAGGTAGGCGGCCTTCGAGGTGAAAGGAAGCACAACGACGGGCGGCCCGGTCGCGATTCGTTGGTCCAGTTCCGGGAGCTCGTCCGGAGGCGTCGTCAGGCGCCAGAACCACTCGAGCCGCCCAGGATCGTCGAGGACGACGAGCCTGAAGGCTTGGCTGAACCCGGCCGAGGGTGCGTGCCGCGCGATCTCCAGGATGCGTAGGAGCGTCTCGTCAGCGACGGGCTCGCGTGTGAATCGGTGAACCATCCGCCGCTTTCGAACGATGTCGCGGAGCTCCACGCGTGCCATTCAATCAGAGCGGGTAACGCCTGCAGAGGGAAGGCTCCGATCGCCGCCTATTGCTGACGTCAGCGTCGATGTGGTCGCGGGCGCGGTCTACGATCTCCGCTGATGGCGTCGACCTAGGGATGTTGAGCGCCACGTTCCCGGTTTCTAAGCCTCGGGAAGGACAGCCGGCCCTCCTGTGACGACCCTTTTCCCCGTCTCGACCCGTATTACGGGCATATCGAGCACGATCGCAGCACAACGCGAGGGTAGAAGGCGGACGATCCACAGCGTGCGCAACGAGGCCCAAACCGATAGTTTCGAGGCCCGGTTGCGACCCCTGATCCCTCTCGCGTTGCGTCTCGCGGCGGGGATGCGGCTGGACTCTCACGATGCCGAGGACGCGGTGCAAACCGCCGCACTCCGCGCTTGGAGCAAGCGAGACAACTGGCAGCCGGGAACCGACCTCCGTCCGTAGTTTCTTGCGATCGTGGCCAATCAGTGCCGCGAGACGCACCGAGCCCGATGGGCGTCGGTGCTTCGATTCGCCGACCCACCAGAGGCCGAGACTCGGGCCGGAGATACTGCTGCCATCATCGACCTCGTCAATGAGCTCCGCCGGCTGCCGCCGCACATCCGGCTCGCATTGGTGTTGCGCTACTACCTCGACCTCCCGTTCGAGGAGGTCGCCTCCATAAGCCGTTGTTCCGCCGACGCGGCAAAATCCCGCGTTCGCCGTGGGATCGAGAGTCTGAAAACCACCCTCACGTTGCAGGAGTCATGAGATGAGCAGCGACGATATCGAGAGCACACTGCGCGACGGACTTCACGCTGCCATCGATCCAATGGTTCCCGGGCCAAACGCAGGAGGGCGGGTGATGGACGCCGTCGCAGCGGCGCGAGAGCGCAGCCGGGCGGGCGGCTTCAGGATCCGGCAACGCCTCGGCGCCTTTCTCGTGGCATCGGTCGTTGTCGTGCTCGTGGGTGGGGCGCTCGGGCTCAGCCTCGCACTACGCAGCCATCCCATCCCGAGCGGTCCTTCGAAGACCGGCCCACCTAGCCCGACCGTTCCAACCTCCACCGCAACTCCAACGCCATCGCCCTCAGCGTCCCCGTCGCCTTCACCCTCCAACGGAGTCGTCGCCTGCGAAGGCGCGACGCTCCGCGCTCATTTCATTGATTTCGACGGGGCCGCCGGCTCTGAGGGCGGCGACATCATGCTCGAGAACGCCGGCCACGCTCCGTGCACCATGGACGGCTACACGAACCTCCAGGGCTCCGTCGACGGTCGTGTTTCGAAGCTGGGCGTGACCCACATCCAGGCAGTCCTCATCAACAACAGCAACGGCACGCTTCCGACGGTGCGACTCATCACGCTGGAGCCCGGACAGGCCGCGTATATCGCTATCGAGTGGACCGACGTCCAGAGCACCTCGACTTCCTGTCCTCTCTATCGGACACTCCTGATCACGCCGCCCCAGGGACGGACTGCGGTCATCATGACGGTGACCCCGCCGGTCACTCCGGCCTTCATGCTCTGCGGATCCCATGGTGCGGAGATATGGATCGACGAAGCGCCCGTCAGCTTGACACGGTATTTCTATCAGCCGTAGCTGATCGGGACGGCCGGTGGCCGCGAGATAGGCGACGACGCCGAAAGATTGCGATGGCGGTGCCGATGCTCACGGAGAGGGGCTCGCTCGACGAGCCCTCCACGCACCGAGGGATTCTCAAATGCTACGAAGCGCGCCGCAGCACTGCAGCCCTGGCGCTATTGCCGCGTTTGCGCCGGGAGGACGGTGATCGGCTCGCCGTCGAGTCGCCGACGATGGACGCGGCTTTGTCGTCGGCACTACGGCTCGCGGCTATGGCTTGACCAAGCGACTCGACGATCGGTTGATCACCCGTGATGCCTTGCTCGCCGAACAGCAGTCGCCAGCCCTCAATCCGAAGTATTCGCGAGCGCTCTACACGGTGACGCTTGCGCTCACTGCCTATGTGGGGCTCGCGCCCGAGGAATTCATCGGGCTCCTCGAGAGGGCACGGATTGCGGGGAGCATCAACATCGCCGCCGCGGACGCCCTTGCGGAGCTGCGGGAGAACTTAGGGGAGCTGCTTGAGTAGCATCGTGGCCGTCCTCAAGAGAAAGCCGAGGCGATCTCATCGGCAAAGTGCGCGGACTGTAGAAGGCGGATGTACGCTCGCGACATCACCCGCTCGCAAGGAGCGGCTTTCAAACTGACGCACTATCCCGGCGACCGAGATGGCTAAGCAAGGACGACCCTTCGCCGCTGAGCTCCCATGAATTGACCGGCGGAATGCCGAGATGATCCGCCGCTACAAGACCGGCGAAAACCTGGCGACCATAGGCGCCGGCTTCGGAGTCACGCGAGAGCGCGTGCGCCAGGTTGTGAAGCAGTCCGGTGCCCACATGCCCTGGGAGTACAAATGCGCGGTCGACGGGTGCCTCACGTCGCGGACGCCGATGCGGTACTGCCATAGCCACCAGCGCCGCCTCGAGCTTTATGGGGATCCGCTCGGCTCGCGCCCACTCCTCTTGCACCAGCACGGCACGGTCAGCTGCTATCGCGACGGAGGCTGCCGCTGTGACCTCTGTCGCACGGCGAATGCGGACAGGAGGCGCGAGTATCAGCATCGCGTGCATCCCGAGATGCGGCGGTACCAGGGTCGACCGAAAGGCCAGGCAAAGCCCCCCTAACGGCCCAGCGCCCGGTATCGCTCCAGGGGATGAGGGAGTGCATTGTCTGCCTTGCACGGCCCAATGGCGAGCATAGCCCTCCCTGACGCGGTGCGTCAGACCGTAGACAGCACATATCCTTTTGGGATGTCCTACTCGCCAGGCGGTGAACACGTGGCAAGGACCGGAGAGATGTGCTTACGGATCGGAACGTGGGAAGGCGGCGATGTTCACCACGACTTGACCGACATCAAGGCTGGGCAGACGTTTCCCGCCTGCCCCACCTGTGGTCGAGCCATCGGCTTGACGTATCTTCACGAGTGAACCGCATGAGCCGCCAATGCATTGAGGGCCGGGCAGCCGGAAGGAATGTGGAGTGGCTCACCCGACCCCTTAGGCGACAGCACAGACAGTCGAGGTCGGCGGTGCCGGTCCCAGAGAAAGGCGTCACACCACTGTCCCGTAACCACTCAGCGGCCTCGTTCGCATGAAGCGAGACCCCCGACGCGATGCCAGGGGCCTCTTCAGNNTACTTTTCGCAGCCCTCCCCTGAACGGGCGGCGTTCCCAGGTTGGTTCCCCGAGTGCGGAAGGAGATGGATCGCCTGGGGCGCCGTTCTCCGTCGCACCCCGGAGTAGCATCGTGGCCGTGCTCGTCAGTCGTGGCCCGGAGCAGCGCGCTGCCGCAGCCCTGGAGCGCCGGGAGGAAGCGTGGCATGGAAGGGGGAAGGCGGTGACTGAGGGCCAAGAGGACCGCAGCAATTGGCGGTACGAGGAAAATGGCCCGCCGCTAGTCACGGTCGCTGCGTTCCTCCACTGGCTTGACCATCTACCCGCGTCGGACAGACGGTGATTTGTCCGCGCATCAGCGGGCTCGGCATGGTCCCTTGTCCGGCGTGCGGCGTCCGCGGTCTGCTCCCGCTGCACCTCCCCCACCGCCGTGAGGAGAAAGCCCACGTAATCGGCCGCTCCATCGCCAAGTGCGCGGGCTGCGGAGCGCCGAATACGCTAGTCCGGAGGTGTCTGAAACTGACCCACCACCCTGGAGTAACAATGGGTAGGCAAGGACGGCCCTTCGCCGCTGACCTCCCCGGAATCGAGCGTCGGAACGCCGAGATGGTCCGCCGCTACAAGGCCGGCGAGAACGTGGCGAGCATAGGCGCCAGCCTCGGACTCACGCGAGAGCGCGTCCGCCAGGTGGTGAAGCAGTCCGGCGCCTACATGCCCTGGGAGTACAAATGCGCGATCGACGGTTGCTTCACTTCGCCACGAACGCCCATGCGGTACTGCCATAGCCACCAGCGCCGCTTCGAGCGCTATGGGGATCCGCTCGGCGTGCGACTACTCCTGTTGCACCAGCACGGCACGGTCAGGTGCTATCGCGACGCGGCTGCCGCTGCGACCTCTGCCGCAAGGCTAACGCTGACCGGAGGCGCGAGTATAAGCACCGCGTGCGTCCAGAGATGCGGCGGTACCAGGATCGACCGAAAGGCGGGTCGCCCACCTGGTCCGCGGCTACCCGAAGCCGCGGCGTCGGGCGCGAGTCGGATGGTCCGGATTGCCCTCATGCTCAGGGCAATACCCTGGGCTTCAGACCATGTGTCAAATGGAACTCGCCGCTGAGCACGTCGTCATCGACCTCAGAACGTAGGTCTCGGATCACGGTCTTAGCGCCGCCACTGGTCTTCGCAGCGTAGAGGGCATCGTCAGCAACTTGTCGGATGAGTTCGGGTTCACCTCCCGTCGACGTGCAAACGCCAATGCTGACGTAGGCCCGTCCGGTAGGAAGTGTCGTGGCCGCTACCGCTGCCTGGATGCGCAGAGCTAGATTGGACGCCGTGTCCGGGGTCGCGTCCAGCATCAAGATAGCGAATTCATCGCCGCCTGTCCGAGCCACTGTGTCCCCGCGACGAACAACCGACGACAGAGCGCTTGCGACCGCGACGATTAACTCGTCTCCGGCGCAGTGCCCAAAGGTATCGTTCACATCCTTCAGGCTATCGATGTCAGCGGCGAAGAAGGCATAGGGACGGCGAATTGGCAGCCTGAGGATGGCTCGCTCGAACTCGCGCCGATTGGCAAGACCCGTCAGTGCATCCGTGCTGGCCTCTTCCTCCAAACGCTGATGCGCCACAGCATTGGCCAGCGCGAGCTCGGTGAGGTTGCCGAGTGTCTTGAGCCGCTCGAAGAGATCCGCGGGAATGGCTTCACCGCGACCCGAAGCGACGAGCACGCCATGGAGGGACGCGTCGAGGTGGATCGGTACGTAGGCAGCGTCGGTGATGTGCAGCATCATCAACAGACGCTGCAGCTGCGGACCGCATGCAGCGATGTCAATTGCTCCATTCGCCGGCGCGTCCGAGGCGACCACGGCCGCGATCATCGGATGCTCGCCAATCGGTATCACTACCCCGACGATGGTGGCACCGGTATCGTCGCTGTCGGCGGCCAGGCTAGCGCCGGCCTCCTCTATTCGGAAATAGTGCGCCCGTCGCCCCGCGGCGTTGGGCGGAGAGCCTATCTCCGCGGCAAGCCTGGCGGCCGCCCGAAGGACTAGTTCGGGATCAAGTAGTGCGGTGAGCGTCCGGGTCGCTTGCGCGATCATTGCGCTCTGGCGTGCGTCCTCCTCCGCGCCCGCAACACTCGCTGCCAGCCGCGTTCGAAGTAGGTGCGTGGCAATGCTGATCATCGACATCAGGCCGAGCCAGAAGACCAGCAAGCGAGCCAGGACGGTCGTCGTATCGTGTGAGGCCAATCCGAGGATCGCAAGCGCGATGCCCACCGCCCCAATGGCCACGAACGACTCTCGGGGTCGGCGGTAAAGGGCGCTAAAGAACACGGGCAGGAGCAGCAACGCAGTGAGACCGGTGGTCGTCCCTGCCGAGAAAATGAGCATCGCGATCGCTGCCACTGCCGGGATTAGCGCAGCCGCGCAGGCCCATTGCGGCCACTTACGCCAAGCGGGCAGGCTCTGAACGGCGATCAGCAAGCCAGTCGTGCCCAAGGCGGCGAAGAAGAATGCCGCATGCGCTGGGCCTGGCGGCAGCAGGATACTGCCGACGGCCACCGCCATGATCGCCGCGAAAGGCCAGATGACCTGTCGCCCCTCGCCGGACGCGAGGATGCTGTGGAGCATCTTCCTCATCGACCACCCAGCGTATGCTCGTGGGAACTCTCACCACCCGGCCATACCGCCTTTGTCACCACCTCGTCACACCCGGCGTCGTGTGAGATGAAAGTGCCCCTGATGACATCGCGATACACCTGCGAAGCCACAGCAGCGCACAGTCCTGTTACCGATCGGCCATGTAACGTGGCAGGCGTCTGATGATTGCGGGCCTACCCTGCAGGACGTGTCCACTGCGCATCCTCAGGTTCGGGCTGCAACCATCGCCGAGCGCGCGGGTCGCGCACCGCGTGGAGTGCTAGCCACATACGGCGTGTTGGGGCTCCTGCTCCTCGCCTATTTCGTCTCGCTCACTGTGAGGGCATCCGACCAATCGTCCGAGGTCGTCGATAGCTGGGGTGTTGCCGCGTTCGAAGTTGTTGCCAGCGCACTGTGTATCTGGCGGGCGCTCAGCTCCCGCCGCCGCACCATTCCCCTGATGCTCGGCCTCGGGATACTCTCGTGGAGCATCGGCGATACGGTCCTTGCTGCTGAGTCCGCCGGAGGAGCGACGGTACCGGTCCCGTCTCTCGGCGACCTGTTCTGGCTGGGCTTCTACCCGATTGTGTATGTCGCGCTCGTGCTCCTCACGCGCAAGCACATCAAGCGAATGGGAGTGACGACGTGGCTCGACGGGGCTGTCGCCGGCCTGGGCGCCGCAGCGTTGTGCGCCTGCTTTGCCTTTAACACGGTCCTGCATTCCGTCGGCGGGAACGCAGCGACCGTGGCCACCGACCTCGCCTATCCGATCGGAGACGTGTTGCTGCTTATCCTCGCGGTTGGAGGGACGGCCATCCTTCCAGGCAGGAAGAATCCACAGTGGCTGCTGATTGCGTGTGCCATCGGCATCACCGCGATCGGTGATACCTTCAACCTCTTTGCCAGTTCGGGGGCTACGTCGCACCTTGGTACGATCGTCAACGGGACCGCGTGGCCGTGTGCGATCCTGCTCATCTCGATAGCTGTCTGGCTGCCTCCTCGCCAGACCAGCCCGCTGGTGTCCGGTGAGACCGCGGGGTTTCTCCTGCCGGGTCTCGGCGCGTGCGCCGGCCTTACCATCCTTTTAGTCAACACCCTGCATCAGGTCACCCCCGTCGCCATTGCGCTTGCCACGGCAACCCTGATGACTGTGGGGATTCGGCTGGCCATATCCGTTCGTGGACTGAGATTGCTGACGGCGAAGCGCCACCGTCAAGCGATCACCGAC
>PLDZ01000048.1:0-42895 GCA_003136295.1 Candidatus Dormiibacterota bacterium
ACCGGCAACCGAGGCATCCACGTGTACGTGCGGTTGCAACCGCGCTGGACGTCCTACGAGGTGCGCTCGGCGGCGGTTGCGGTTGGCCGGGAGCTCGAGCGCCGCCGTCCGGATCTGATCACCTGCGCCTGGTGGAAGGAGGAACGCGGACGCCGTGTCTTCATCGACTTCAACCAGAACGCACCGCACAAGACGATCTTCGGCGCCTGGTCCGTTCGCGCACGGCCCGGCGCGCAGGTCTCCACTCCGTTCGCGTGGAATGATTTGGACTCGATCACACCTGACGCGCTCACCATCGTGACGGTGCCGCCCCGCGTTGCCCAAAGCGGGGATCCCTGGCTGCCGATGTCGGCCGCGCCGCAGTCCCTCGAACCTGTGCTGGCGCTGCACCTCCGGGACACGGCCGCGGGTCTGGTCGACGCACCCTGGCCGCCGCAGTACCCAAAGATGCCGGGAGAGCCGTCACGCGTGGCGCCGAGCCGGGCGAGAAAGCCCGATACGCCTGCCTGAGGAATGCGCCGAGCGAAGCATTCCGGTTGCGTTGTACTCTCCCCTGCGAAACGGAGAGTCGACCCCGAGAGGAGGGTCCGTCTACTCCCCCGACCCCGTCCACTCCGTGCGGTGCTGCGCCTGGCGGAGAAAGGCATCACGCACGGCGTGACGCACGTCTGCGTCGAAGATGACGTCCGCGCCGATCCTGCCCAGCACCTCGACGGCCTGCAGCATCGCGCTCTCTCCCCGCGGTGACAGCGCAGCCTCGCGAAACGCGTGGGTGTGCGGGCCGATCCCCTCATCAGCGATGGCGAATTCGGGATGCAGCGTCGGCGCCGCATAGGAGACATCGCCGACGTCTGTCGAGCCGGTACGCTCCCAGGCGACGACGCGATCCTCCTCGAGACCGACTGCTGCCAGATGTATGCTTGCGCGCTCGGCGAGGACAGCGTTGGAGCGCAGGTCCAGGTACGTCTCCTTCTCGTCCAGTTGCAGTTCGCAGCCGGTCGCGCGGGCGGCGGCTTCGAAGATCGCCCGGAAACGAGCATTCATGGTGCGCAGATACTCGCCGTCACGCGCTCGTGTCAGGTATTCCCCGCGCGTGAGCTCGGGGATGATGTTCGGAGCGGTTCCACCCTCGACGATGAATCCATGCACCCGTGCGTCATCGCGCAGTTGCTGGCGCCAGAGCGACACGCCGTTGTACGCGTGCACAAAGGCGTCGAGCGCATTGATGCCGTGATCGGGATGCCCAGCCGCGTGGGAAGCCTTGCCACGGAACGTCCACTCCCAGTGCGTGCACGCGAGCGCGTACTGGACCGATGCCGTTCGATCGGAGGGGTGAAAGATCAGGACTGCGTCGCAATCGTCGAACAGACCATCGTGGCAGAGGGGAATCTTTCCGCCACCGCCCTCCTCTGCCGGCGCACCGACGATGGTCACGCGCGCGTCGACGCCACGCTCGGTGAGCGAGCGCGCCAGCGAGATGCCGGCGCCCGCAGATGACGTCGCTATCAGGTTGTGCCCGCATGCGTGTCCGAGACCGCGCAGAGCGTCGTACTCGCAGACGAACGCAACATGCGGACCTGCCATGCCGTGCCGCGCCACGAAGGCGGTCGGCATTCCCGAGATGCCACGTTCGACACGAAATCCATGCTGCTCGATGACGCCGCTGAGGAGACGCGAGGACTCGACCTCCTCGAAGCCGATCTCAGCCAGGGCATGAATGGCACGCGAGGCGGTGATCAATTCATCCGCGCAGGCGGTGGTCGTGTCGTGGATCGCCTGCTGAATTTCGATCGGAACCGCTGTCGTCATTCGCTTCTCCTGGGCCGCTATTGTGCACACGGTGGAGACCCCCGAACGCCTCTACGTGGACGCGGAGGCGTCGTTCCCGACGTGGGACGTGATCAAGGACATCGTCGATGAGTTCATCGACCTCGCACTGAACTATCGCCAGAGCGGGCATCCAGGTGGGTCGCGCTCCAAGGTCCATCTGCTGCTCGCGACCATGCTGTCGGGAGCGATGCGCTGGGACATCCGCCGTCCCTGGCTCCCGTTCGGTGACCGGTTCGTCCTTTCGGCGGGTCACACCGTCCCAGTCGTGTACGCAACGCTCGCCGCGCTCAATGAGACGCTCAGGGTGCGAGCCTCCCGCGACCCGAACCCGGCGTTCGCCCTGCCCGAGAACGGGCGGTGGGCGTTGATCCCCGAGGACCTGACCATGCTCCGGCACCGCGGTGGTCTTCCGGGACACCCGGAGATGGCAGGCAAGACGCTGTTCCTCAAGTTCAACACCGGTCCGTCGGGCCATGGGATGCCTCCCGCTGCTGGCGAGGCCGTGGCGCTGAAGCTGGCCGGGGCCGGGGAGGTTCGTGTGTTCGTCGTCGAGGGTGAGGGTGGCCTGACCGCGGGAGCAAGCCACGAAACCCGCAATGCGGCCTGGGGGCTCGGGCTGTCGAACCTCGTGTTCCTGGTCGATTGGAACGACTTCGGGATCGATGACTTCGCCGCATCGTCGGTCGTGCCCGGAACACCCGAGACATGGTTCGGGTCGTACGGATGGCGGGTGTCAGGGACCATGGAGGGGTCGGAGTGGTCGCCGGTGACCAGGGCTGTCCTCGAGGCAGCTCGGGGCGAGAACCCCGACCGAGTGCCTTCGGTCGCATGGTTCCGAACTCGCAAGGGGCGCGGATACGGCAAGTACGACAGCAAGAGTCACGGATCTCCGCATGCCATGAACAGCGAGCCGTTCTGGGAGCTGCGCCATGCGTTCATGGCGAAGTACGGCATGAGCTATGCCGGCGTTGATGAGCCCGCGCCCGCGGATCCCGGCGCGGTGCGCGAGCAGGCGGCGGAGAACCTGCGCCGTGCCGCGCGAGTGCTCGCCGACCACCCGGAAGTTGTCGATGCCGTTTCCGATCGCCTCGTCGAGCTGGCAGCCCAGGTACCCGAGGACATTGACGGCCTCGCGGTCGGGGGTCGTGGCGCTGATGTCTTCAACGATCCGCGCCTGACGGATTTCCGGAGTTACCCGGCGGCGCTCTATCGGAAGCCGGGCGACAAGCAGGCAAATCGCACCGCGTTCGGCGCCTGGAGCTCGTGGGTGAACGCCATGGCGCGACAGGACTATGGACGCCCGCTGTTCATCGCCGCGTCCGCCGACCTCGCCGATTCGACGAACCTCAGCGGCTTCGCCAAGGACTTCGGCGAGATGCCCGGATATGGCTGGTACGAACGCGATACGAATCCGCGCGGTGCGCTGCTCCCCACTGAGATCACGGAGTTCACCAACGCGGGCATGATCGTGGGACTCGCCACCGTGAACCTGTCACCCGAACCGTTCACGTCCTTCAACGGTTTTTGGGGTGCGTGCTCCACCTATGGATCGTTCAGCTATCTCAAGTATGGCGAGATGCGGCTATTCAGCCAGCTCGCCCAGGACTGCGAGCTCAAGGTTGGCAAGGTCCTCTGGGTGGCCGGTCACTCCGGTCCGGAGACGGCAGAGGACTCACGAACGCACTTTGGGATCTACGAGCCGGGGGTGACCCAGCTCTTCCCCGAAGGCAAGGTCATCGACCTGCACCCATGGGAGTTCAACGAGGTGCCCGTTGTCCTCGCCGCGGCCCTCGCGACCGAGGTGCCGATCGTTGCCCTCCACCTGACGCGACCCGCGATCGAGCTTCCTGACCGCGAACGCCTCGGGATGCCGAGCCATTTCGAGGCGGCGCGCGGTGCCTACGTCCTCCGTCCGTTCCGAGACGAGCTTCCTGCCATGGGAACGGTGTTCGTCCAGGGCACCACCACGACAGCGAACCTGGTCAAGGGACTCTCTGATCTTGACAATCTTGGCCTCAACGTGAAGATTGTCGCATGCATCAGCCCGCAGTTGTTCCGGCTCCAGCCCGCAGCGTACCGCGACAGCGTGATCGCCCCTGCCGATCGGCTCGACGCCATGGCGATCACCAACCGCACGGTGAAGCTCATGCGCGACTGGGTCGACGGTCCGTTGGGCGCGGAGTACTCGATGGGAGCGGACTGGGACAACCGATGGCGCACCGGTGGCTCCGTCGACGAGGTCATGGACGAGGCCCACCTGACGACGCCCTTCATTATTGAAGGCATCACCCGGTTCGTCCGTGACCGCGAGAGCCGGCTCCAGCGCCTGCACGACCTGGTCACCGCGGCAGATCGAGCGAGGCCGAGGGATTCCGAACGCCTGGGCGCGCGCTGACGCGCTTGGTCAGGCGCCCTCCTGCACCTCGGTGATCTCATCGGCGCCGAGTCCGTGTGCCTCCTGGTGCACGGCCGCCGCGGCCTCCTTGCTAGGTGCGTGCACCAGGCAGAACACCGCGNNGTCTCGCTGGTGGGCGCCCGCGACGGCATCGGCGGTGAGACCGTCGACCTTGTGATGGTGGTCCATATACAGCGGCATGTTGTTCCTCCTCATCGGTGATCTCGTTCGAGGACAACCGCATCCTCGTTGGCGCGAGTCTAAGCGTACAGAGCGCTGGTCGTATCGATCGTTTGCTCGATTTATCGGGTCGTCCCGAGTCATGGTGCCGCTTCAGATGTCCGCTCGGTGCAGCGTGTGGGGGCCGTATCGCATTGCGGTGGAACGCCCCGCGGCATCCACCGCGAAGCTCACCTCCTCGCCGAAGTGGCCGTAGTCGTCGCCCTCGACGATGGTGAATCGCCGGGCACCATCTGCCTGCAGTCGCGCCGCTGACGCCAGTGGCATCGTCATCTCGGGATCGATGAGGTAGAGCGACCGGTTGATGCGCACGATCGTGATCTCGCCGGTATCGCCGCGGTAGTGACCCGCGAATCGACCGAGGCTGGCGCGCGAATGGCCGTGTGCCGAGTCGCCGGCGTCTTGCCAGCGACGCACCACCCAGACGACGCTGTGGAAGATCATGTCGAGCCCGAGGCCCGGCACCGGGCCGTTGGTGTTGTTCAGCACCGCCGCACACAGGCCCCACTCCGGTGAGAATCCGATCTTGGTCGTGAACCCAGGGAAACCACCACTGTGGCCACGGATGCCGACCCCGTCGACGTGCCAGATCATCCAACCAATTCCGTGATTCGGCTCCTCCGGTCGCTGCCACTGCGTGCGCTGCATCTCGCGACGTGACAGGTCGGAGATGAGGGTTCCCACTCCCTGGAAATGAGCGCGCTGATAGCTGAGCAGGTCCGGCACCGTGGAGACGAGCCCACCTGCGGGGGCAAAGGCGCGTGCCTCGGCGTGACGCGCCGGGTGCGGGTTCTCCCCGGGGCGTCGGCGGTAGTAACCCGTCGCGATCGTCTGCCGCACGCGCGGCGTCAGCGATGGTGCACTCCCCCTCAGGATCAGCGGACCGAGGATGTTCCTTTGCAGGAGCGTCTCAAAGGACCTGCCGGTCACGGATTCGAGCGCCTCACCCAGCAGCACGTATGCGATGTTTGAGTAGCGAAAGGTTGTTGACGGCTCGGCGAAGGTGAGGCGCTGCCGGACCTCAGCTCGCACCGTGTCTCGGTCCGGAAAGTCATCGTCTCCCCAGATGTTGGATCCGTCGCGGATCACGCCGCCGCCATGAATGAGCAGGTGGCGAATGCTGATGTCCTTCGCGTGGGACAGCCGTCGCGTCCAGCCGAGATATGTGTCGATCGAGTCATCGAGCCGCATCCTTCCGGCTTCGACCTGTTGCATGACGAGTGTCGCTGTCATCGTTTTGGTGATCGACGCGCAGCGATAACTTGTCGTATCCGGCGTTGCGGGACGCCCTGAGGCAAGATCAGCGCTCCCCATCGCGTCGAGCATCACCACGCGTCCACCGTGGCTGATCCCCCACGAGATCGCGGGCACATTCCAGAGCATCGCCTGGTAGCGGATCCAACGGCGGGCGATCGCCGCCGCATCAACGAGCTGACGCGGTGTGATCCTCACGGCGGAAGCCTAGCGCGTCACGNNATCGCGCCGGTCACGTAGGCTGCCTCAGGCCCCAGCAACCACGCGATGGCGTTGGCAATCTCGAGCGGCTCCGCAGGGCGTCCGAGAGGAATGCGCGCGGCAGACCGGTCGGCACGATCCGGCGCGCCGGCGGCCGAGTGGATGTCGGTGCGGGCGACCCCCGGGGCCACGGCGTTGACCCGGATGCCATCGCCGGCCAGCTCCTTCGCGAGTCCGATGGTCAGGGCGTCGATGCCGGCCTTCGCCGCCGCGTAGTGGACGTACTCGTGCGCGCTTCCCAGAGTTGCTGCCGCTGATGACACATTCACGATGGCACCACCGTGGCCACCGCGTGCGGTGGACATCAACTGCGCGGCGCGGCGCGAACAGAGTATCGAACCGAGGAGGTTGACGTCGATGACCGCTCGAACCATCGCCGTCGGCGTGTCCGCGAGATCCCCGATATGGAGGGTCGCGCCGGCGTTGTTCACCAGGGCGTTCACCGCTCCGAGCATGTCCTGTGTCATCGCGAAGAGCCGCATCACGTCATCCTCGTGCGTGACATCGGCCTGGATTGCGATTGCTCGTGCGCCTGAGGACTGCGCCATGCCAACGACTCGATCCGCTGCCGCCGCGTCACGGACGTAGTTCACGACGACGTCGTGACCCGTTCGAGCGAGGTGCAGGGCGGTCGCGGCGCCGATACCCCTCCCCGCTCCGGTCACGATGGTGATCGGTCGGCGCGCTTCGTCCACGCCCAGATCATCGCCTACCGGGGGCGGTGTCGCTCCCCGGCGCTGGCGGCGTCTTCCGTGGATTCCAAAAGGGGCGCCGGTTTCCCGGCGCCCCTTCGGCTGGTCAGTCGAGACTGGCGTCAGGCGTTCGCCATACGCTTGATGAAGGCCGGGCCGACCGTGCCGATGCCGGTCATGCCGTCGAAGCCGGGCGCGGTCGCCACGGTGACGAGTCGCGATGCGCAGTTACCGGTGCCGTCGCAGTAGGTCTCGATGCCCTGGTAATCGATGGCACGAAGGCTGACAACGAACCCGTTCAACTTGTTCACCGTGTTGATGAAGTCGACACGGATCACTGCGGTTGCGTTCGGATTCACCGCCGGCACGATGTCATTGAAAGCATCTGCGTGGGTCATGTCGACGTGGTAGAGGGTCGGGTTGAGGAACCCGAGCGATCTGCCGGCCGCCTGGTCGGCGTCGGCGATCACGCCGGCGAGCAGCGGCGATGCCAGGCTCGTCCCGCCTTCCTTGAACTGCGAGTAGCTCACACTGCCGTTCGGGAACGTCTGCGTCAGTCCGATCAGCATTCCGGTCGACGCATCCGCGTCCATCGAGATGTCCGGGATCACGCGAAGTGGCGTTGGTCCGAACAGATTCTGATTCCGGAGTGCGAGCGCCGCGGGCACGACACCAGCCTGGTAGGAGGGCTGAAGGTAGGTGAAGCTGGTTCCAGCACCACCACCCGCTTGCCAATTGAGCGTGCCAAGCGGCTTTGTGGCAGTACCGCAGTTGGTCGTCGTGCCTTCGCAGAGGGTCTGCTTGGCGGTCGACCAGCCGTATTCAGCCAGCCGGCTGTCGCCCTTGCCGACTTCCAGCGATGTCCCGCCGACCGCGGTCACCAACGGGCTGGTGGGCGGGTAGTCCGGGACGGTCATGCCGAAGTCCGCGAAGTTGTCGCCCGAGTCACCGCTCGAGAAGAGCACGCTGACACCCGTCGTGTCCGCGAGGAGGAAGGTGTTGTCGAACGCTGCCTTGGTCGCAGCATCGACGAGCAGGTCACCCAGGGTATCGCCCCAGGAATCGCTGACTACCGATGCGCCACTCGTGATCGCCGTGTTGACGGCGGCGAGCAGGCTGTTGTCCAGGCAGTCGACGGCGCCGACGTAGATGATGTGCGCACCCGGCGCCATGCTGTGCGAGGACTCGACGTCAAGCGACTGCTCATCGAACCAACCGCTGGCGGCGCAGAGCGCCTCGTTGCCCACCGACGCCGGCTTGATGTTCGTGAACTGGCTCTTGGGCAGCGGGATCGACGGGCCGTTCAGACCGAAGTACTGCTGCGCATCGGAGAGCAGCGTCGGCGAGTCGTACGCGTCGACGATCGCGATGGAGACGCCGTGACCGTTGTTGCCCGCGGCGATGCTGCTCTTTAGACCATAGGCGCCCTCGAGCTGTGCGGGCTTGTAGCCGCAGATGTCGTACGGCTGGGGGCTGGTGAACGGCGTGTAGAGCGACGCGCTGTCAGTGGTGTCGATCTTCTGACCGAAATAGCCCCCGCACGGCTGCGGGTTCTTGAATACCGCGGGAGGCGGCGGCTCCTGGTTGGGCTTGGCAGCCGTCTGAGCCGGCGCATTCGCTGCTTCGACGCTGAGATCGTTGCTTGCCACCGACTGGTTGACGCCAACCACACCCGAGACCACACCCGCGATCGAGGTGGGGATCGAGAGCGTGCTGTCCGCGAGGCGGAGGTCCTTGCCGCTCACCTTGTATGTGCTCAGCGTGGTGCCGAAGGCTCGTTCCACCTGCGCGGCGCTGCCGCTCGCAGGGATGAAGAGACGGTCCGCCGGGACGGCGCCAATCCTGAAGCCCTGCTGCGTCAGCCAGGTCTCGGCCGATGCGACCGAAGCCTGAGTGGGTGCGAAGCGAGCGATCCACTGAGACTGGGTCAGGAAATGACGATACTCGGCAGAGCCGGGGGTCGAGATCGCCTTCACCAGCGCCGTGGCCGCCGCGGCATTGCGCAGCGAAAGATTGAGGTCGAAGGCGACAGTCGTCCCCCCCGCAACCCTGCCTTCATGCTTCGAGCGCTCGGCTCCAGCGGCCAGCGACCCCGCCAGCGCCGCGCGTCCTGAGGAGGGGGATGCCGACGCCGGCGTCCCGGTGGCCACGGTCGCGGCTGACACCGCGAGACCCACCGAAGCCAGCGCGGCCCACGATCGAACTGACGTCATGAAATTCCTCCTGGACGGCGCGAAATTGCGCCAAACGCTCTGTCAACACATCGACGTCGCAAACGGACCCTCTCACCTCGAGGGAAACTTCCGAGGTGCGGATTGTGGCGCGCTGGACGCGCAAGGTGCAAGGGGTTTGTTCGATCCGAACGCTCTATACGATCCATCCGGCCTTTTCCCCGGGGTCCAGGCGGGACGCGAACTGTCCCGAATTCGTCTCTGGGCTCGGCTCCACACTTCCCGAGTGAGACAGCGGGCTCGAGTGCGGCTTGCGCTGATCGGCCTGGTCGGGATCGCCGCATGCGGCGCGCTTCCGCAACACGGGACGGCTGGTGCTCGTGACACTGCCTTGGGTCCGCCTGTCTCATTCCGCGCCGCTCTGCCACGCATCTCCGGGGCGCTGCAGTCGTCCGCGCTCCTCTCGATCCTCATCGAACCCGCCGCGGGCATGGCACCGATCTACGCGCTCCTCGGGTCCGCACGGCACGCGCTCGATCTCACCATGTATGCGCTCGAGGACACGCGGGCAGAGCAGCNNCTGCAGGGTCACGGCGTGCACGTCCGCTGGGCCGGCTCGCTGTACGCGCTGACCCATGAGAAGACTCTGGTCGTGGACGGCTCAGTGGCCGCGATCATGACGTTGAACTGGACAGGCCGCTTCTACGCCACGACGCGAGATGTCGCCGTCATCGATCACAGAACGGCCGATATCGAGGCGATCCAGAAGACGTTCGACGCCGACTACAACCAAACGCCAGTCGAGCCGGCGTCCGGCGCCGGCCTCGTCTGGTCGCCGACCACGGCGCTCCCGGAGCTGCTCGCGCTGATCAACGGCGCGACCCGCGAGCTTGATGTCGAGAACGAGGAGATGGGCAGCGCGACCATCACCGGTGCGCTGATCGCGGCCGCCCGGCGCGGAGTGAACGTAGCGATCTGCATGACCGACTCGAGCAACTGGTCCTCAGCCTTCGGCGAGCTGACTGCGGCCGGCGTCCATGTGCGCGTGTACGCTCCAGACGCGCCGCTGTATATCCACGCCAAGGCGATCGTCCGCGATCCCGGAGCCGGCGATCAGCAGGCATTCGTGGGGTCACAGAACTTCTCGACCCAATCCCTCGAGTACAACCGCGAGCTCGGCATCACCCTGAGCTCGAGCACCGTGATCGAGCAGCTTGTGGCGATGTTCCGAGGCGACGACATGGGCGCTGCGCCGTGGACGGCCTGATCAGCCCGGTGTCGGACCTCATTAGCCGGTCATGGGTGAGACACCAGGCCGATGATCGCCGCGACACGGCACCGGCAGCCGGCCGTACGGTGCGAAGATGGCAACGTGGTCGACGAACTCCTCACGCGCCTGCTGGGAGCGCGTAGCTCAGCCATCGCCGACGTCGCACCCGACGGTACCGAGCTCCTCGTCCGTTGCGACGACACCGGCAGCATGCAGGTGTACCGGCTCCCCGCTCAGGGCGGCGATCTGATCCAGGTCACGTTTCTCGACGAGCCCGTCTCGGCTGCACGCTACATTCCCGGGACCAACGATATGGTCGTTGCTGTCGATCGTGGCGGTAACGAAAACTACCAGCTCTGGCTGGTGGACCTGCAGGGTGGCGAACCACGGCCGCTCGTCGTCGAGGAGAACATCAAGCACGATCTCGGCGATGTCAGTCGCGATGGACGGCTCATCGCGTTCTCATCGACAAGGCGAAACGGTATCGATATCGACGTTTATGTTCTGGACCTGGCCGACGGCTCGATCCGAAGCGTCCTCGAGGGGGGTTGGAACCGCGTCGAGTGCTTCTCACCTGACGGGCGCTGGCTGGCGGTCGTGCGCCTCGACGGATCATTCGCGATCAGCGACGACCTGCTGCTGGTCGACCTCGAGACAGACGGGGTGCGGACCGTGGTGGAACGCACTGGCGCAGGGACCGCTGTGGCCCCCACGTGGTATCCGGACTCCTCGGGTTTCCTCTTCAGCACTGACTCGGGTCGAGACGTCGCGTCGATCGCTCGATACGACCTCGCGACGTCGTCCTGGCGCTACGTTCTCGACACCGCATGGGACAGCGAGGCAAGTCTCAGCACTGACGGGCGGAGCGCCCTGGTCTTTCACGCGGAGAATGCCATCACCCGTCTCCAACTGCACGACGGCGACACGCTCGCCCATCTCCGGGACCTCCAGCTGCCGGAGACCGGCACCGGATTCGGGCTCCCGCTCATCCCTCGACCGTACCTCTCCTCCATCGCTTCGACCGCGCTCCTGACGTACACCACCACAGCGACCCCGCTGACCCCGCTGCGCGTCGACACCGCTGACTCGCTGCCTGCCGTTCCGCTGCTCCCGATCGACCAGGTGGTCGCTTCAGCCCTGGTCACGCCTGAGCTGCACAAGATCGCGTCGTTTGACGGCGAGCAGATCACGTACTTCCTCTACAAACCGCCGGTCGACAACCCCCCGGCTGTGGTCGTGGTCCACGGAGGCCCTGAGGCGCGTTTTGCGCCCCGGTACGACCCGTTCATCATTCGACTGGTCGCGGGTGGCATCGCCGTGGTGGCGCCGAACGTTCGTGGTTCGGCGGGCTGGGGGCGCCGGTTTGTCTCACTCGACGATCGTCGCCTGCGGCTCAACTCGGTTCGCGATCTCACCGAGGTGCACGCGTCGCTGGCCGAGCGAGGGGTCGACGCGACGCGAGTGGCCGTGATCGGCGGATCGTACGGCGGCTACATGACGCTGGCCGCGCTGGCGTTCTATCCGGACCTCTGGGCGGCCGGCATTGCGACGGTCGGTATCAGCAGCCTGGTCACCTTCCTCGAGAACACATCCCCCTACCGGCGCCGCTTTCGCGAGGTTGAGTACGGGTTCCTCGACAGTGACCGCGATTTCCTTGTTGAGGCCTCGCCGATGACCCACGTCGATCAGATCCGCGCTCCGCTGATGCTCATTCATGGCGCCAACGATCCTCGCGTTCCCGTCGGCGAGGCGCGCCAGCTGCACGCTTCGCTCCGCGCTCGGGGGATCGCCAGCGAACTCCTGATCTACGAGGACGAGGGACACGGGCTCGCGAAGCGCGCCAACCGCCTGGATGCCGCGCCCCGGATGCTGGCGTTTCTAAGAAAGAACCTCCACGCGTAGGCGACGATCGAGTGCGCGGGAGGTTCACCGCGGTCTCCCGATGGGATGTTCCGCCGGTCGGACGTCCGCGCCGTCGTGAGATGGATTCTGGGCAGTCTGCCCACATCGACGCCATTCCGGCGCGGAACGCCGGGTCGGTCACCGGCATCAGGCCGCAATTGGGGCAATCTATGTAGCCTTGGTAGCCCTCGCGCGTTTGAAAGGAGTCCCAATGCAAACCACCCGGGTGACCGATTTGATCCGCCTTGACCACCGCTGGTTCCGGAATCAATTCGCGGCACTCGAGGCCGCACGGGATGACGCGGCGACGCTCACGTCGCTCTGGACCGCGCTCTCGGCTCGTCTCGAGGTCCATGCTGCGGCCGAGGAAACCCTGTTTTACCCGCGGCTGCTCAAGGACGATCCTGATGCGGCCGATGACACCAAGGATGCGATCAGAGACCACAACGACATTCGCGACGGGATTCGCGAGGCCGGGAAGCATCGCGTCGGCGACGATGCGTGGTGGGATGGTGTCAATGCCACCGAGCGTGCAAACACGGAACACATGGAAGAAGAGGAGCACGGTCCGCTGATCGAGTTCGAGGACACGGCCTCGCCTGATGAACAGGCAGACGTCGCATCCAAGTTCGCAGCCTTCGAGATCGAGCACGCCGGCGCTCGAGACATCAGCCTCGAGGACAAGGACCCCGACGAGTACCTCGCCGACAACTCGTGACCGGCACGACGCAGCCCAATCAGCAAGGTGAATTGACACGTCGGGGTACGGATCACTAAGCTCGGAGTATCGGCGATCGAACGATCGCCGTCCCCCCACCCCTCCCCAACGAGTCCACCCCGCCGCGGTATGTCCACGGCGCGGGTGGACTCTTCGTCTTCCGGCTCAGACGAGGGGTAACTCGACGGCGAAGGTGCTGCCACCGCCCACGGTCGGAGTGACCGCAATGTCTCCGCCATGCAGTCGCGCCGTCTCGCGGGCCAGGTAGAGACCGAGACCCGTACCCCGGATGTGACTGGTCTCCGGCGTCACGAGGCGGCCGAACCGCGTGAAGAGCAGATGGGCCTGTTCGGCGTTGATACCGATGCCGTGGTCCCGAACTGCGATGGTGGCCGTCCGGTCATCGCATGTGCAGTCGATCGCAATCTCCCCGCCCTGCGGCGAGTACTTGATGGCGTTGTCGATGAGATTGGTCACCATCGCCGTGAGCCGGGGCCGGTCGGCGACGACGGCGATGGGATCGCCAGGGGCGGCGAGGACGAACCTATGGCCGGCCCCCAGCACCGGACGCATCGCATTCACGGCATCGTCGATGATCTGACGGAGATCGACGGGCTCGAGTTCCAGTTCGAGCCCGTGCGTGTCGAGGCGCGCGGTTTCGAGCATCTCCGAGATCAGCTGCGCCATCTCTTCAGCCTTCCCGGCGATCCGCGTCAACGCCACGTCTCGGCCCGCCTCAGGGAGCGTTCCCTCGCCGAGCATCGATGAATAGCCTCTGATGATCCCGAGTGGGCTGCGCAACTCGTGGGCCGCGATGTTCAAGAACTCGCTCTTGAGGCGCTCGAGCCTGCGGCTTCGCTCCGCCTCCTCCTGGAGCTCGTCGATGCTCGCGGCCTGACTGCATCCGAGACCAACGATGCTCGCGAGCGCCACCAACAGGCCGCGCTCGTGATGCTCGAGGCCGCCCTGACCCGCGATCACGAGGAGGCCGACCACTCTCCTCTCCGCGTGTACTGGGATAAGAACCTCTGACGGGCCATCGGCCACGTCTCCCGACGTGATCGCCCGGTCGAGATCCGGGTGTTCGCTGAGTCGATAGGGACCGCGACTGTCCGTGCCGCCGCTTGGCGATGTCGCGACGCACGTCAGTAGATCGCCCCGGAGCAGCAGCAGCCACGCCTCGCGGTCGCGGCCGGCCGCGGATGCCAGCTGGGAGGCGAGCGTCACAGCCTCGTCGAAGAGCCTGCCGGACGCGTCGTTCGCGACGACGGCACGTTCATCCCACGGGGACGCGAAGCCCGGCACCTCGGAAAGCGCCGTCGACCTCAGGTAGAGGGCAGGGCGCGCGGGCCGGTTGCCCGCTCGACGCTGTCGGAAAGCTGGGCGGGAGTGGTGTCGGCCTTGACCAGGAATTCGAGAGCCCCAAGCTTCAGGCCCCGTTCCCGCAAGTCGGGCTCGCCGTAGTTGGTGAGGATGATCACCGGAATGTGCATCGTCGCTGCGTCCGCGCGAAGCCGCTCGAGCACCTCGAATCCGTCGAGCCCTGGGAGGCGGAGGTCGAGATAGATGAAATCCGGCGCCTCGTCGGCTGCCATGCGCAGGCCTTCATGTCCATCGCGCCCGATCACCACCGAGTACCCGTCAGCCACCAGACGCAGCCGGTACATCTCCGCGGCGGCGACGTCGTCCTCGATCAGCAGGACTTTGACGTCATCCTCCACACCATCCTCCTCCGTGGCCGGTGAAGTCTGTGCTCCCACGGCGAATGCTTACCTCGCCTTCGGTACGGTAGCAGGCAGACGGCCCATGAGTTCATCGGAGGTGTGACATCCCCGATCGGTCTCGACACCCCGGCGGCACTGCGAGCCGCGAGGCACCCTGTTCCGCGGTCAGCGGAGAACGACGCCGACCCCGAAGATGATCGTCCACGCCACCGCGACGAAGAGCGCCACGCCCGTTGCCAGAGTTCGGAGATCGAACCTCCGGCGGCGGCGAAGCGATCGCTCGCGAACCCGCAGCGCGCTCACCCTGTCCTCTCCAGACGAGAGCATCTCAGTCATTGGTTCCTATGATAGCAATAGCATCGCTATCACGTTTTGTGATAGGATGCTTCTGGAGGTGGGGGGTGGGACACGACGACAAGCGCTGGAGGTACTCGATGGCTCGCAAATACAAGCCGATACATCTCGATGTCAAGCCGGTGGTCGGCCCATACCTGGATGAAGCTGCAACGTGCCCGCAGTGCAGTTCGCGGATCACCCAGGTGCTCGGCAGGATGGGTCTCCGCCTCGTGTTCCGCTGCGACCGCTGCCGCGTTCAATTCTTCCGTCAGCGGACCGCCACGAGCGCGAGCTTGGTCTAACACTCGCCGCGCTGCGCGGCAGCGTCGAGCGCTCCGACGGCGACCGATAGAATCGCGAGTATGGAGCGGGATTGACCTCGCGTACGTCCGGCTCTGACCTGGATCCGCATCCCCCGGCGGCGACCCGATTCGCCGGGTCGATTGAGGCGGACCTGGTCTCCCGTGGGGACCCGCACCAGATCATGGAGCGCCTCGTTCGCTTTGCCGCCGAGAACGTCGATGTCGACCGCTGCACGCTGACCAGCCTCGACCAGGACGTGTTGCGGGTGGAGGCAAGCTACGAGCGCGGTGGGCCCCCTGACTTCGTTGGTCATGAGTACCCACTGAGCTGGTTGTCCAGGCAGCCCTTGCTCAGTCAGGCTGTGACCACCGGCGCGATCGTGTATGGCGGCAGCCTTGGCGAAGGCGGAAACTCCTCCGACCCGGAACTCGCGGCGTCGCTGCTCCCGATTCACCACACAGCGATCGTGCCGCTCTCCGTCGGCGAAACCGTGGGAGCGGTGCTGATCCTGAGCAGGAGAAGCGAGCGTCCGTTTGTCCCGCGTGAGCTCGACGGACTCCAACAGGTGGGGCTGCTCGCCGTCCTCGCGCTACGCAACGCTCGCCTCGTCGAGCAGGTCCGGAGCGCACAGCGACGCGGGCTCGACTCGCTGACGCAGATGTCGCGTCATGTGGCCTCCAGCCTGGACCGGGCGACCTTCTTCGACAAGATGAGCGAGACCGTCGCGGGCCTCGTCACCGCTGAGCGCGCCGGCTTCTGGCAGCTCACCGGAACGGAGCTGGTCCCCCTGCATCAGCAATCCGCCGCTGGGATGGAGCCGCCGGGTCAACGACCACGCGAGGTACTGGATGGCGCAGGCGATCGGGATGTGGCGCGGCTCCTCTTCTCTGGTGAGGCACTTCGCCTCAGCCGAGCAGATCCGGAGGCCAATATTGATCCCGATTCGGTGCTCGCGCGGTTGGGCGCGCGGGACGTGATCGCCGTTCCCTGGCGTACTGCCGCCGTCCCGCTGGGAATCCTCGCCGCGTGCGATTCGCATTCGGGCTTCACCGACCAGGACGAGTGGACCATGCTACTGGCTGCGCGGGCGTCGGCACTCGTCCGGCAGGGATACGCGGCGGAGCAGCGCGCGCAAAGTCTTCAGGCCGCGGAGATGGATCGGCTCGCGGCGCACGCGCAGCGGATGGCGGCGCTGGAACGCCAGAAGTCGGAATTCCTGCAGCTGGCATCGCACGAACTCCGAGCCCCGATCACACTGGTGAGTGGTTATCTCTCGATGCTCGAGGAGGGCACTCTCGGGGCGCTGCCGGCATCCGCCGCCAAAGTCGTACCGCTGATGACCGCGCGGATGCGCCACATGAGCGAGCTTGTCGACCGGATGCTGACCACCAGCCGTATGGAAATTCGCGCCCGCGGGCAGAACGCCAAGGACGTCAGCATCGATGCGCTGGCCCGAGCGGTGGCAGCATCGGCGAGAACCACGGCCGGCGGCCGAGCGCCCCGGACGATCAGAGTCGAGACGTCAGGGCGGATCCGCGTCCGAGCGGATCCGGAGCAGGTCGAGACGATCCTCGGCAACCTCGTCTCCAATGCTGTGAAGTATTCGCCTGACGGGAGCGAGGTCACGATCACTGTGCGCGAGGAGCCCGGATGGGTCGCCGTCGACGTCACCGACCATGGTGATGGGATCGCAGAGGAAGACCTGCCGAAGCTGTTTCACCCCTTCGGGCGTCTCCCAAGCGCCATCGCCGCGGGCATCCAGGGCACCGGCCTCGGACTGCATCTTTCCAGCGGCCTGGCTCAGGCTCAGGGCGGAGACATCGATGTCATATCTCGGCCCGGCGATGGGAGTACATTCACGCTGCGTTTACCGCGCGGGCGGAAACGGCCAGCGGGGAGAATCGATGCCTGATGGGTCACTGGAGATACGGCTGCTCCTGGTCGACGACGACGTCGATGTCGCCACCATGTACGAGATGCAGCTTGCTGCCCACGGATTTCACGTCATCACGGCGCACTCGGGCACCGAAGCCATCGACCGTGCCAGCTCCGAGTATCCCGATCTGATCTATCTCGACCTGGGGTTACCCGAGATGCACGGATTCGACGTTCTCCGCAGGCTTCGAGCGATACCGAGCACTGCTGCCATTCCGGTGGTCATCCTCACCAACTACAGCGAACCCGAGTTGATCCAGCAGGGCCGCGAACTCGGAGCTCACNNGAGGCGGAGGACGATTCGGACGCTGACGAGCGCGGCGACACTCCGATTCCAGGACATCAAGAAGCACAGGACGCAGCGCTGGATGCGGTCGAACCCGAGCGCCTGCTCGAGGGCGAGGACGAACACACCGAATATATCGATGACGCAGTCCATTGGACCGAGGTCTACGCGGAGCTGCTCGACTTCAAGCAGAGCCTTCTGGAGCTCGCGGAGCAGCGGGTTGCGGCACTCGACGACGACGCGGGATCCGAAGTCAGGGAGACGGACCTCAAGGTGCTGGCGGCCGAGGCCGCCCGCTTCAGACGACGGCTCGCCTTCTGGCAGGGGCGCATCGGGGAACTCGAGGCGCGCTCCGTTACAGACTCCGAATAACTGAAGGATCATGGTCGTATCTGGTCACTGCATGTAAATCCTGCATTGCAAACCGTCGCATGCCGGCACGTGGACGTCGCCGGTAGCGTCTGATTAGCCCAGGGGCGCGACCGAGGGTGGCCGCGCCGGAGAGTGGGATTTGGAGGCGTACGCCGTGCTGACTGTGGAGACTTCCCGGAAGGATGCGGGCGCGCTTCGGCGGCTCGGAGCGCTGCCGGCAACGGCACTCTTCCGGCGCCGCAATAGCTCGGCGCCACCGGCACGCGCCGCGTCGGGCATCGCCTGCACGATGCGGGGTTGCAACAACCAGACCGCAGAGCTCTGCGCATACCGCGACCGACGCGACCGCACATGCTCGGCAATGATCTGCCCGGCGCACAGCATCTGCCTTGGCGGGATCACGTATTGCCGTCGACACGCCGGTACGGTGCAGGCTATAGGTGAGCTTGCACGCGACCCGAGCGGGCGTCCCGACGTCGACGACCGAGCGCCGTCACTNNCGGCGAAAGCATTATCGGGGACGAGGCAGCACGACTCGCGCATGACTTCCGCCGCAACGCACGGTGGGAGCGCAGCTGGCGCATCGTCGAACACACCGGGCCCATCCTCAACGTGACCCTCCACGTGACCGCGAAGGACGCCTCGCTTGTGCACGTCAGGGTCGGAACCGAAGCGGTTGCCGACGGGGTGCCTCCGTGGATCGCACGCCGGCGGGAGGGTCAGGACGTCGAGGCGGCGATCGACATCTCCCAGCGGCGGCTTTTCTACCGCTACCTCGAGGAGACGATCTCCGAGGCGGTGGCTCGATTTCGGGACCGTTCCGACCGCATCGCGCAATAGGGACGGGCGCGCCCCGGCTCGAGCGTCAGACCTTCACGTGCGCGACGTCGATGTCGGTGAGCTCGGCGGGCCGAGGGATGGCGTTGGCGTCAAGCAACTGGAGGCAGAGGATCAGAAAGCGCGCGCTGATCAGGTTCAAACCGTATCCGCGCGTGAGCCGCGCTATCGCCCCCAACGTGATGATGTCGCGCTGAGAGTACAGGCGGCGATTTGTCGCGGTGCGGCTAGGCACAACCAGCCCGAGGTGCTCGTACATCATGAGCGTGCGCGTGTGGGTGGCAAGGATCTCCGCGGTAATGCCGATCGTGTACAGCGGCTTCTCGAGGTTGAGCATCTGCACAGCGCTGGTTGTCGCGCCAGGGCGGTTCACTGGCGACGACGGCGGCGTCACGCTGCGCATGGCTTGAGCCAACTCAGGCCGAGACGCGCTCGATCACGATCGTGAGTCTATAGCGCATGCCGGAGCCGAGAACCGCTTTCGCGACCAGACAGGCTGCCACCCCGGCCGGGGAATGAACCCCGGCGGGGTGGGCTTTGGGGAGGGGAATTCGCAATGTGCGCCGGACCTCCGGCGGGTAACGTATAGACTATCAATCTGGTATAGTCAATGTCAAGCAAGCTGATAGTTCATCTGTATCAAGATCCAGGCGGGCACACTATCACGAGTGGTGGTGTTGTCGGGGCTGGTTTTGTGCGCTACCGTACGAATCAGCGGCGCGCGGGCGCTAGAATCAAAGCGAAGATGCGGAGCCGGATGCCAGGGATTTTCGCCGATGGCGTGGGTCAGAGGAGGAAGCTTGGTGGACGATGACGTCAAGGTTCTGTTGATCGAGGATGACTCTGCGGCCGCGGAGATGTATCGTCTCCGGCTCGCGGCCGACGGCTATACCGTGGTCATCGGTCGCGACGGCGAGGAAGGTCTGCGAATGGCCTCCGATGAGGCGCCGGACTTCATCTACCTCGATCTGCGCTTGCCCGGACTCGACGGGTTCGAGGTGCTCGAGCGGTTGCGCGCAGACCGGGCCACCGCGCACATTCCGGTGATCATCCTCACCAACTACGGCGAGCCCGAGTTGCGCGAGCGCGGCCTCAAGCTCGGGGCACTCGAGTTCCTCGTCAAAGCCGATACGACGCCGGCCCAGCTGTCGACCAAAGTCGAGCAATCGCGAGGATCGCAGGCACTACCGTCGGCCGACGCCCCGCACTGAACTGCGATCGCTGAGGTATGCGTTGTCCATCGGCGTTGTGCCCTAGACGCCGTGAGGCACCGGCTCTCTGCTGACGCCTTCCTCCTCCACCGAGCTGACCTCTTCTCCCAGGCGAGGCAATGTCTCGATACTCACCGAACCATCCGAGCCCGTGCTCATCGCTTTCTCTCCACGCTGAGCGCGATAGAGGGCTCCGAGAAAGATGTTCGCCACGGCGGCAACCGGGACCGCGAACAGCGCGCCGATGACGCCGGCCAGCTCGGCCCCGACCAGCAGCGCGGCCATGGCCACCAGGGCGTGCAGCCGCGTGACACGCCCATAGACGCGAGGACCCAGGAGGTACGCGTCGATCGCATGTCCGACCAGGCCGACGCCGGCGGCGAGAAGAGCGAGCACCGGGCTCTGCACGAGAGCGACCGCAATGGCGAGCGCCATGGCAATGACCGCACCGACGATGGGAATGAACTCGAGAAAGAACGCCGCGATGCCGAGCAGGATTGCGTATCTGACCCCGACGAGTGTCAGCGCAAGCCCGGTGTAGACGCCGACAACGAGCGACATCACGACCTGTCCGCGGACATAGGCGGCGACGGTCGATCCGATCGCGAGCGCCGCAAAGTCGAACTCGCGCTGGCGGGTCGGGAAGATGTTTCGGGCGGTCGCCACCACGGCGCGCCCTTCGATGAGCAGGTAGATGGAGATCACCAGGACCAGAACGACGCTGACGATTCCCGAGACGAATGCCGCCGCAACTCCGAGCGCAACGCCGAGTTGCTGCCCGTTCACCGCCTGGATCAATGACGAGAAGGAGAACGAAATACCATGCTGGCGCAGCTGATTCTCAACTGTCTGCAGCAGCACGGGCACACTCTTCGCTTGCGCCATCACGGTCGGCAGCACCAGCGTGATCGCACCCACGACGATCGCGATCCCGACTGCGTAGATCAGGAGCACCGTGAAGGCGCGGTGTCCGCGAAATGGCCTCACCCGCTCCATCCGATCCACGAGCGGCGTCAGGATGAGGGCAACGATTCCGGCGAAGATGAAGAGCAGCAGGACGTTGAAAACATGGACGAGGATGAAGGCAGCGCCTTCAAATATCCAGATGAGCGCCAGAACGATGGCGAGCCACACCAGCACTCGCACGGATCGGCCTTCCCAGAGCGGATGCATCGCCGATCGGCGCGGCGTGGTGGGTCGCGATGCCGCGCGCTCCTTGGATTGGCGCCCTCGATCCGTTGAAGCGGACGCGGCGCTCTTAGATGGAGACGTAGTCAAGGTCGAAGCCACGCAGCTCCGCCGGACGCGGAAGGCGGTGAGCGTCGAGAAGTTGCAGGCATCGAATCATCTGGCGTGCGCCGGCAGGGTTCATCCCGTATTGGCGGCGCAGACGCGAGACCGCGCGCAACGCGAGGACGTCGCGAAGCGTGAAGCGTCGTCTGTCGGATGCGCCGGCCGACCGCTGTGCTATGCCGAATTCCTCATACAGGACAAGCGTTCCGGGTTGGCTCCCGAGCATCTCGGCTGCGACGGCCAGTGTGTACAGCGGCTTTTCGAGCTGAACTCGGTGCATCACGCACCTCCTGGGTGTGGTGAAGCCCTCGCGGCTTCCTTCGCGACGAGTGAAGAGGACGGCGTTTTTGCTTGCTCCTTCACACTATCATGATCATGATCATGGTATCACAAAACCTGATACTCAGAGTGTATCTTACTCCACTTGGCGTTCCAACGTTGGCATCGACCAGATCTAGAGTGATAGTGATATAGTCGCTATCATCAAAATGGTTCGTCTCCTCACGCTGTAGCCGTGCCCGAATCAAGCGGTGGGCAGTCGCTCTCCGAGGTCGCCGAATCCCGATCCCGGCCGTCTTCGACCCGTGAGGAGTCCTGGATCGGTGAGAAGGCACCGAGCGTCAACGAAGCGCTCGGTCGACTTGTCGCGCGGCTCCTTGACGATCTTCCTACCGACTCGCGCGAGACAGTGCCATTGCGGGATCTGCTGCAGATCATGGCCGTCGAGGGCACCCATGTCGTTCCGGGAACGGATTGCGTCATCTCGGTCGTTCCGGCTTCGCGGCAAGACGTGTTCCAGGTCGTCGCCGCCTCTGGGCCGTGGGCAGAAGGTCTCATCGGCGCGGAGTGGCCCCTGCATGATGGAATGCTGCACGGCCGGGCAATGCTCCATCGCCTCCCGGTGGAGACCGAAAACGCGCCGGGGGACAGCGCGGCGCCCGAAGTGTTCGGAACGAACATTCGCATCGGACGGTTGGTGCCGATGTCCACGGGCATCCCGCTCCCTGACGGTCGCGTCGGTATGGGCGTGGTCGGGTTCTGGCGTCCCGAAGGCAGGCGCTTCAGTGACACGGAGCGGGCCATCATGGACCGGTTCACGCGACTCGTCAGCATCATGGTGCTCGGCGACGAGGCGAGAGAGTCAACGCAGCATCTCGTCGACCGACTTCGTCTGGCCACCGAGGCGACGAGAGAGCTCTCTGCGTCGCTCGACCCCTCGCGGGTTGTCCAGGCGATTGTCGAGCGCATTGCGGACCTGGTTGACGTGGATCGGATCACCGTCACCAAGTTCCTGCCTGATTCCGTCGAGGCGATAGCGGGCTACGACAGGAATCGCGTGCCTGCCCGAGTCGGGGCACGTTGGGACCTGACTCCGGCGCTCCGCGCCGCCATCGATCGCGGCGAGCTGGCATTTGAGAGCTTCGCCGATGTTTCGGGAATGCCGCGCGACATGCAGGAGCAACTATCGGATGTGCGTCGGCGCGTCATCCTGCCGCTCCGGGCGGGGGGCCGCGTTCTCGGTAGCCTGGCAGTGAGTCGACGCTCTGATCAGGCATTTGGAGAGCTCGATCTGGAGAATCTCGAACAGATCGCGCTCTCGGCTGCCCTCGCGCTCCAGAACGCCAGCATGTTCGCGGAGACGAAAGAGGCCCAGCAGAAAGCCCTGCACGCTCTCCTGAGTGTCTCCGACCACCTGGACGCAACGTCGTCGGACGTTGATCTGTACGCACGCTTCGCCGGAACCGTGGCGGAGCTCGTCGGAGCCCGACGCGTGACGCTCTGGCGGCTCAGCACCGACGGCACGCGGTTGATGCCCGCGGCCGAAGCGCATGGCGTCACAGCCGAAGAGTTCGAACGGTTGCGGCCGGTGCCGTGCAATCCCGACGGGGTGTCAACTCGCGATCGCGTGGTCTTCGGTGATGCTGTGTTCCGTGGACAGGCGGCGGACCTGCGCCTGGGTGTGCACGTCTCCGGGCCCGCGCATTCCGTCGCCGATACGATGGCGGTTGCGTGGCGCGCCGGGTCCGTGCGCCTCGGCGTCCTGGCGGCCCATGAGCCCGTCAAGCCGGACGGCTTCAGTGACGAGGACTCGTGGATGCTGCAGCTGGCTGCGTTCGCCGCCGGACTCGTCTGGCAGATCAAGGCCTCGGAGGAGCGCATCCGCGCACTCGGCGACGCCGAGGCGCGGCGCCTCCACGAGCACATTGAGCGAACGCGTTCGATGGAGAAGATGCGCTCCGACTTCTTGAAACTTGCGTCTCACGAGCTGCGCGGGCCGATCGCCGTGGTGCGTGGGTACTTTTCGATGATGGCGGACAAGTCGCTGGACGCCGAGGCGCTCGAGCGTGCAATGCCCGTCATTGAACGCAAGCTCAACGACATGAATGCGCTGGTGAACGAGATGCTCGAGGCCGCGCGCCTCGAGGAAGGCATCACCCGACTCGAGCGGCAGCCGCAGAGCCTTCGTAGCCTGATCACCGCCGCGACGTCGGCAATTCAATCGCAGCTGACCGTCCGCCATCGTCTTGATCTACGCCTGCCGCGCAGCGCGGTGCTGGTGAATGTCGACGCGGGAAGGATCGAGACGATCCTTCGGAACCTCCTCGACAACGCCATCAAGTTCTCTCCCGATGGAGGGGAGATCAGCTGCCGCGTGACGGTGACTCGTGGCGTTGCGCATATCGCCGTCGTCGATCACGGGCTCGGCATCCCGGCAGAGCAGATGCACCGTCTCTTCACCCGATTCAGCCGGCTGGTGACCCCGGAGAACAGTCACATCTCCGGGACAGGACTCGGGCTGTACCTTTCGCGCGAGCTGGCCCGTCTTCACGGGGGCGATATCACCGCGCGATCAACTCCCGGAGGGGGCGCGTCGTTTGTATTGACGCTGCCGGTATGGGTCGCGGAGCCTGGCATCAGCGCGTCGGCGTGATCTCCCCGGGGTCCTGCGTGCTCGCGAGACTCCAGATTGCGACCGAGTCCGCATTGAGCGCCGGTGTCGCCTCCGCACAGACCGTATCGTCCGACGCAAGGAGCAGCGTCGCGCCCGCGACTTCCGGCACAGGCACGGTCTCAACCCCGAGGTTGCAGCACACGAGGAGCCCCGCGTGGGTGTATAGCAGCAGGCTCCGTGAGCTGTCATACCACGCGTCGGTCGCCGCGTTCTCGGCGCCGGGAGCCAGGAGGCGGACGCGACGCAGTTCGATCAGCCGCCGATACCAGGCGAGCATGCGTGCATGGCGCTCGCCGCCCACCTCGTCCCAATTGAGAATCGACCGCCGAAAGGTTGCGACCGCCTGAGGATCGGGCACTGCAGCCGGCGGCCAGCCGAAGGCTCTGAATTCGCGCCGCCGGCCGTTGGTCACGGCCTTGCTCAGGTGCGTGTCGCCGAGGTCCGTGAAGTATTGAAACGGGGTGCTCGCCGCCCACTCCTCGCCCTGAAAGAGCATCGGCACCATCGGCGAGAGCAGGGTCAGCGCAGCTGCCATGTGCGCGCGCCCGTCGCTGACGAGATGGCAGAGACGCTCGCCGGCCGCACGATTGCCAACCTGGTCATGATTCTGCGAATAGGTGATGAAGCGAGTACGCGGGAGGTCTCCGGCGTAGCGTCCAACCGTGCGTTTCCGATGCCGCGAGTACTGCCCAGCATAGACGAAGGTCTGGAGCAAGGCGGTGCGGACCTCGTCGGGGCTGCCGAAGTCCTCGTAGTAGCCATGCTGTTCGCCCGTGAGCAGCGCATGCAGCGCGTGATGGAAGTCGTCGTTCCACTGCGCATCCAGTCCATAGCCGCCACGCTCACGTTCGCGGACCAGACGCGGGTCATTGCTGTCACTTTCGGCGATCACCCATAGCTCCCGACCGAGTTCACTGGCAAGCTCGTCCACGCGCATGGCGATCGCCTCGAGGATGTGCAGTGGTGACGTGTCGATGATGGCGTGCACGGCATCGAGCCGAAGTCCGTCGAACGAGTAGTCCCGCAACCACATCTCCGCGTTGTCGAGGACGAAGCGCCGGACCTCGTCAGAATGCTCGCCGTCGTAGTTGAAGGCTGTCCCCCACGGTGTCTCGTACCGGTCTGTGAAGTACGGTCCGAAGGCGCCGAGATAATCGCCTTCCGGACCGACGTGGTTGTAGACGACATCCAGGATCACCGCGATTCCGCGAGCGTGGGACGCCTGGATGAGGCGATGAAGCCCGTGGGGCCCACCGTAGCCGCTATAGGGTGCGAAGAGGTCGACACCGTCGTAGCCCCATCCCCGCCGTCCCGGAAACTCCGCGACCGGCATGAGCTCGATCGCATTGATTCCGAGATCCACCAGGTGGTCCAGGTGCGTGATCGCGGCGTCGAAGGTGCCTTCCGGCGTGAATGTGCCGACGTGCAACTCGTAGATGACCGCTTCCCTGATGGGAAATCCTCGCCAGCCGTCACGTTCGCGGGTTCGCGGTTGCTCGACCAGTTGCGAAGGCCCGTGGACTCCGGCCGGCTGCGACGGCGAACGCGGATCGGGCATCGCGTCGCTGCCGTCGACACTGAACGCATAGTCGTCACCGCCCCCAACGTCGCCATTGCACGCAAACCAACCCCCGCCGGATCCCTCCATGGGAAACGTGCGATCGCCCACGAGCAGGTCGACCCGTTGGGCCGCCGGCGCCCAGACACTGATCCTGCGGGTGGTCATGCGCGCTCGAGCAACGCAATCGGCGTGTCGTCCAGCAAGGTCCCGAGGAGCTGTGTCTCGCCCTCGACCTCGCGCTTTGTCAACACGTCGCGCCAGCGGCCGTGGGGAAGCGACACTGTGGTGTCCTGCCATCCGGGACGGAGCAGCAGCGGCCAGCGAAATCCGACCGTCACGGTAACCGGCAGCCCATCCGAGCGCGTGCGGGAGAAGCAGATCGCGTGATCCGCACGTGATCCGCTCACCGCAATGCGCTGATACCCGGCGTCACGGCCGAAGGCCTCAGGATGCCGGGAACGTACTGCGAGTGCGGTGGCAATGAGTCGCAGCTTGGGTCCGCCATCCTCGAGCCGCGACAGGAACTCGCCGGTTTCCTGATTGATCACGTGGCGAAGCAGCCGCCGGCGAGCGTCAAAGTCCACCGGCGTGCGGTTGTCCGGATCGACGAGGCGGAGGTCCCAGAGCTCCGAGCCCTGGTAGATATCAGGTATGCCCGGGACCGTCAGCTTGATCAACGTCTGCGAAAGCGACAGCATCTGCCACTCTGGCGTCATCGCTTCGACCAGCGCGCTGATCTCGGTGTCGACGTCCGGGTCAGCGAGCATCCCGCGCACAAAATCCTCGAGTCCCGATTCGTACTGTTGATCCGGTTGGATCCAGGTGGTCTCGAGCTTCGATTCACGAGCGGCTTTGAGCATGTACGCCCACGCGCGCTCGGCGTCCAGTGGATGGGCCGCCACCAGCGTTTGATAGAAGAGGTATTCGGCGCGGCGTGATGGGGAAAGCACGCCCCGGTGGCGTACCGCGATCGCGTCGAGGCGCTCGACGGTCTCGCGCCAGCGATCCGGGATCTCCGAGAGCATTCCCACACGCAGGCGCGCATCCTCAGCGCGTTTGGTGTCGTGCGTGGTCGTGGCCAGCAATGTCAAGGGATGCTCCTGCGCGCTCTGGATGCACGTTGCATGGAATTCGTCGAGACCGGCCATCCGGTCCGGATCCGAACCGACCTCATTGAGCGCGACAAGCCGGACATAGCGGTAGAAGGCGGTGTCCTCGACGCCCTTGGCCATCACCGCACCGGCGACCTGCTGAAACCGCTCGCGAAGTTCGCGGCGCGCCGGGCTGTCATCGATCGCTCCACGAAGCACCGCGAGAATGGCGCCGAGACGAGCCTCATCGCACCGTCCCGACACACGCGCACTGCGTTCCGCAACGTCGATCGCGTGTTCCTCATCGACGCTCAACTGGTCGTCCGCTCGCGGATAGACTCGATATCGCGGCATCCCCGCCATGAGCTCGACGAGCTCAGCCCGGGCCTCGCCGATGCCGGCCGCTTTTGCGACACGAGTGAGCCGGCCGAGCTCGGCGCTGAGGAGATCCTCGAACACCTCCCGCCGGGCTCGATGCGAGTGTGCGTGGAAGTCGTCGTCGTCGCCGGTGAACTCGCGGTAGCAGTCGGAGAGTGCCGCAACGCCCTCGGGATGGACCAGGAGCGAGGTCATCAGAGCGCCGAACTCGTAGCCCGTCGTTCCGTCGATCGGCCAGTCGTTGGGCAGATGCTCCGCGGTCGCGAGGATCTTCTCAGCGACCAGCCACGCCCCTGGGGCTTCAGCACGCAGGCGGAATGCGAAGGTGAATGGATCGCGGAGCCCATCGATGTGATCGACGCGCAGGCCGTCCACGGTGCCGTCCGCCACAAGCTCGAGCGCGCGCGTGAGCACCGCGTCGAACACCGAGTCGACCTCAACGCGCACGCCGGCAAGTGAGGTCACGTCGAAGAACCGGCGGTAGTTGAGATGAGCAGATCCCGTCCTCGAGTCCTCGAGGATGTAGTGCTGTGCGTCGAGCGTCTCGAGAGACACCGGGCCCGAGCCGAGCGCCGTCCCGGGTGCGAGCGGAAACGCACTGCTCGCGTAGTGGAGCTCGAACGCTCCATCCGATGCCCTGACCACCTCCAGATCGCCGTCCGCAAGCAGCTCGGTGCGAGGCGCGCCGAGCACCGGAAGAAGGACTCGCTCGTGCAGCGCCGGGGCATCCCAGTCGATATCGAAGAATCGAGCGTACGGACTCTCACGCCCCGTACGGAGGACATCCCACCACCAGCGATTCGCGCGCTCGGTGATGCACATGTGATTGGGAACCACGTCGAGAACTTGCCCCATCCGGGCGCTGCGCAAGGCGGCGTCGAGCCGGCGAAGCCCGGCGTCCCCACCGAGCTCGGCGCTCACCCGCGCCGGGTCGACGACGTCATAGCCGTGAGGACTGTGCGCCACCGCCTCCATGTACGGTGAGCAGTAGAGGTGCGAAATCCCCAACTCCTCGAGATAGGGGACGATGGCCGCGGCATCGTCAAAGTCGAACTCCTCGCGCAGCTGCACCCGGTAGGTGGCGCGAGGATCAGTCCTCACCGTTGCCGCCCGTATGCGATCAATCTCTGTACTATCAGTAGCACTATCAACATGTATGAAGGTAAGCCTATCAACTTCGGCCGTACAGCACCACCGAAACGCGCGCTCGTGGAATCGCGATGACCGCTCCTAGACGGCGCACGGGAAGCCGGACGACCCCACGTCATCAGGCGTGGCCAGGAAGCGAGGCACCACTCGGCGCGACCTGGGATGGCGAAGGCACGAATTTCGCGGTGTATTCGGCGTCGGCGGAGGCGGTGGAGGTCGTGCTCTTCACGGACGATGGTGCCGAGAGTGCCACATACGAGCTCCAGGAGCGCACCGACCTCGTCTGGCATGGATACGTGGACCAGGTGCGCCCCGGTCAGCGGTACGGCCTGCGCGTTCACGGGCCGTACGTCCCACTGCGCGGTCTGCGCCACAACCCGCGCAAGCTCCTCCTGGATCCCTACGCACTGGCGATCTCCGGACGATTCGAACACGGCCCGGCACTGTACGGCTACTCGTTCGATGGCGACGATCTCGACGCGAGTCACATCGACTCGGCTGCCGCGATGCCGAAAAGCGTGGTCGTCGACAAGGCCTTCCCCTGGGGCGATGACCGCCGGCCGGAGACGGCGTGGGCAGACACGGTGATATACGAGCTCCACGTGAAGGGCTTCACCATGCGCAACCCCGACATCCCCGAGGAGCTTCGCGGGACATACGCAGGGCTCGCGCATCCGAGTTCGCTCGAGTATCTGCAGCAACTCGGCATCACCGCCGTGGAGCTCATGCCGGTGCACCACTTCGTCGACGCGGGCCACCTCATCGATCGCGGGCTGGTGAATTACTGGGGCTACGACTCGGTCGGATATTTTTCGCCCGAAAGCCGCTACTCGGCCGGTGGTGGCAATGGCGACCAGGTCCGCGAGTTCAAAGCAATGGTCCGTGCCCTGCACGCCGCCGGTCTCGAGGTGATCCTGGATGTCGTGTACAACCACACGGGTGAGGGCAATCATCTCGGCCCCACGCTGAGTTTTCGGGGCATCGACAACCCGTCCTACTACCGGCTCGTCGAGGACGAGCCACGTTTCTACTTCGATGTGACCGGAACCGGCAACAGCCTCAACGTCAGCAGCCCGATCACGCTGCAGCTGATCACCGACAGCCTCCGATACTGGGTGACGGAAATGCACGTCGACGGGTTCCGGTTCGATCTCGCCGCCGCCCTCGCGCGCCAGTTCTATGACGTCGACCGGCTCTCGGCGTTCTTCGACATCATCCACCAGGACCCGGTGCTGTCTCGCGTCAAGCTGGTCGCGGAGCCGTGGGATGTTGGCGAGGGTGGATATCACGTCGGCAACTTCCCGGTGCGGTGGGCCGAGTGGAACGGTGCCTATCGAGACACGGTCCGCGATTTCTGGCGCGGCGAAGCGGGTGGGGTGCGCGACATCGCCAACTGCCTCACGGGATCGAGCAGTCTCTATCAATGGGATGGTCGCCAGCCGTGGGCAAGCATCAACTTCGTCACTGCCCATGACGGGTTCACGCTTCGCGACCTCGTCACCTACAACGACAAGCGCAACCAGGCGAACGGCGACGGCAATGACGACGGTGCCAACGACAATCGGTCGTGGAATTGCGGCGTCGAGGGTGAGACCGACGACCCGGCAATCACCGCCCTGCGCGCCCGTCAGCGCCGCAATCTGGTCGCCACCGTGCTCCTCTCGCAGGGTTGCCCGATGATCTGCGGCGGCGACGAGATCGGCCGTACGCAGCGGGGCAACAACAATGCGTACTGTCAGGACAACGAGCTGTCGTGGCTCGACTGGACGGACATCGACGAGGTGATGCTGCGGTTCGTGCAGCGCGTCGTCGCGTTTCGCCGCGAGCAGCCGGTGCTGCGACGGAAGCGGTTCTTCTCAGGCGAGGCAATCAGACGCTCGGGGCGCAAGGACATCATCTGGCTGCTGCCCAACGGTGAGGAATTCACCGATTCCGACTGGGACAACGACGGCGAGCGCTCCATCGGCATGATCCTCAACGGCGAGGGAATTCCCGACCGCGACGCCCGGGGTCACCGCATCGTCGGAGACTCCCTCATGATCCTGCTCCACAGCGGCGACGTCCCGATCACCTGGACGATGCCGTCGGGCTGGACGGGCGGGTGGACCCTGGTCATTGACACGGATGACCCGGAAGGCCACCGCGGATCGACCGTGCATCACGCGGGCGATGAGGTCCCGCTGCAGCCACGATCGCTGATCGTGCTCGGTCGCCCGATCAGCGCAGCGCGCGACCATGCTGCAGGTTCCAGGCGGACCTGACGTCTCGTTCCCCGGCGCTCCCCGGTTCGATATGTCAGGTATAGTTGACATATGGCCTACGCAACCTCGACGCCGAACGCAGATGCCGCTGTGGCAAGCGTGCTGGCGGCGCTCAACGCACTGTCGACCCCGGACCGCCTCGTGGCGCTGCGTTCGGTGGCGGTGTTGGTCGGCTCGCGACGGGCGTCCACAGTCCTCGCGGCTCGCGCAGAGGGCATGAGCTGGCAGGACATCGCCGACCGCATCGGGATGTCCCGTCAATCGGTGTGGAATCGGTACGCGGCCGAGGACCACAACCCACCTCCACCTGCCCGTGGCCGCCGTTCACGGGCACGAAGCGCCACACACGCCTTCTCGAATTGCGCCGCCTACAAGGCGGTCACCACTCGCCAGTGATCAGGAGAGTCCCCATGGTCAAGAGCGTCGACGATGCAGCATTCGACACCGACGTGCTCGCATCCGGCACCCCCGTCCTCGTCGAGTTCGGTGCGGAGTGGTGTCCACCGTGCCGGATGCTTGCTCCCATACTCGATGAGGTCGCCGACCAGCGGGCGAGCCACCTGCGCGTGCTCACCGTCGACGTCGATGCGAATCCGGTGACGCAAGGGCGATATGGCGTGATGTCGCTGCCCACGCTGTTGCTGTTCGTCGACGGCAAACCGGTGCGTCAGGTGATCGGGTTCATGTCGAAGGGCCGGCTCCTGGCGTTCATTGACGAGGCACTGCAGATCGCCGCGTAGAGGTCACTCTCGAGGGACCCTCGAACACATTCCACATTGCGGCGTACCTGCCACCCAGCGAGATGAGCTCAACGTGGGTCCCCGCCTCGACCACCTGCCCACTGTGCAGGACAATGATCCGATCCGCTGCTCTCGCGGTCTGCAGGCGGTGGGCGATCACCACAGTCGTGCGTCCATGGGACACCCTCTGCATCGCGGCTGCGACATGCGCCTCGGTCACGAGGTCGAGGTTCGAGGTGGCCTCATCGAGGAGAAGCACCACGGGGTCGACGAGCTCCGCGCGAGCCAGCGCGATGAGCTGGCGCTGACCGGACGAGAGCGATCGTCCGCGCTCGGTCAGCTCATGGTGGTATCCGCCGGAGAGGCGGGCGATGAACTCGTGCGCGCCGACCGCATGTGCCGCCGCCTCGACCTGTGCGTCACTCGCCTCCGGCCGTCCGTAGGCGATGTTGTCGCGGATCGTGCCTGAGAACAGGAATGCCTCCTGCGGCACATAGCCGAGTTGGTGGCGGAACTCGTGGAGATCGATCGCGCGGAGGTCGTGCCCATCGACCTCGACGCTCCCCTCGTCCGGATCGTAGAAACGTGCCAGGAGCTTCATGACCGTCGATTTGCCCGCGCCGGTCTCGCCGACGAGCGCGACGGTCTCCCCCGCCCCGATCCGCAGATCGATACCCCGGAGCGCCTCCGGCGGCTTGCGCCAGTTTGCGTCCCGCGATTCCAGCAGGCGCGGATCCTTGGGTCCACGCCGGTCGACCGGACGGGCTCCCTCGAAACCCGGACGGTTGACCGCAACGGGATAGGAAAAGCGCACGTGGTGCAGACCAAGATCGCCGTGAAACCGGCCCGGAAACTCGGGCACCACCGGGTCGGGCGTGAGCGATTCAAGCTGCATCAGTTCGGCGATACGTCCCACCGAGACGCGCGTCTGCTGCCACGCATCGAAGACCTGCGACAGCTGCTGAATCGGCGAGAAGAACAGATCGATGTACAGCAGGAACGCGATCAGCGCCCCGGAGGTCAGGTGCCCCGTTTGGATCAGCCGCGCCCCGACCCCGAGCACGATCGCGTCGGCGACTGCCGCCATGAACTGGACGAAGGGGAAGTACGTCGCAACCAATCGCTGAGCGGCGACGCGCGTGTCGAGATACGAGCGACCAAGCCGGTGAAACTGCGCCATCGCTGCACCTTCGTGGACGAACGCCTGCGACTCGCGCACACCCGAGAGGCTCTCCTGGAAATCGGCGTTCACAATGGCGATGCGTTCGCGCGAGATGCTGTAGAGACGCGCCGCCTTCTGGCGGAAGAGGACCGTCGCAACTGCCAGCGGGATCACCACCGAGAGTGTCCAGAGGCCAAGCTCCGTGTTGATCACCACGAGGGCCACGCCGACGCCGACGAACGTGACAATCGACACGAGCGCCGAGAGCAGACCGTTCTCGATCAGTGATTCGAACTGGTCGACGTCGGTGGTCATGCGCGTCATGATCCGGCCGGCCATCTCGCGCTCGTAGTAGTCGAGTGATAGACGTTGCAACTGCGCCCAGATGCGGACGCGAAGCGAAAGCATGATTCGCTGCGCGGCGCGTCCCGTGACGAACGTTTCGGCGATCTCGTCGATGAGGTCGACGAGAGTCACCAGGAGAAAAACTCCGGCTGCTGCGAAGAGGACGACCGACGACCCCCTCGAGACGCCATTGTCGAGCCCGGTCTTGACGAGAACTGGGCCGGCAAGGGTCATCAATCCGTCGACCACGACAAAGAGCAGTCCGAGCAGCAGCGGCCATCGGAACTCACGCAGAAGCCGTAGCAGGCTGAAGTTCCTGTCCGGACGCGACTCCCGCTCGAGGTCGACCGCAGCAACATCGCGCACCGGGCGCAGACGAGCGACGCGGGCGAGCAATTCGGGACTTGGAGCCAGGTTGAGCCGCCAGCCGGACCCGCCACCGCCGAGCCCGGGGCCCAGCGTCGGCGCACCGAAGGTCGTCGTAGAGGTCCGGTTGCCGGATCGCGCCCCGTCGCCGGCCCACGCCGCGGTGGTGATGCCGTCCACTCCGGTTGTCGTGATCGTCGCGAGCGCCTCGATGGAATCGCCGGCCTTCGCTGCGTCGAGCTCCTCGAGCCCCGACACCAGCGTCCGGTACAGGCCACTCCTGGCGGTGAGCTCGACATGGGTGCCCTGTTCGACGACGACCCCACCGTCGAGCACCACGATCCTGTCGGCCAGATGCAGCGTGGACTGCCGGTGCGCGATCAGCAGCGTCGTGCGACCCGCCATGACACCGCGGAGCGCCTCGTGCACCGACGCCTCGATCCTCGCGTCGATCGCGCTCGTGGCGTCATCGAGGATGAGGATGCGCGGGTCATAGAGGATCGCCCGAGCGAGCGCTATACGCTGGCGCTGACCTCCCGACAGCGTCAGACCGCGCTCACCGATCGCGGTGTCGTACCCGCGCGGCAACTCCTCGATGAAGTCGTGTGCCTGAGCGGCGCGGGCGGCAGCCTCGATCTGTGAGTCGGTCGCGTCGGGCCGTCCGTATGCGATGTTGGCCCGCACCGAGTCGGAGAACAGGAAGCTGTCCTCGAAGACGACACCCACCTGACGCCGCAGCGATCGCAGCGTGACGTCGCGCAGGTCATACCCGTCAACGAGGACTGCTCCGTCGGTCGGGTCGTAGAACCGAGGGATGAGCATCGCCAGCGTCGACTTGCCGCTCCCACTCGGGCCGACCACGGCGACGCGTTCACCCGCGGCGACGTGCAGATCGACACCTCTGAGCACCGGATCAGCATCGCCATACCGGAAGTGGACGTTCGAGAACGTGATCTCACCGGCGAGTTCGGGGAGGTCGACCGCGTCGGGTGCGTCGGCAATGGCAGCCGGCAGGTCGAGGAGCTGGAAGATGCGTTCGAGCCCTGCCCGAGCCTGCTGGCCAATGGTCAGGACGCCCGCGAGCTGACGCGCCGGCGCCATGAGCTGCGTGACGTACGTCGAGAACGCCAGGAAGGTGCCGAGGGTGATCTGATGCTGGAGCGCCAGCCAGCCACCGAGGGCAAGGATGGCCACCTGCGCGAACAGGGGGATCGCCTCGAGGAGTGGCTGGTATCGCGACTGCAGGCGCACGGCTCGCATCTGCGACCCGTATAGGGTCTGAGCGGCGGCTGCGACTCGTTCGAGCTCGCGCTGCTCCTGCCCGAAGGCCTTGACCACGCGGACGCCGTTGAGGTCCTCGTCGACGATCTGGACCAGGTCACCTTCTCGCTGCTGCCCATCCCACGTTGCCGGGAAGATGCGCCAGCGCATCCGGTACGAGACGATGAGCAGGCTCGGCGCGACCACGACGCTCACCAGGGCCAGCAGAGGCGAGAGATAGAGCATCACCCCGAGGGATAGCAGCAGCAGCAGGATGTTGCTGCTCATGATCGGGAAGAAGCTCAGGAGCCCCTGGACCAGGGTCGAATCGGAGTTCGCGCGAGCGACCAGCTGGCCGGTCGGCATGCGCCCCAGGTTGTCGAAGTCCAGTGACTGCAGATGGTCGTGCATGGCGTTGCGCAGGTCGTACTGCACTTCCAGGGCGACCCGCCCCCCGCGATAGCGGCGGACGTAGGCGAAAGCGAAGCTTGCGGCCGCGAGTCCCACCAAGAGGAGGAGCCACGGCCACAACGCCGAGCTGCGGCTGAGAATGACGCCGTCAACGATCTGGCGGGCGACCAACGGAACGGCGGTCTGACACACGCTGCCCAGCACCGCGGCACCGACTGACAGCACGACGTCTCGCCGATGCCGGAGCATGTAGCTCCACAGGCGCCGGATCCAACCGGGATTGACAGAAGCTTCGCTCAACCGTGTTCGTTGATCGTTCGTGGATCCTCAGCCAGACAATCGGACGCGGTCAGCGTAGCGCGAGAGGGCTTCTGGGCGGCTTGCTACCCGGCGGCGGTCGACACCGAGGGGCTCACCCGGCGACGGATTGCCTCGAGGATCCGGACCGCCAGCTCGGGGCTGTCGGTGAGCGTCACTCGGTACATCCCGCTCTCATTGGTTCGCGGCTCGATGCGGATGACCCGGAGGCCCGCCTCCTGGAGTGCGGCGAGCATGCGCGCGACGCCGCCCTGGCGATGTTGCGTGGTCTCCATGATGTCACTGTCCCTGACGTCGATCGCGAGCATTGCTCATCCCCTATCGCGGTTGGATAACGGTCGCATCATGGACGCCATAGCCTGTCGACTTCGTGAGCAACGTGTCTCAGGGGGATTCCACATGTACGTCGGATCAGTGGTGATCGATTGCAACGACTTCGCCGCCATGTACGCGTTCTGGACCGCCGCGCTCGACTACGCCCCGCGGGATCCGCCCGAGGAGGGCTGGGCCGTGCTCCGGGATCCCGAGGGCCGGCACGCCAACGTGTCCCTCCAGCAGGTCCCGGAGCTGAGGGCGCAGCGGGTCAATAGCGGAGCTGGACGCTTGCAGTCTCTCGTTCTCCTCGACGCGGAGACCGGCGTCGGCCTATCCGGCGAACGGCCACCGTGCGGCGCCGAGCTCTCTCGACACCCCGCGCGCAGCCTCGACCACCGCCATGAAGAGTCCGTGGGCCGGTCCACGAGGGAACACGCGCTCGGTGTCGCCGACCACCGCGATGGCGCCGACAGCATTGCTGTTGCGATCGAAAATCGGCGCTGCGATGCTGGATTCGCCGAGCACCGCCTCGTCGCGCTCGGTGGCGATCGCCTGGAGACGGATGGTGTTGAGATGGATGCGCAGTGCCGCGGCATTCGGTGTTCGTTTCGTCAACCGCTCCAGTGGCGCCGACAGCAGGTTGTCGATGATGTCGCTCGGCGCGAATGCGAGGAGCGCCTTGCCGAGAGCGCTGGCGTGCAGCGGGAGCTGCGATCCCACCTCGAGAATCTGCAGGGTCGCGTCGGGACGAAATACGTGATGCACGACCACCGCGGTTGGGCCGTGCATGACACCGACTCGGACTGCGAATTTCGTGCGCACTGCAAGCTGGGCGGCGTACGTGATCGAGCGCGATCGCAGCTCGTTGACGTCGAGATATGAGTAACCGAGTTGGAGCAGGCCTGCCCCGAGCTGGTACTTCTCTGAGACCCGGTCCTGCTCGACAAATCCTTGAGCCAGCAGGGTCTGCAGGAGTCCGTGCACCGTCGGCCGCGCCAGGCCGAGGCGCTCGGCAAGTTCGCTGACGCCCAACCTTCCCGGACCGCCCGCGAGCGCCTTGAGGATTGCGGCAGCGCGATCGACGGACTGGATGCTCGTGGGTCGCCGGCTATTCGGCATTGCTGAATTATGGTCGAGGATGTAGACTAGTCGGAATTCTGAATCGACCGCGTGACAGCGAGGGAAGTCGTGGCCGTCGGGATTGTGCTGGTCTCACATAGCCCCCAGTTGGCTGCGGGGCTGACCCTTCTCGCCGGTCAGATGGCGGGACCGGACGTGCATATCGAGCCGGCCGGTGGTGATCAGAGCGGCGGTCTCGGCACGTCAGACACACTCGTTCGCGCAGCGATCGAGCGAGCCGACCAGGGTGACGGCGTGCTCCTGCTCTGCGACCTGGGCAGCGCGATTCTCACCGTGCGCGATGTGCTCGATGGAAACGGCAACGGCCATGTCCGCCTCGTCGACGCTCCCTTCGTTGAAGGCGCGGTGGCGGCTGCGGTGGTTGCGTCGTCGGGGGCGCCGCTGGATGAGGTGGCGCGGGCAGCCGAGGAGGCGCGCGATGCTCGCAAGCTCTGAGGCAACGATGACGCTGCCGGACGGTGTCGCGCTCCACGCTCGTCCTGCAGCCCTGTTCGTCCGTACCGCGATGCGCTTCCGAGCGAAGATCGTCGTCGCCGCCAACGGGCGTGAGGCGGACGCCAAGAGCATCCTCAGCGTCCTCGGTCTCGGCGCCACCGCCGGCACCGTCCTGATCGTGCGCGCCGATGGTGAGGATGCCACCGCTGCGCTCGACGCGCTCGCGGAGTGTCTAGCCGGCGTCGTCGAGTAGCAGGCGCAGCGGGCGCTCCAACGACTCCACCTCAGCCGCGGACTCCGCGTTGAGCGCGCGGCGTGCGATTCGCGACGCCTCGCCGTAGTCCAGCGCGCGCACCCATGCTCGAACCCGCGCGACCGCGGCGGCGCCGACACTGAGCTCATCGATCCCCAACCCGACGAGGAGCGGCATCACCAACGGATTCGACGCAGCCTCGCCGCAAACCTCGACGGGAATGCCGGCGGCCCGAGCGGCGTCAACAGTGTCGGCGACCAGCTGGAGCACCGCCGGATGGTGTGCCGGCGAGCCGCCCGGCCGGGTTCGGTCGATGCCGAGCTGGAAGCTGGTCAGGTCGTTGGTGCCGATGCTGAACATCCCCACCTCGGGAGCAATGCGATCCGCCATCACGGCGGCCGCGGGAACCTCGACCATCGCGGCCATGAGTGGGACACGATTCCCTCTGCGGGCAGCGATCGGTTCGATGGCGGCCCGGACGGCACGTACCTGACTGGGCTCGGTCACCATCGGAATCAGGATGCGGAGCTCGGTCTCGTCGCCAGTGTCGAGGATCGCCTCCAGCTGCCAGGAGAGCGCGTCTGTGTCGTCCAGGAGGAGCTCGATCCCTCGTCCATACACTCCTTTAAGAAAGGGGGGCGTTTTATCGCCGCCGAAATCCAGGAGGCGAACGGTCGCGGTCAGTCCTTTGAGCTGGGACAGCGTGGGGTTGAGGGAGCGACGGTGTTCGGCAACGGTCGGCCAGTGCTGCGCCTCCAAAAAGGCGAGCTCCGTGCGCAGGAGGCCAACCCCGTCAGCCCCCGCCTCCAGCGCTGCACGCACCTCTGTCGGCGTGGCGGCGTTGGCGAGGACCCGAACTGCGCGGCCGTCGCGGGTGACCGTAGGGAGGGCTCGCGCCGCCACGGCTCGAGCTCGCGACTCGCGTACGGCCACCATCGCCTGCCGCACGGTGTCGACGTGCTCCTGATCCGGCGATGCGATGACCACGCTCCGGTCCCCGTCGACGATGCAGAGCTCGCCTTCTGCCAGCGAGAGGAGATCCTGTCCCACGCCGACGACCATTGGCAGGCCTAATCCGCGGGCAACGATCGCGGCGTGGCCGGTGACACCTCCGACCGCCAGGGCGATACCGCGCACCTCGCCGTCGAGCTCGATCACGTCCGCCGGCCCAAGGTCGGACGCGACCAGAATCGCGTCGCGGTCCGTGCTCCGATCGGCTGGCGCCGCGTCGCCGTGCGCGAGGCGGGACGCACGGCGAGCGAGGCTCCTGACATCGGCTGCCCGGGCGGCAAGCTCGGGATCCCCAATCATGTCGAGTTGCGCTGCGATCGCCTCCACCTCGACACGAATCGCGCTGGCGGCAGGCAGGCCCCGCGCGAGCACGGCGCTCTCGACCGCCTCGACGAGCACCGGGTCCTCGGCCATCATCATCCCGGCATCCAGAATGTCGGCCTCTCCGGTCCGGCCTTCAGCTCGAAGAGTCGCCGCGAGGTCCTCGAGCTCGTGTGCCGATCGGGCCAGCGCTTCGAGGGCTCGTTTCGCCGCTGCGGGTCGCGCGGCCTCGTCGAGGATGGTCGCGTCGATCTCGTCGCCGGCATCCAGGTGCCGGACCTCTCCGAACGCTGTCCCCGGTGACGCCGGAACGCCAGCGAGCACTCGCTCGGTCATTTAAGGAGTGCTCGCTACCGTCCGTTCCAGGGCGCGAATGATCATCGCGGTTGAGGTCGCTCCGGGATCCTGATGGCCGATGGAGCGTTCGCCGAGGTACGACGCGCGACCCTTGCGCGCCTGCATGGGGATCGTGGCGCGCATGCCTGCCTCCGCCGCCTCCGAAGCGGAGCGGAGCATCTCCCCGCTCGACGCGCCCCGAGCAAGCCCTTCGCGCATCGAGGCCACGGCGGGCTCCAGCGCGTCAACCATCGTCTTGTCACCCGGCACCGCTGCCCCCAGGTCCTGGATCGACGCCAACGCCGCAGCCATCGCCTCGACGAGTTGCGCAAGGTCGAAGGTCGGTCCGTCCCCCAGCGCACGCCCCGCCTTGCGCAGCGCCGACCCCCATAGTGGACCGCTCGCACCCCCGACGGTGGACACGAGCGTCTTCCCCGAGAGAATCAACAGCTTGCCCGGTGTGCCGTCCGGTTCGGTGCTCAACGCCAGCGCCACGGCGTCGAATCCACGATTCAGGTTGATGCCGTGGTCACCATCGCCGATCGCCGCGTCGAGCTGGACCAGGTAGTCCCGCTCGGCGCGGACTGATGCGGCGATTTCGTTCATCCACGCGGTGACGGTCTGCGCATCCATTGCTATAGCGACCGCCACGATAGCATCAGCCTCCCCAGCGAAGTGCTGCAGTGTGCACGGGTGCGTCCCAGAGCGCGGTGAGCTGCTCGTCGAGCTCGAGGACAGTCAACGATGCCCCTGCCATCTCGAGCGACGTGATGTAACTGCCGACGAGATTGCGCACGGGTGTCAGTCCTACGGCCCGCAACCGCTTCTCCACTTCACCGTAGAGCAGGTAGAGCTCGAGCAGCGGTGTGCCGCCCATGCCGTTGACGAAGGCGAGCACGTTTGAGCCAGGCTTGGCAGCAAGGTCGGACGTCACCGCCTCGACCATGATGTCCGCGATCTCAGCCGCGCTGCCGAGCGGCGCGCGACGGCGCCCCGGCTCTCCGTGAATGCCGATGCCCACTTCCATCTCGCCCTCGGGGAGGTCGAAGATCGGCTTGCCCGATGCCGGAGGGATGCACGAGGACAGCGCGATGCCGAAGGAGCGCCCGCGTTCGTTGACCTGACGGATGACGCTCACCACGGCCTCGAGCGAGTCGCCGCGTTCCGCGGCTGCGCCTCCGATCTTCTCGGCGAGCACCGTCGCGCCGACACCACGACGGCCGGCGGTGTACAGCGAATCCTGGACGGCGACATCGTCGTCGATCACGATCGCCTCGACCTTGATCCCCTCGTCGGCAGCTTCGTCGGCCGCCATCTTGAAGTTGAGGACGTCACCCGTGTAGTTCTTGACGATGTGGATGACGCCGGCACCACCGTCCACAGCCTTGGTGGCGGCGAGCATCTGATCGGGGACCGGAGAGGTGAAGACCTCGCCGGGGCACGCCGCGTCGAGCATGCCGACGCCGACGAAGCCACCATGGAGCGGCTCGTGCCCGGACCCACCACCCGAGATCAGCGCGACCTTGCCCTTGACCGGGGCATCAGCCCGAACCAGGATCTGGTTCGCGACGTCATACCGGAGGATGTCAGGTACGGAGGCGGCGAGCCCGGCGAGCGATTCTTTGACCACCTGGTCCGGTTCGTTGATGATTTTCCGCATGCGCCTGGTGGCTGTGGCCATGGCTCGACACTCCTGTTATTCGACATTATCGAACGTTGGTCGGAAATTACTCTTTTGACGAGGGGGATGTCAATGGTTTTGTTGAGATGGTCCGAACCCGTTCGCTGAGTCGGTTTGCGGCCCGGCGGAGTGGCTGCTCGAGGCGACGGCGTAGGCTCCGCGTGCATGGCCGGAAGAGCTTTTGTGACGGGTGCGAGCGGCTTCCTCGGGAGAGCGATCGTGGAGGAGCTGGCTGCCGGCGGACGTCCGGTCCGAGCCCTCGCGCGCTCTGACGCGGCCGCCGAGCGACTCGCGGCACTCGGCGCCGAACCGGTTCGAGGCGATCTCCGCGACCGGGCTTCGCTCGAAGCGGGCTTCGTGGGTTGCGATGTCGTCTACCACGCGGCCGGGGTGAACGCGTTCTGCCTGCCGGATCCGAGCCCGATGTTCGAGGTCAACGTCGCCGGCTCGCGCGAGGTGGTCCTCGCCGCCGCGGCAGCCGGTGTCGGCAGGGTGGTCTACACATCGTCGGCAGCGACCCTCGACATCGCGTCCGACGATGGGGGCGCTGGTCCGCTCGGCACGCGCCGGTTTCTCTCCAACTACGCGCGGTCGAAATACGAGGCGGAACGGGGGGTCATGGACGCCGCGGCGAGCACCGGGCTCGATGTCGTGTCTGTCAACCCTGCATCGGTGCAGGGCCCGGGACGAACCAGCGGGACGGCCCGCCTGCTGATCGGCTACCTCAACGGCAAGCTCCCCGCTGCGGTCGACGGACCACTCAACGTCATCGACATCGCCGACTGCACCCGGGGCCACCTGCTTGCTGAAGAGCGCGGCGTGGCCGGTCAGCGATATCTGTTGTGCGGTGCGTCGATGACACTGCGCAGTGGCCTTGCGCTCCTGTCCAGGCTCACCGGGCTCGAGGATCCTCCTCGGTTCCTCCCCCCAGGTCTCGCCCTCGCGGCGGCTGCCGGCATCGAGCTCGTGGCGCGCGCACGCAGGAAACCCACGCGCTTCTGCCGCGAGATGGTCCGCACCCTGCTCGAGGGGTCCGCCTACGACGGGACCCCGGCGACACGCGACCTCGGGCTCGTCTACACCCCCATCGAATCGACGATGCGCCGGACCATCAGCTGGTATCTTCAGCAGGGGCTGATCACGCGGCCGCTCCCCGGCTTCGCTGACTCCGATCCGGGCTGACCGAGACCTGCCTGGATTACATCAGCGGGCGCGTGGCGTGCGATCCGCAGCGGCCGCCGCGGCGACCGGCGCACGAGTCCGCCGCCGGCCTCCCGGCAAGCGCAGGGTGAACCGATTCTCGGTGCCGGCCAGCAACCGCTCGATATTCGCGTGGTGCAGCACGATGATCGCGGCCGCGGCGCCAACCGTGAAGAGCACCTCAGGCCACGAGCCGCCGAACGCGACGACAAGCGGCGGGAGCGAGAGCGACGCCGCGATCGACGCCACAGACGTGTAGCGGGTGGTCAGCAGCACCATCCACCAGACCACCGCCATGACCACGGATGCGAGCGGGGCGATCACCAGTGCGACACCGACCGTTGTGGCCACGATCTTGCCGCCGCGCCTGAAACGGAGAAACAGGGGCCGCCAGTGGCCCACCAGGGCGCCGCTCCCCGCAACCACCGCACCTGACGAGCCGCCCACCGCCAGGCCGAGCGCCGCAGCCGCCGACCCTTTGCCGATATCCAGCAGGGCGACCGCGAAGAACATCTTGAACCCGGCGTGTCGCCAGACATTCGCCGCCCCGGTGCCCCTGCTCCCCACCTGGCGGATGTCCTTCCCGGTGAAGAATCTCGAGAGCCAGTACCCCCATGGGAGACTCCCGAGCACGTACCCGGAGACCCCCAAAATCGCAATGGTCAGGAGGCTCACCTCGCGATTCTAGATGCAATTCGAAACCGATGCCTTTGACCGGTTGGACGGGATGGGATGCACACTGACGCGGTGACCCGGCACATGACGATCCCCAACCAGCTGACGATCCTGCGCATCCTCCTGGTCCCGGTCATCGGAGCCGTTCTGGCGATCGATTTCACCGACCATTACCAGATCAGCGCCGTCGCCTATGTGACGGCTGCGGCGACCGATACGCTCGACGGCCGGATCGCGCGAAGCCGCAACCTCGTGACCGAGCTGGGCAAGTTCCTCGATCCGCTTGCAGACAAGCTGCTGGTCATCACCGTTCTGGTGATCCTGGCCACGCAGTCGCTGCTTCCGGCGTGGGTCGTGCTCATCGTCGCCGCACGCGAGTTCCTGATCACCGGTTTGCGATCGGTGGCCGCCGCTCAGGGCGTTGTGGTCAGCTCGACCCCCTGGGGCAAGTCGAAGACGCTGACCCAGAACTGCATGATCCTGCTGATCATCCTTGCCCAACC
>PLDZ01000048.1:42982-80695 GCA_003136295.1 Candidatus Dormiibacterota bacterium
GCGAGGCCCGCGGCGTATGCCGCACCGAGCGAGACGGTCTCGGCGACGTTGGGGCGGACCACCGGCACCCCGAGCACATCTGCCAGAAACTGCATCAGCAGGTTGTTCGCGGTCATGCCGCCGTCGGCTTTGAGCGAGCTCATCTCTATGCCCGAGTCGGCGTTCATCGCGTCGACAACTTCGCGCGTCTGCCACGCAGTCGCTTCGAGCACCGCGCGGGCAAGATGGCCCTTGTTGACGTAGCCGGTGAGGCCGGCGATGACACCGCGGGCATCACCACGCCAGTGAGGTGCGAACAAGCCGGAGAATGCGGGCACGAAGTAGATCCCCCCGTTGTCGTCAACGGTCCGCGCGAGCGTTTCGACCTCGGGCGCGCTGCCGATCAAGCCCACCTTGTCGCGGAACCACTGGACGAGCGCCCCGGTGACGGCGATCGAGCCTTCGAGCGCGTAGGTCGCGGGCTCGTCCCCGATCTTCGAACCCACCGTCGTGATCAGTCCATGTCCCGACAGCACCGGCCGGCTCCCGGTGTTGAGGAGGAGGAAGCTCCCCGTCCCGTAGGTGCACTTCGCCTCGCCCGCCGAAAAGCACGTCTGACCGAAGAGCGCCGCCTGCTGATCGCCGAGCGCCGCGGCGATGGGAACGCCGCCGAGCGAGTCGTTGGCCTCGCCGTAAATCTTCGACGAGGGCTGGATCACCGGCAGCATGGCACGCGGGACTCCGATCGCATCGAGCAGCGTGTCGTCCCAGTCGAGCGTCTCGAGATTCATCAGCATGGTTCGACTGGCGTTGGTGACGTCGGTGACGTGACGCCCGGTGAGGTTCCAGACGAGCCAGCTGTCCATCGTCCCGAAGAGAAGGTCGCCCTCCTCGGCTCGCCGGCGCAATCCCGGAGCGCTGTCCAGCAGCCAGCTCACCTTCGGTCCGGAGAAATAGGTTGCGAGGGGCAGTCCGCACCGGTCGCGGAACCGGTCCTGGCCGTGCTCACTGCCGAGCTTCCGGCAGAGGGCGTCCGTGCGCGTGTCCTGCCACACAATGGCGTTCTGCACGGGCTCGCCGGTATGCGGATCCCAGACGACCGTCGTCTCACGCTGGTTTGCGATGCCGACCGCGACGAGGTCGCGCACATCGAGGCCGCCGCTATCGAGGGCGCCGTGCACCACTTCGATGACGTTGCGCAGGATCTCGCGAGGATCATGCTCGACCCAACCCGGTCGCGGAAATATCTGCTCGTGTTCCTTCTGGCTGAGCGACACGATGCGGCCCTGTTGATCAAAGACGAGGCATCGCGAGGAGGATGTGCCCTGGTCGATGGCGGCAACGAATCTATCGCTCAACGCACGCTGCTCCATGCGGATTGCCGTGCGGCTGGAGAGCAGCTGATATGTCTGTGCATCGCGCTGTGAGATCCTCCCTCGCTCCGCGGCGCGAGTATGAGTCGCAGCAGATTGCGTGTCAAGAGCGTCTCCCTCGTACCGGCTGATACTGCGTGACCATCACCACGGAACTGCTCCCAGGTCGCGCGATATCGTCCGTGCTCCTTCGCGCACGTACGACACCAGTTCAGCACGCGGCTGCGAGCCGTCGCAGAGTCGTTCCGTCGGTCCAGAGATCGCGATGGCACCGACTGCGACGCCCTGCCGATCGCGTATCGGTGCAGCGAATGACGTCTCGCCTTCGATGAGCTCTTCCAGAGATGACGCCCACCCCTGCTCCTGCACATGCGCGAGCTCGACGGCGAGCAGCTTCGAGTCGGTGATCGTGCAACTCGTGAACCGCTGCAGTGTTCCGTTGAGCTCCGCCGTCAGGTAGGGGTGGTAGGCGAGCAACACCTTGCCCATCGCGGTCGCGTGCATGGGCAACAGTGCACCAACCTCGAGCACCTGCGGGCTGTTGTCGGGACGGAACACGTGATGCACCAGGAGCACCTGACCGTCGTGGAGCGTGCCGAGACGCACGCTCTCGTTGGTGCGCGCCGCGAGCCAGTCCGCCCAGTTGAGCGCTCGGGTGCGCAGCTCGTTCCCGTCGAGGTAGCTGCTCCCCAGGTGGAGCAGGGCGGCGCCGATGCGGTACTTACCCGACTCGGGGTCCTGCTCCACGAAACCGACCGAGAGGAGCGTGCGCATGATGCCGTAGACGGTCCCCTTCGGCAGCCCCAGCTCGCCTGCGACCTCGGCCAGGCTGAGCCGGCGCGTGCGCCCGGAGAGCAGGCGGAGGACGGCGGACGCTCGCTCGATGGATTGGATCGGTTTGGGCACGGGCCCTAAGCCTAGCAATTCCTTAATAGGGCAAAAGGGCCATTGCCAAAGGTGATTGACAATGCCCCACGGACGAGGGTACTGTCCCCACACCCAATCAGGGGTAGAAGATCGCCAAGGAGGAGGCACTCATGCCGAGCCACATCTTTTTCTCGGAGGTCATAGGGACAGGCCTACTGATCCTTCTGGGGGACGGCGTCGTCGCGGGCGTGCTGCTGTCCAAGTCGAAGGCTGAGAACAGCGGCTGGATCGTGATCACTTTCGGGTGGGCGATGGCCGTGGCGATGGCGGTCTACGCGGTGGGTCAGTTCGACGGCGCGCACCTCAATCCCGCAGTGACGCTCGGGTTGGCGGTCATCGGCGTCACAGACTGGTCCAACGTTCCGTCGTACATCGGCGGTGAACTGGTGGGGGCGTTCATCGGGGCGGTCCTGGTGTGGGTCCATTACAGCCACCACTGGAAGGAGACCGAGGATCCTGGTCTGAAGCTCGCGGTCTTCTGCACGGGCCCGGCGATCCGCAACCCGGCGTTCAACTTCATCAGCGAGGTCATCGGGACCTTCGTGCTCGTCTTCGGGGTGGTTGCGATCACCTCGTCCGGGAATCACCTGGTTGGTGGACTCGCCCCGCTCATCATCGGCCTGCTGGTCTTCGCGATCGGCCTCTCGTTGGGCGGTCCGACCGGTTACGCGATCAACCCTGCCCGCGACCTCATGCCGCGCATCGCGCACTTCCTTCTCCCCATACCCGGTAAGGGCTCATCCGACTGGGAGTACGCCCTGATACCGGTGGTGGGGCCGATCGTCGGCGGCATCCTCGGCGCTCTGGTTGCGCACCAACTTCCCATCTAGAAATCGCACAACGCTGAGCGATTCCGAACGAGATATGGGCGAAAGGAGTTATTGATGGCGAAATACGCAGCAGCAATCGATCAAGGCACCACCAGCACGCGTTTCATGGTGTTCGATCACAGCGGCAAGGTTGTCTCTGTCGATCAGAAGGAGCATGAGCAGATCTTCCCGAAGCCGGGCTGGGTGGAACACGACGCGCTCGAGATCTGGCAGCGCACGCAGGAAGTCGTGAAGGCCGGACTCGACAAGGTGGCAATCGGCGACATCGCGGCCGTGGGGATCACCAACCAGCGTGAGACGGCAGTTGTCTGGGACCGCGGTACCGGAAAGCCCGTCTACAACGCGATCGTCTGGCAGGACACGCGGACCGACAAGATCGTCGATCAGCTGTCAGCGGACGGTGGCCAGGACCGCTTCCGCACCAAGGTAGGGCTGCCGCTCGCAACCTACTTCTCGGGGCCGAAGGTCAAGTGGATCCTCGATAACGTTGACGGAGCTCGCGCAAAGGCAGAGAACGGCGAGCTCGCCTTCGGCAACATCGACGCCTGGCTCATCTGGCTGCTCACCGGCGGGACCGATGGTGGCGTGCATGTCACCGACGTGACCAATGCGAGCCGGACGATGCTCATGAATCTCGAGACGCTCGACTGGGACGATGAGATCCTCAGCACCATGACCATACCTCGGTCCATGCTCCCCGCGATTCGGGCGTCGAGCGAGACCTACGGAACGGCCAAGGGAGTGCTCGCCGGAGTCCCCGTCGCCGGTGACCTCGGCGATCAGCAAGCAGCCCTGTTCGGGCAGACCTGCTTCGCGGTCGGCGAGGCGAAAAACACATACGGCACAGGCAACTTCCTGCTGCTCAACACGGGCACGAAACCTGTGCAGTCGAAGAACGGCCTGCTGACGACCCTCGCCTACAAGATGGGCAGCGCTGACGCGACCTACTGCCTCGAAGGTTCCATCGCGATCACCGGCGCGCTCGTCCAGTGGTTGCGTGACAACCTGGGCATGATCGAGAAGTCCTCGGACATCGAGGTGCTGGCCAAGACCGTTGATGACAACGGTGGCGCGTATTTCGTGCCGGCGTTCTCAGGCCTCTACGCCCCGTACTGGAAGTCGAGCGCCCGAGGTGTGATCGCAGGTCTGACCCGCTACGTCAACAAGGGACACATCGCGCGCGCGGCGCTCGAGGCGACCGCATGGCAGACACGTGAAATCGTCGACGCCATGAACGCCGATTCCGGGGTCGCGCTGACCTCGCTCAAAGTTGACGGTGGCATGGTCTTCAACGACACGCTGATGCAGTTCCAGTCGGACGTGCTCGGCGTACCGGTGGTGCGTCCGACCGTCGCCGAGACAACCTCGCTGGGTGCTGCCTACGCCGCCGGCCTCGCGGTCGGATTCTGGGCTCAGGTGGAGGATCTTCGCGAGAACTGGGGCAAGGACAAGGAATGGACCCCGAGCATGGACAAGGCAGCCGTCGACAAGGAGTACGCGCTCTGGAAGAAGGCTGTCACTCGGACCTTCGACTGGGCGGAGTGACGCTCGTCTGAGGCGGATGGAGCAGACTGGAATTCGTCCTCTGAGGGAGCCCGGCGGCGCCGCAATCGTCGGCGTTGCCCGGGCCCCCGGAGGGCTGCCACGCGACCGAAATTTGCGAGAGTCAGGCTACAAGGAGGTCCACCATGGCTGGTGAAGGCGTCCCCGGAGAGGACCAGCACGAGCACGAGCACGAGCACGAGCACCAGGGCTCCTTTGGCACCGGGCAGGAGACAACCGAGCATCACCCCGAGCGCGAGGACGAAGAGGGGGACTACGCGACCGGTGAGGAGAAGGCCAAGCCCGCGCACGAAGGCAGCTTCGCCGAGGGTCAGGAGGAGACGGAGCACCATCCCGAGCTCCCCGAGAACAAGGGTGACTTTGCAGAAGGCCAGGAGGAGGAGCATTCGCATCCGGGCTAGATCGGAACTTCCCGGGTGGTCGAGCAAACGGTTCTCACCGCCTCGGCACGCTCAGTCCAATGGCAACGCAGAACACGTCGATGAGCTCGCTCGAGGCTGACGTCCTCGTCATCGGGGGCGGCTCGACAGGCGTCGGCGTCGCGCGGGACGCCGCGCTGCGTGGGTTCTCCACCGTCCTCGTGGAGCGCCGTGATCTTGCGGACGGGACCACCGGTCGATTTCACGGCCTCCTCCACTCGGGTGGCCGCTATGCGGTCAAGGATCCATCAGCCGCGCGGGAGTGCATCGCCGAGAACCGGATTCTTCGCGTCACCGCTGCGGACTGCGTTGAGGACACCGGTGGACTGTTCGTGTCCACCCCGTGGGATGACCCCGAGTACGGCGACCTCTTCCTCGAGGGCTGCAAGGCGACGGGCGTCCCCGCTGAAGAGATCCCGGTCGCGGAGGCGCTCCGCCGTGAGCCCCGCGTCAACCCCGATATCAGGCGTGCGTTCCTGGTCCCGGATGCGGCCCTGGACCCATGGAAGCTGGTCTGGGGTTGCGCTCGTTCGGCGGAGGAGCACGGAGCCCGAATCCTTCCGTATCACAAGGTGCTCGGTCTCGAGGTCGATGGTGACCGGGTGGTGGGTGCGCACGTTCGCAGCGAGCGGAGCGGCGAGGAATTCGCAATTCGAGCAACTGTTGTCGTCAACGCCGCCGGTGCCTGGGCCGGTCAGATCGCGAAACTCGCTCATTGCACAGTCAACGTGCGTGCAGGAATGGGCCTGATGATCGCGATGAACCACCGTCTCGTCCACACGTGTGTCAATCGATGCAAGCGTCCGGCGGACGGAGACATCCTGCTGCCGCTTCGCACCGCCTGCGTGATCGGCACCACCGACGTGTTCGTACCGGATCCCGACGAGACCGAGATCCGGCAGGCCGATATCGACCTGCTCCTCGATGAGGGGGAGAAGCTGGTGCCCGGATTTCGCCAGGCGCGGGCGCTGCACGCGTGGGCTGGTGTCCGACCGCTCTTCGAGGACACCACTGAGGTCGCGGAAACCCGCGATGTCACCCGCTCGCATGCGCTGCTTGACCACTCAGCGCGCGAGGGTGTCGCGGGCTTCCTCACCATCACCGGCGGCAAGACCACCACGTTCCGCCTCATGGCGGAGGCCGCCGTTGATGCGGCTTGTGAGCAGCTCGGGGGCCTCCGCCCCTGCAGCACTGCCGACGTGCCACTCGCCGGCTCTGAGAGCCATACGCTCTATCAGATCGGCCACCGGCTGGCCGCGCGCGAGCCGGTCCCCCAGTCCGAGGAAATCATCTGCGAGTGCGAGTTGATCACCAGAGGTCGCCTCGAGGACACGATCAAGCAGAGCGACACGACGAGCCTCGACGACATCCGCCGTCTCTTGAGGCTGGCGATGGGGCCGTGTCAGGGTGGGTTCTGCATCTATCGGGCCGCCGGCATCCTGCACCAGGGCGGGAATGTCGACCGGGAAGGTGCCAATCGAACGCTGCTCGACTTTCTCGAGGAGCGGTGGAAGGGGGTTCATCCCATCCTGCACGGCGACCAGCTTCGGCAGGCGCGGCTCGACGACTGGATCTTTCAGGGCATCCTCGACGTGGAGCATCTGCCGGTATGAGCTACGACACCGTGGTCATCGGCGCCGGGCTCGCAGGTCTCACCGCGGCGCTTCGGTTGACCGAGCACGGGCAACGCGTGCTCGTGGTCGCTCGAGGCGTGGGTGCGACCCACCTTGCTCCCGCAACCGTCGACGTGCTCGGCTACCTTGGGGAGACCCGCGTCGAGACTCCGGCGAGCTCACTGGCAACGCTGGTCGCGGGCTCGCGCGACCATCCCTACGCACACATCGAGGCTCATCAACTCGCCGCTGCGCTCGCCTGGTTCAGCACCCGCGCCGGCGCGCGGGGCTACGTGGGCGGCCTCGAGGAGAACCTGCTGCTCCCGACGGCGCTCGGGGTGCCCAAGCCCTCGGCCCTTGCTCCACGCACGATGTCCGGCGGCGATCTCAGGGCGGGGGGCCGCTTCGTGTTTGTCGGTTTCAAGGGCTTCAAGGATTTCCACCCGACCCTGATCGCGGACAACCTCGTGCGTGCGCGTCTTCCCGCGGCGGTCGCAGCCCGCGCACTGGAGCTCGAGCTGCCGGCCGGCCGCCGAGTCGACATGAGTGGCCGTGTGATCGCCGGACAGTTCGACACCGAGAAGCTGAGTGAGTGGCTGATCGCCGCGCTCGAGAATCGAGTCGAGCCCGATGAGCGCATCGGCGTGCCGGCGGTGCTCGGTCTGCGCAGAGCCGATGAGACGTGGCAGGAGCTCGAAACGCGGCTGGACCGAAAGGTCTTCGAAGTTTCGACGCTGCCACCGTCGATACCGGGCATCCGCCTGTTCGACGCGCTCGCGAACGAACTGCGGGCAGGCGGCACACGCATCGTGCTCGGCGTGAGGGCAGTCGGCGCGCGCACCAATGGCGAACGCATTGAGGCCGTTGACGTGGCCAACGCCACGGGCACGATTTCGCATGCAACCGATGCGGTGGTGCTTGCCTCCGGCGGATTCGCGAGCGGCGGGCTGGAGCTCGATTCGTTCGGAGCGACACACGAAACCGTGTTCGATCTGCCGTTGATCGGCGTGCCGGACACCGATCGCGTTCGTTTCGCACCCGCGTACTTCGACGCGCAACCGCTTTCCGCGGCGGGGGTCGGCACTGACGATCTGCTCAGACCGGTCGATGCTAGTGGACAGCCTGTGTACGCGAACCTGCACGCGGCAGGTGCGATTCTCGGCGGTGCGGTTCCGTGGAAGGAGAAGTCGGGAACGGGGATCAGCGTCGCCACCGGATACGCGGCCGCTGGGGCCATCCTTGCGCCGGCGGCACAGGCGGTGTCGGAGGCAGTGCGATGAACGACCTCATCCGCGACTCGCTCGATCACTGCGTCAAGTGCACGATCTGCGAGACCTACTGCCCCGTGTCCCAGGTGACCCCGCTGTTCCCCGGGCCCAAGTACGTCGGCCCGCAGGCGGAGCGCTATCGCGGCGCGGGACCGTCCTCAGATGCATCCGTCGACTACTGCTCGGGTTGCGGGATCTGCACGCAGGTCTGCCCTCAGGATGTGAAGATCGCTGAGATCAACTCGCGAGCGCGCGCGAAGCTCTGGGAAAAGCGGGGCGTACCGCTCCGCAATCAGATGATCGCCCGGCCAACCGTCGTCGGCCGGTTGGGGACCCCGGTCGCGCCCCTCGCCAACTGGGCGCTCCACAATCGCGCGGTTCGCGCGATGGTGCAGAGCATGATCGGTATCCATCGCGATGCGCCAATGCCGAGCTTTGCCGGCAGGACGTTTCAGCGGCGGTCACGCAGCCACCACGGACCCGCGGATGCACCGGCGGTCGTCTACTTCCACGGTTGCGGCACCAACTATTACGAACCGGTGCTCGGCGAGATGGTGGTCGCGGTCCTCGAACACAACGGGTTCCGCGTGATCGTTCCCCAGCAGGACTGCTGTGGTCTTCCCCTGCAGTCGAACGGCAACTTCCCCGCCGCACGCACCTATGTGCGACGCCTCGTCGACCGCCTGGTCCCGCACGCGCGCGCGGGACTGCCCATCGTGTCGAATTCGACCAGCTGTGGCCTCATGTTGAAGCGAGAGGCGCACGAGATCCTCGGCATCGAGGACGAGGACCTCAAACTCGTGAGCGAGTCGATGTACGACCTCTGCGAATTCCTGCTGCGCCTTCACGATCGNNCTCAAGAAGGAGAAGTACGAGATCGCGATGGCGGTTGGCAAACGCCTCTTCGCCGACATCACCGCCACCGGATCCGATCTTGCCGCCTGCGACAGCGAGACCTGCCGCTGGCAGATCGCCCACGGCACCGGCGTGACGGCGGTGCACCCGATCGAGCTCCTCTACAGGGCGTATGGGCTGGACCAGCAGCATCGGGATCGGCTGGTCACGCGCGAGCCGCAGCCCGCACGAGTGGACGGATGATCATGACCAAGCGTCGCGCAGCACGACCCGTGGTTGAAGCCTCCCCTACCGGTCAAGCAGTCATGCGCGTCGATGACGTGCTGCTATCGCGCGGCGAGCGAGGCACCTGGCTCATCGACCTCAAGGTTCGGTCGGGTGGCGAGTACCGGTCCCTGCAGATCCCGATCGGCAAGCATCGCGCCATCGACCGTCTCGCCTGGGAACTCAGACGCAGCGAGAACCGCTCCTGATCGGGAGCGTCAGCGCCAGCCGCCTGCCGGCGGCGGCGGCGCGGCAGGTTCACCCTGTGGGAGCACACTGCGTGCGCCGACGAGCAGCGAATCGCAGACCAGCGCCACACATCGTTGCCGCTGCGGGGGATCCATGAACGAGGAATCCGTGTGGCCGAGACCGGCCATCATCGCGGACACATCGGATATGGTCACGTCCGGCCGGATCCGTCCCGCTTGCTGAGCCCGTTCGAGGAGCTCGGTGACGGCGGCGATCAGATCGCCCGAAATCTCGTTCTTGGCGACGCTGAGGTCGATCCCTGATGCAGCCATCGCGTCGGCGAGCGCCTTGAAGTCCGCGAACTCGTCGGACAGCCGGCGGACGAACGTCACGAATGCATCGCCCGGATCATCGGCAGCGGCCGCCGATCGTGCCGCGACGAGCAGCGGCCGGAGCCGAGCCATGAGCAGTGCTTCGAAAAGCGCCCCCTTGGTCGGAAAGTTGCGGTAGACCGTCCCGACACCGACCTGGGCGAGCTGGGCGATCTCGTCGATGGGGACGTCGATGCCGTAGTTGGCCATCAAGGTTGTGGCTGCCTCGAGGATCCGCTCGCGGTTGCGCTGCGCGTCGGCGCGCAGGTGCCGTTCAGCCGTCTCCGTCGCAGCCTCGGGCTGCTCTCTCCCGGTCGTCCCCGTGCTCATCGGTCATCCTGGCGTTGTTTGACAAACGGAACCATCGTTCCGTATAGTACTCCATAACCGGAGCCCACGCTCCGATTCTACCCCAAAGTGGAGGATGAACGATATGGAACCAAGACGCGTCAACCCCTGGCTCGTCCTCGTGATCGTGGGCATCGCCCAGTTCATGGTCATCCTCGACGCGACCATCGTGAACGTCGCGCTCCCCTCGATCCAGCGAGGATTGCACTTCTCGCCGTCGAGCCTGCAATGGATCGTGAACGCGTACACCCTCGCTTTCGGAGGCTTCCTCATGCTCGGTGGCCGCGCCGCCGACCTGATCGGGCGGCGCCGCCTCTTCCTCGCCGGGATCGTGCTGTTTTCCGCCGCCTCGCTGATGAACGGGCTCGCCGGCTCCGCTTCGATCCTCGTGGCAGGCCGGGCGCTGCAGGGGCTGGGCGGGGCGCTGGTCGCGCCCGCCGCGCTCTCCGTGCTGACCACGACGTTTGCCGAAGGCCGGGAGCGGACGACCGCGCTGGGCGTCTGGAGTGCGGTCGCAGTCGGTGGTGGTGCCGTTGGCCTCCTGCTGGGCGGCGTACTGACCAGCCTGCTCTCCTGGCAGTGGATCTTCTTCGTGAACGTTCCGGTCGGCGTACTCGCGATCGCTCTGGCGCTTCGGTTCGTGCCGGAGAGTCGCGTCGAGAACGCCCGTGGTGGCGTCGACATCGCGGGTGCGGTCTCGGTCACCGCGGGACTCGTGGTGTTGGTGTATGCGCTCGTCAATGCCCAGACGGCGGGATGGCTCTCCGTTGAAACGCTGGGACTCGGAGCCATCGCGGTCGCCCTTCTCGCAGGTTTCGTGATGCTCGAGGCACGGCTCCGCCATCCGCTCATCCGCCTCGGTATCTTCCGCATGCGGTCGATCAGCGGGGCCAACGCCGCCATGCTGCTGGTGGCCGGCGGCATGTTCGCGATGTTCTTCTTCGCTTCGATCTACGTGCAGGAGGTGCTCGGCTACAGTGCGCTGCGCGCCGGACTCGCGTTTCTCCCGGTGACCGCCGGCATCGTCGCCGGCGCCGGGTTGTCGCAGCAGTTGATCCGCAGGGTGGGCGTCCGCGTGGTCGGGCTCACCGGGATGTCGATCGCAGCGGTGGGACTGATCGTCCTGAGCAGAATCCCCGTGGCGGGCACGTACCTGGGCGATCTGCTGCCTGGGCTCATGATCATGTCCGTCGGCATGGGGCTCACCTTTGTGCCGATAACGCTGATCGCGACCACCAACGTGGCCACCGAGGACGCCGGGCTCGCATCGGGGCTGCTCAACACCTCCCAGCAGCTCGGAGGCGCCATAGGGTTGGCGGTGCTCTCGACCCTCGCCGCGAACACCACCGCGAACACGCTCTCGGGACTCGGTCATGCCCCCACGCTCGCCAACAGCGTCAGCGCATTGGTCTCCGGCTTCCACGTGGCGTTTCTCGTCGGCGCGCTGCTGATGCTGGGCGGTGCGGTGATCCTGGCGGCGACCGTCCGCCGGGTCGACGTCGCCCGGATCGACAACGAGAACGAGGAGGCCTCGCCGGCGCTCGCTCCCCTCGAGTCGATCGCCAGTTGATGCCGGACGCACCAGCGGTTGCAACGCAGATGTGTGCACGCAGGACGAAGGTTCTCGACATGACCTTTGACACAGTTATTGACGATGACACCCATGCACGCAGCCTTCCCCGTATCGACACTGGTGCCGTTGATATGTCGCGGAACGTGATCACGGAACAGCTCGGCGTCAGCGAGCCCCAGGCGCCTCCGGCAGCAACCGCGCCGATCAATCAGGCAAAGTGGCGTAATCGAATCCGCGCGACCGGCACGATTCGAGCCCTGCAGGTCCAGGTCACAGAGACGGGATCAAGCCTCGGGTGTGAGATCGGTGATGAGGCCGGGAGTCTGCTGCTCGTCTTTCCAGGGCGGCGGCGCATCCCCGGGATCGAGTTGGGCGCGCGCGTGCTTGTCGAAGGGATGGTCGGACGCTGGCGCCGCCGGCTTGCCATCCTGAATCCGTATTACGAGCTGGTCACCGACTAACCCCGAGTGTGAGGGGGCGCACGGGCTCAGGCGATATCGCGCACGTCGTCGTCGGCGCAATCGCCCGGCCCGAGCGCGGTCATGAACACCCGCTTGGTCGCGATCAGGGAACCCGCGAACGCGGAGCGGTACGTCCCGGACAATGGCGCGACATCCGCGTAGTCGCGACCCACGGCGACGGTGATGTACTCGTATCCGGTGGCGCGACCGTGCGTGGGGTCGAGTGACAGCACCCGAGCATGGCCGAAGCCATCCGGCACCATCACCTCAACCCAGGCATGGGAGCCGCCGAATCCGAGCATCTGTCCTGAGATGTACCTCGACGCCAACCCGAGGCGACGGGTCAAGGCCAGCAGCACGTGGGCATAGTCCTGGCAAACGCCGGCGCCGCTGGCCAGGGCCTCGGCCGCGGTGGTGTGCACCGAGGTGGCGCCATGCTGGTAGCTCATGGCGTTGTGGACACACTCGTTCGCCGCGCATGCGAGTGCGGCACCGCTGAGGCCACTGGCTCGTAACTCCTCAACAAGAACGTCGATAGCGTGACCAGCACCGGTGAGCGGCGTCGCGTCGAGCAACCGGCGATCTTCGAGCATCGAGGCCGGCACCAGGTGAGGACCGTACCGAGCGTCTCGCTCGACGATGCTCGAGGTGACGAAGGTGACCTCCTTCTCCACTCGCGGAATGTTCAGCGTCAGGACCGTGTTCCCAAACACATCCACGCTTGCGTCGACTCGTTGCGGAGTCGCGTCGAGGACGCTCAGGCGCCGGCTGATCCGCCGCTGATCACCGTGCACGCTCCGCGGCTGGACAACCAGCCGTTGCTGCAGCGCCCGTACCGGTCCCTCATAGCGATAGGTGATCCGCTGATGAATCCGGTAGCGAGTCCGGTGCACCGTGTCCCAATCGAACTGCAAGGGATCCGAGGACCAGCTCCGCCCCGCTGCGGTTGGCGACGGGTCGGGCCGCAACGTCACGGGAGGTCCTCGGGGAATTCGCCAACCACCGGGGGAAAGGCGCTCGACCACGGCTGAGCATCGATCGGCTCGGCCACGACGCGCATGGCACGCAGCGGAGCAGCGCCGTAGTGGGTCATCATGGCGATATCGAGCGCGTCACGGCCGCGCCCGATGAGCACGCGGCCCGTGCGCCTGGTGTTGTTGCGTGGATCGAACGTGTACCAGCGGTCACCAACGTACGCCTCGAGCCACGCAGCGAAATCCATGGGCTCATCGAGCGCCAGTACGTCGATATCTGGCAGGTATCCGAAGCAGTAGCGCGCGGGGACGTTGAGTCCCCGAAGAAACGTGACCGCGAGATGGGCAAAGTCGCGGCAGACCCCCTCGCGCTGGAGGTAGATGTCGGTTGCTCCCGTCGACGATCCACTGGTCCCGTGCCGGAAGGTGATGTTGTCGTGCACCCAGTCCACGACTGCCTGCACACGCTGCCATCCGGGTGTCACGTCGCCGAAGAGACGCCATGCCGTGTTGCCGAGCCTGTCGGACTCGCAGTACCGGCTCGCAAGGGTGAAATGAAGTGTCGACTCGGGCAGGTCGGCAACCGCGGATTGAGCCGCCGTCTCGTCGACCTCGTCGATGCCGCCCTCGACCTCGACCTCGGCCTCGTAGCGGATGCGCGCACTTCCGGGGCCGAGCACGAACCGCTGGCATGTATTCCCGTACATGTCGCTGTACTCGTGGAGGTCGGCCGGCGGCCAGGTTTCGACCCCGGCGCTGCTGATCGAGAACACCGTGTCGCGGCGCGGCTCCACCTGGAGGACGAAGGTGACCGGCCAGTCGAGGTCATGGAGAAATTCACAGCCCACGCGAATCCGCCGAACGCTCGTGGGGGCGTCGATCACGATCCTCACTGTACCGCCGAATCGGCTCGTGTGAACCGCTCTCGTTGCACAATCGTCGCCGCGGCACCTTGTGCGCCGTGACCAAAGACGATGTGGCGGATTCGGGGAGTACTGTCCGTGGATGACAACCGAGGCCGGCTCCGCCCGGGACGTCGCCTTCGGTCTGCCGCGGGCTGCTGACGAATGTGTCGACCTCGACGGTGTGGTCCGGCCAGCGTATACCGAGCTACTCGCGACCCTCGAGCGCGCCGCAAGCACCCTGCCCCAGATCCGCCGCGATGCGCAGCAGTGGTTCGCCGACCGGGGGGTCACCTTCGGCGTTCCCACTGAGGGCGTCGCCCCCATCTTTCCGTTCGACCCGGTGCCGCGGGTCCTCTCATCGGGTGAGTGGCGATCCATCAACCGCGCGCTGTCGCAGCGCGCCATGGCGCTCGACCTCTTCGTCTCCGACTGCTATGGCTCGCAGCGGGCAATCCGTCATGGCGTGGTGCCCGGACGTCTCGTCTACAGCAGCACCGGCTACCTCCGCGACATCGTCGGCATCCGCCCGCCCCGGGCGACCTGGTGCCACGTCTCCGGCATTGATGTGGTGCGCGTCAAGGGGACGTTCCACGTGCTTGAGGACAACGTGCGCATACCGAGCGGCATCGCGTACGCGCTCGAGTCCCGGCGCGCGATGGAGTCGCTGGCGCCGGACTGGTTCGAACTGACACCCGTCCGGCCGATCCACGGCTACACGGGCCGGCTCCGTCGCATCCTGCAGCGCATCGCCCCACGACAATGGGACGCGGACATCGTCGTGCTCACCCCGGGTTCATTCAACGCCGCGTACTACGAGCACCGACTCCTCGCCGACGAGATGAACGCCACGCTCGTCGAGGGACACGAGCTCATCGTGGCCGAGGATGAAGTCTTCCGTCGCGACTCGGAGGGAGTCGCACAGCACGTCGACGTGATCTACTCGCGCGTCAACAGTGAATGGCTCGATCCGCTCGTGTTCCGCCGAGATTCGATGCTCGGAGCGCCGGGACTGATCGAGGCGTGGCGCCGTGGCAATGTCGCCATCGCCAACGCGCCCGGAACGGGGGTCGCCGACGACAAGGTGATCTACCCCTACGTTCCGGCGATGATCCGCTACTACCTCGGCGAGGAGCCGCTCATGGACAACGTGCCCACCTACGACCTCACCGACCCGCAACAGCACGCGCACGTTGTGGCCAACATCGGCAGCATGGTGCTGAAGCCGGTGGATGCCAGCGGTGGTTATGGAATCCACTTCGGGAGGCTCATGTCATCGGCCGAGCGCACCAGCGTTCTCGACGGAGTCATGGCCAATCCCCGGCAGTGGCTCGCCCAGGAGGAGGTGACACTCAGCCGGGCCGTGTGCCTGCGAGGCGGCGGCGGATTCGAGCCACGCGTCGTCGACCTGCGTCCGTTCGTGCTGCTCGACGAGCGGCCCTGGATCGTGCCGGGCGGTCTGACCCGCGTGGCCGGCGACCCCGACGAGCTCGTCGTCAACTCCTCACAGGGAGGCGGGAGTAAGGACACATGGGTACTGACACGCTGACCTACTCGGTGTCGCACCGCACGGTCCTGCGCTACACCGCCAAGGTGAGCCTCTCGTACAACGAGGTGCGCATGCGTCCTCGCGACCGCGGATCGCAGCGCACCCTGGCGTTCTCACTCTTGAGCAAGCCTTGGGCGGTGCCCCGCAGCCGGGTCGACTACTTCGGTAATTTCGTCCACCGCGTCGACGTCACGACGCCCCACGACATGCTCGAATTCACCGTCGACGCCGTTGTCGAGAACACAGAACCGCGACGCCGTCGGCTCGCGTACTGGGATCAGGATGCGCTCGCGAGCGACCCACGCCTCGAGTACATGCTCCCGAGTCCCCGAGTGCCCCTGGCGGACAACACCCGGTCGCTCTGGCAGGAGTGGAACGGCGCTGACAGGAGCTTCGACAGCATCCTGGCAACGGCGCAGCGCATCCCGCGCGAGCTGCGCTATGTGAGCGGCGCCACAACCGTGGAATCAAGCATCGACGACCTCCTTGCAGGAGGCGCCGGAGTGTGCCAGGACTTCACCCATCTCTTCCTCGCGATGGTCCGCGGGGCGGGATGGCCGGCGCGATATGTGAGCGGCTACCTCGGGCCCGTCGACGAGGAGAGAGTGGTCGAAGGGCAATCGCACGCATGGGTCGAGATCTGCGGCTCCGACGGTCGCTGGCTCGGACTTGACCCGACCCTTGGACAGCACGTCGGTGCGCATCATCTCCGGCTGGCGGTTGGCCGGGACTATGGCGACGTCGCACCGCACCACGGTCTCTTCTTCGGAGCGGCCTCGGGCGCACCACCCGAGGTGACCGTGCGAATCGCTCGAATGTCCAACCAGCAGGTGGACCAGGTCGAGCATCACGCCGCGGTGCACTGGCAGCAACAGCAACAGCAGCAATAAACGCTCAGGTCCAGGGTCGCGCCGACCTTGCCGCCCAGTAGGCCTCGGCCGGCTCCGCGATATCCGGAATCTCGGCGGCACCGATGTCCAGCGCGTGCAGATTGCTGATCAACTGTTCGACGGTCGCCGCTCCGCTGAGGACGACCGAAGCCCACGGCTGCGCGAGCGCCGCCGCGATCGCGAGGGCGTCGGGCGCCAGTCCTGATGCGGCGGCGGCACGGCCGAGCGGGCTCTCGGGATCGCCAGCGTCTCCGGCGCGAGTGAGCCTGCCGTTGGCCACCGCCTCCTTCACGATCACCGCCCATCCAGCTGCGAAAGCTTCGCTGAGCGCTGGCCCGGCTGACGGCTCGAGCACGTTCCAGGTCGCCTGCACCGACGAGAACAAGGGCACGCCGTCGACGCGCGCCTCGAGTGCCCCGCCGATGGCGTCCGCCTGTTTCGGACCGGTGGTCGTGATGCCGAGCAGCAGGCCGTCACGTCGGCACCGCGCGAGCGCAGCAAGCAGCGGCCCATCCTCCAGCACGCCTGACTCGATCGTGAGCGAGTGCACCTGGTAGAGGTGAAGGTGGTCGCGGAGCAGTGCACGGGTCTCGGCGTACTGGCGCTCGAAGGTCGCCAGCGAAAGGTCCTTGACCTCCTGCACGGGTGCGCTGAGGTCCCATCCCCCGACATAGGTGTATCCCCACTTGGAGCCGATCACCAGGTCATCGACGGCCCCGCGGCTCGCGATCCATTGACTGAGAAACTCTTCGGCCAACCCGTAGGAGCGTGCGACGTCGACGTAGCGCACGCCGGCGGCGTACGCGGCGTCAAGCAACTTCGAGGTCCGCTCGCGGAACGCGCCTTCGGAGCGGTCATTCCCGAGGTCGGCGGCGCGATTGGCAGTGATGTACGCGGGGCGTCCGATCGCCGCCAGCCCTAGTCCGATACGGCTTACGGTCGGCCCGTCACGCCCAAGTTTCGTCCGGTTATGCGAAGAATCGGCTGGGACCCAGCGGACGTCGGGCTCGAGCATGCGGCACATAGTGATCGCGAAGCCACATCTCTGGGAAGGTTCGGAGGTGGCCGCGATCGGCACGCGCCGAGTTTCGAAGCAGTCGGACTAGCTCCACCGGCGCCGGCGGAATGTCAATGCCACAACAAGGAACGCGCCCGAACCGAGCAGCCACGGGGCAAGCGCGACTGGCGCAGCCCCGGTAGACGGCGTCGATATCGTGGTTGAAGAGGTCGTGCAGACGCCCGTCGGCGGTCTGATGATGTTGGTGTCGAGGGTCAGGGCACCATTCCTCGCCAGCGCGCGCCCACCGTTGACGCCGCCGCCGACCCCGATGGTGGCCCCGGTAGTCATGGTGATGCTGGTCAACGCGATGAGGTTACCTTGGAACGACGTGGCGGTCCCAAGAGTCGCCGAGCTGGTCACCTGCCAGAACACGTTGCAGGAGCTTGCTCGGTTGATGAGCACCACTCGCGCACGGCTCGCCGTTGTCAGTGCGGAGCCGATCTGGAAGATGAAGACCGAGCTCGTTCGACCCTCTCCGTTGAGGATCAGCGTGCCGGTGAGTTGGGCCGAAGAACTGAAATGGTAGACACCGGGAGTGAGCGTCTTGCCTCCCAGATTGACACCCGACATGTTCTTGAAAGGCGTGGCCTTGGCGGCGTCGTTATAGGTGGTGACCAGGTCGGTTTGCGCCCTGATCGCCACTGCGTTGTCCTCGTCCTTGGCTCCGGTGACCACGCCGGGCGGGAATCCGGTAACCGATGAGGCCTTCTTCGGGCTGATCGCCAGGTTGCCCGTTATGGTGGTGGAACCGGTATTTGTGATGGCGGACGCGGCCATGACCGTGAAGTTGCCGGCTGACAGCAGGCGCGGCTGCGCCACAGACGCGACCGCGATGCTGGGAAACGCTCCGAGCGCGATCCCGAGGACACATGCGAGGAGGAAAGGACGTCGCGACGCCTTGAGGACACCGAATTGAGCAGACACAGAACCGCCAGCATGCGCTGGCTCCCTTTTTTATACGGTGCGCTAGCGTACGTATGGGAATGAAATCGGGACCGATGCGCGACCAATCCCTTCTCTCGGCTGCCCGAACAATGAGCATTCACCATCCCCAGGCTTCCTCAGCCGAGGAGAGCGCTCAACTCGCCGGCGGCCGGAGCCGCAGTGCCCAGAAGTGGCAGCCCGAACGCCAACTCGATCGCGCGAAGGGTGCTGTAGTGGTCACCCACTGTGGCTATCGGCCCACGACCCCTTAGGCCCGCGGAAAGCACGATCATCGGCACGCGCCCACCGGCGGCATTGCCGCAACAGGATCCCGAAGGGGAGGCATCGTTCTCATCCATCGTGATGATCACGGTGCCGTGATCGGCGAACCACGAGGATGCGAGCACCGGCGGAAGGTTCGCTCGAAGCCACGCATCCCCCTGGCCGACGCTGCCGTCGTGCATGTCGTGAGCAAGATTCGGTGTGATCCAGACGAAATCTGGGGGGCGACTGGAATCGAGAGCGGCCACCACGGTGGGCGCACCCGGGTACGGGAGGATGTGCAGCGCGCACGTGGCTCCCAGGTTGTCGCTGAAGTACATGAACGGGTCGTGCTTTTCGGCGTAGTCGCCCGTGCTCCCGACCTGGTCACACGGGGATGGCATGCCTTCCATGTANNAAACGGTCCGCAACCTCCGCCGTCCGGGGTGCAGTCCGAGCTCACCCCTTGCGTCGAGCCACTCACGAGTGCCAGGTAGTTCGGCGCGCTCGGATGTGCGATCGCATACCACGCGGTGAACGACATGTAGTCCGAGGCGAGTGAACAGAGGTAGGGGTCGGCATCGCATGAGCCGAGGGTCGCCGCGTAGCCTCGGTTCTCCTCCACGATCACCATCACGTGCGGCTCAGCCTGCGCACCGACTCCCGGCGGGGTGAGTGTCGCAGCCGGCGACGTTGTCGGAGGTTGGGGACGTGGCGAATGGCTGGCGGGGGTGCCACAGGCCGCCACGATGACCGCGATCACCCCGATCACCGCGGCCATGCGCATTCGTCGCGCCGTCATTCCAAGCTCACCGGATGACAATCATCGGGTGCGACGTCGACACCGCAACGGACGGTGCCACGAGTCACCCCTCCAACGACGGCGCGGTGCCGTCGACCGGCGTCAGACCCGGGACCGTCCCCGCATGAGGTACCAGCCGATCGCGATGAGCACGATCACGACGACCACGTAGACGATGATCTCTTTCGTACCAAAGACATTGAATGCGAGCATGGGGCTGTCTCCTTGATGGTGGTGACGGCTGGATCTGCCGCCTCCACGAGCGGATTCGCCGCCATCCTACGGTGCAGGTCCGCGTCTTTGCGCGTGCGCCTGGGGCTCGCGGCCCCCAAAAGGCGTCATCCAGCCTACGGCGAACGGCCCCGACGGGTTTACTCGCTCTTGACCCGGGGGGTCCCGCCCGAGTCCGTAGACTCCGCAAGTGTCTGAGCCCGACGGCGAGCTGCTCGCTCTCCGCAATCGCGTCAGCGACCTCGATCAGCGGATCGTCGAACTGATCGCCGAGCGGTTCCGCGTGGTCGCCGATGTCGCCAGGGAGAAGGCGGCATCCGACACCGCAATCCGCGATTCCGACCGCGAGCGCCAGGTTCTCGCCGCGGTGGAGCAGATCGCCCGGACCGAAGGCGCCCCGGTCAACCTCGTTCGCCGGATATATCGCGATCTCCTCGCCGAATCGGTGAGCCGGCAGGTCTCCAGTCGTTCGGGCCTGCAGCGCGAGGTGGTGCTCAGCGTCGCCGTGCGCGGCGAGCAATCGTTCGGCTTCCTCGCGGCACAGAAGTACCTGTCAGCACGCGACATCGCCGGCGAGCTGGTCGTGACCCCCACCTACCAGGCTGCCGTCGACGCCTTGAAGGCAGGGGAAGTCGACCTGGCCGTCCTGCCGATCGAGAACACCGCGGCAGGAAGCGTCGACGACACCTACGATCTCCTCCGCGAAAACGAGGTGTCCATCGTCGGTGAGGAGACATCCAGCATCGATTACTGCCTATGCGGAGTCAGCGGGATTCCGCTCGGCGCGATCAGCCAGGTGCTCGCGGCGGGAGACGCTCTCGAGCAGTGCTCTCGATTCCTGCAGACACTTCCCAATGCGTCGCAGATCTTGCATTTCGACACGGGTGGCGCGATGCGGCTCGTGCACACTGAGAGCGATCCGACACACGCGGCCATCGGCGCGCCGGAGGCGGCGGCCGCGCATGGGTTGGTCGTCCTCCAACGCGGCATCGCCAACCACGCCGAAAACTACACGAGGTTCATCGTGCTCGCCCGGCATCCTGTCGGCGTAGAGCTCAGCGCTCCGTGCAAGACGAGCCTCATCCTGATCACCCGGCACGAACATGGCGCACTGATGCATTCGCTCGGTGTCCTTGCGGCGAGCGGACATTCCATGACCAAGCTCGAATCGCGCCCTCGTCCCGGCCGGCCCTTCGAGTACATGTTCTTCATCGATTTCGGGGGAAACATCGCGGATCCCCGTACCGCAGATGCCTTGGACGACCTCCGCTCGACCGCGTTGCACCTGAAGGTGCTCGGAAGCTATCCCGCAACGACGACGAGAGGTGACGCCCAGCCGGGCGATGCCACACCACTCGTGCCACCGTCAGCCGATGCCGATGGAATCGAATCCGTTGTCCGACCGCGCCCGGCGACCACGCCGTCGAAGAATTACCGGCTGGCGGGTCGCGGCGCGCGGTCCGACGACACGGTGATTCCTGTCGGGAATCTGCTGATCGGTGGCGGCGGGTTTCTCGTCATGGCAGGCCCCTGCTCCGTCGAGTCCGCAGACCAGATCAACGCCACCGCGCGAGCAGTTCGCGAAGCGGGCGCGCAAATCCTCCGGGGAGGAGTGTTCAAGCCTAGGACCTCGCCATACGCATTCCAGGGACTCGGCTGGGCCGGTCTTGAACTGCTTGCCGCGGCGGGTAAGGCAACGGGAATGCCGATCATCAGCGAGGTCATGGCGGTGGACCAGGTCAGGCGAATGGCGGAGATGGTCGACGTGCTCCAGGTCGGGACCCGAAACATGCAGAACTTCGACCTCTTGCGCGAGCTCGGCAAGGTCGATCGCCCGATCCTGCTCAAGCGCGGTCTCTCGAGCACCATCGACGAGTGGCTCGGCGCCGCGGAGTACATCCTCGCCCTCGGCAACCAGCAGGTGATGCTGTGCGAGCGCGGCATTCGAACTTTCGAGACGAGTACGCGCAACACGCTTGACCTGTGCGCGATACCGGTGCTCCGCGAGCTGACTCACCTACCCGTCATCGTCGATCCAAGCCATGGCACCGGTCATCGCGCCTACGTCGCGCCGATGGCGAAAGCCGCACGTGCTGCGGGTGCTCACGGTCTGCTGATCGAGGTGCATCCGGATCCTGACAATGCACTCTCAGACGCCGAACAGAGCCTGTCCTTCCCGGAATTCCTCTCGCTCATGCGCAGCCTGCAGACCGTCGTCCCCGTCTCCTAACGCTGACGGGGCCGCTCTACCCATAAGAAGCTCGTGAAGTTCTCGTCGAGGTCCTGCAGGTTGTCCTCGACCACGCGCAGGCCGTTGAGATCGGCGAGGGTCTTGCTCCCCATGGTGCCGATCGACGAGGGAAGCTGACCTGCACCAAGAAGCTCGGCCACCTTCGCCTGATCGATGAGATCTCCCTCCCCGCTCGTCTGTTTGAGATTCGCGTACTTCTTCTCAAGGGTGGTGCGGCACTGGCGCAACACCTGAGGATGGGCCATGACGGTGTCGACCTGTGAGAAGTCGGCTCCGCCGGCGATCATCAACGCGTGCGAGATCTTGATCGCAAACTCCTCGACGATCGCGAAGCGGTAGCGGGCCATTGCCGTGACCGACTCACCGACCATGCCGCCGACGGAGTTGTGAATCGCGAAGACGCCGCGATCGATCTCCCCCTCGTGGAGCGCGCGCAGGACGCGCTCGGTGGTGTGCAGGTAGACGATCTCGCACGGCGCCTCCGGGGTGCGGCTCATGTAATACCGGGCTGCGTCTTCGTTGAAGCTGCCGCGCCCGCCCTGGATGCCGACGACCATGCGGTCGGTGACGACACGATTGGGGAGCAACAGGTCGAAGACCGAGTCCTGGGCTTCCGAGAGGCGCAGCCGCATCGCCTTGGTATGCGGGTTGAGCGTTTGCAGATCGACGAAGAGCTGCCAGGTGTCGTTGCTCACCTGCGACGTGACGTCGTGCAGTCGCTTGGTGCCCAGGGTATCGATCGGCGTCGCCGCGAATCCGAACCGTTCGAGGGTGCGACCGACGAAATGGGTGACGCCCTGACTCTCGGCCGCCAGTCGATCGTGCTCATCGGCTGACATCGGCACGACCACGAGCCCCTTGGATTCGAAGTAACGCGTCCATGCCTGCAGGGCTTCCGGCGGCAGGCGGTAGCCGTCGATGACGATCGTCTGACCTGTCATCCCGCTCGCCGAGACACTGTCCGGTCCGAACAGCGGATGCGTGAGCAGCGCCTGATAGGCGGCAGGAAGATGACGCTGGAACACGTCGCGCGCGTGCACCTTCACCGAGAGGACGTCGATGAGCGTTCGCGTCCCGCCGAGATCCTGAAAGTACGGAAGATGCTGCTTGATCGTGGCCTCGAATTCGGAGATGGGGACGCAGTAGAAGACCGCGTCGGATGCGAGCGTGTCACGCAGCGAGGAGGTGGCCAGCCCGAGCAGCTCGGCGTATGCGCGCTGCATCGGATCGGAGTCATATGCCCTGAGCGTGAAGTCGTCCTGCAGCGTCGACGCCCAGAGGCGTCCAAACCGGCCGAGGCCAACCACTCCCACTGTTGCCGGCAGGGCACTGGTGATCACCGGGGCTAGTGTACGGGTGCGCCACCGAACCACTCGAGTCGCAGGCGCCGGCGACGGCGCTGCGCCGGAGACGGGTGCGTCGGTATGGTCTCCAATGCATGGCGATTCCAGCCGACCCCGACACGAGAGAGCAAAGCCCCCGCGACACTGCGGTGCAGCAGATGCCGCGTGCGCTTCGCGAGGAGGTCCGGTTGGTGGGTGACGCGCTCGGCGAGGTCATCGCCGAGCATGGCGGTGCCGCGCTGCTCGCCGACGTGGAAGCATTGCGGAGAACCGTGATCCGAGCCCGGGCTCAGGACGAACGGCGAGGCGGCTACACGGACGCCGCGGACACGCTCGTGTCGTCATGGTCGCTCGATCGCGCCGAGCAGGTCGCGCGCGCGTTCACATGTTATTTCCACCTTGTCAACCTCGCGGAGGAGCGCTACCGGGCTCGCGTACTCCGCGATGCCGGCGCGGCCGGCCCCGCAGAAGCGCTCACGAATGCCCTTGCGACCGCGCGCGCGGAACTGGGGGATGAAGGACTCGACGCACTCATAGCGAACCTGCGGGTGCATCCGGTGTTCACCGCGCATCCCACCGAGGCGCGTCGACGAGCAGTGACCTCGGCACTTCGGCGAGTGGGCGATCAGCTCGAACGTCTCGCCGAGCTGCGGTCGCCGGACGCGCCGCCCCCGGAGACCAGGCGCCGGCTGCTCGAGGAAGTCGACGGACTCTGGCGGACCGCCCAGCTGCGGAGCCAGGAGCTGCAACCACTGGATGAGGTCCGCACTCTGATGGGCGTCTTCGACGAGACGCTGTTCCGTCTGGTTCCCGCGGTCTACCGGGAGCTCAGTGCGGCGCTCGACGCGTCGGACACGGGCGCGCGCCTCCCACCCGCACCGGCGTTTCTGCGATTCGGCAGCTGGGTCGGCGGTGATCGTGACGGAAACCCACACATCACAGCCCAGGTGACCCGCGAGACCATGCTCATCCAGTCCGAGCACATCCTTCGCGGGCTGGAAGCTGCGTGTACCCGCATCGGCACGGGGTTGACCGCCGACTCCGCGACCACGCCGCCCGATGGACGCTTTCTCAGCCGCCTTCGCGTCGCGCGGGAGATCGTCGGCGAAGGCGCCGCGGCGATTGGCACGCGGTCTCCGGGTGAGCCGTACCGCGAGTTCCTCCTGCTGGTTGCCGAGCGAATTGGAGCGACCCGCCGCGCCGACCTCTCCCTGGCCTACGCGGGTCCGGATGAGCTCGTGGACGACCTTCTTGGTCTACAGGATGCGCTCGCGGCTGCGGGGGCTCCCCGTCAAGCGTATGGAGAGCTGCACGAGCTCATCTGGCAGGCGCAGACGTTTGGCTTTCATCTCGCCGATCTCGAGATACGGCAGCACAGCAGCGTCCATCGCAACGCGCTCGCCGAAATCGCCGCGGGAGGTGCACGCTCACTCGAGACCGAGGAAGTCGTTGCCACTCTGCGCACCGTTGCGCTCCTGCAGCAACGGCTCGGCGTGCGCGTCTGTCATCGCTACGTGGTGAGCTTCACCCGGAGCGCCGACGACATCGCGGCCGTCTATGCCCTCGCGGATCGGGCGTGCGCGCCCGGTGCCGCCCCAGAGCTCGACGTCATTCCGCTCTTCGAGACCATCGCCGATCTGCGCAATTCGCGCGACACGCTCGACACGATGCTGACGCTCGAGCCGGTCCGCCGGCGGATGGCGGCGACCGGACGTGGTCTCGAGGTCATGCTCGGATACTCCGATTCGGCCAAGGAGAGCGGGCCGGTTACCGCAACCCTCGCGTTGTACGCCGCCCAAGCCGACCTGGCCGCGTGGGCGGCAGAACGGTCCGTGCGACTCACGCTGTTCCACGGGCGCGGCGGTGCGCTGGGGCGAGGCGGTGGGCCGGCCAATCGCGCGGTGATGGCGCAGGCGCCTGGTTCGGTGTCGGGGCGTTTCAAAGTGACCGAGCAGGGCGAGGTCATCTTCGCCCGGTACGGCAACCGAACCCTCGCTCAACGCCATCTCGAGCAGGTGACGTCCGCCGTTCTCCTGACCTCGACACCGGCGGCGCGTCAGCACACCGAGCAAGCGGCAATCCGCTTCGCGGCGCTCGCGCAAACGCTCGACGAAGCCGCACGCAGCGCGTATCGCGACCTGATTGAGAGCGACGGATTTTCCGAGTACTTCGCCGAGGTGACACCTGTCCGCGAACTGGCTCACCTCAACCTTGGATCCCGACCCGCAAGTCGAGGCGGCGACCGGGGTCTGGCATCACTCCGCGCGATTCCCTGGGTCTTCGCGTGGTCGCAGATCCGGCTCAACCTTCCCGGCTGGTACGGGATCGGCAGCGGACTCGCCGGAGCAAGCCTGGACGAGTTGCGCATTGGCTATGAGGAATGGCCGTTGCTCAACGTCCTCATCGATAACGCTGAGATGAGCCTCGCCAAGACCGATCGGTTCATGGCGGCCGAGTATCTTCGACTTGGCAGCCAGCCGCGAATCGCCGAGTTGATTCTCGCGGAATACGACCGCACCATCGAGCTGATCCTTGCAGTCACCGATCAGTCTCGTCTCCTCGAGAAGCGCCGGGTGCTTTCGTGGGCGGTCGAGCTGCGCAATCCGTACATCGATGCACTCTGTCACCTGCAGCTTCGCGCGCTGCGCGCTTTGCGCAGCGGCGACGCGTTGGATGCCGATCGCCGACGGCTCGAGCAGCTCCTGCTGTTGACCGTGAACGGCATCGCCGCGGGACTGCAGAACACCGGCTAGCACCGCGGACCGCGGTGGTTCATGGCCGTGCCGGCGTTGGGGCGACCGCGTGGTCGTGCTATGCGATCTGCGGCGACGACCCGCGCACGGTATCGAGCGTGCGTCGTATCTGATCGATGTGGAACCGACCGTGGCCCGCAAGCAATCGAAACATGAGGTCGAAGCTCTCGGGTCCGCGCTCCCCGTGCAGGCCGTCGCGCGCTCGCTGCTCCGGCGTGGACCGGCGCCACAGAGCAAGGTTTGCAGCACGGAGCGCCTCGAATGTCTCGAGAAGTTCGAGAGGGTCCGCATCGTTGTGCCGAAGCGCGTCAACCCACAGATCCTGATCGTAAGGGGTGAGTGGAGGTCGATCCTCGGCGATCACCCATCGGTAACGAGCCGACGAGATGACCTCGGCGTCGAGGACATGACCCACGAGTTCGAGCACCGACCATTCGCGCGCCGCAGGGCGGATGCGCAGATGGTCGCCCGCAGCGGCAACCATCTCGCGAAGTGCGCTCGAGGTCCGCTCCAGTACTTCCAGCGGATCGTCCTCGCCGACGAGATCGATGAGCATGTTCTGGTATTCCTTCGGGTTGTGCACCGGGTCGACCGTGCTCACCTCGGACCTCCCTGTCATCTAACTCCTGTGCAAATCATCCTCGCACCTTCACCGGCCCCGCGAGGCGCCGCCGCCGCCGAGCATCGCGATGCGGGGCGAGGTACACGCATAATCGGCTCGTGGTTGACGGCGGTCAGATGGCGCTCTGATGAAGATCGGAGTCGTCGGGATCGGGAAGATGGGCGGGCCGATCGCGGATCGGCTGATCACCGCGGGCCACGACGTGGCCATCTGCAACCGCTCCGACAACGCGGCTGTGCGGTCGCTGCGGGACAGGGGGGCGACCGTCCACGCGTTGCCGGCGGATCTCGCCGCCGGCTCCGAGGTCGTGCTCACCGCGCTGCCGACCGAGGAGACGGTGCGGCAGGTCTACGCCGAGATGTCAGCGGTTGCCCGCCCGGGTCAGGTCTACGTCGACCATTCAACCGTGAGCCCGGCGCTGAACCGGCACTGCGCCGACATCCTCGCGAGCCGGAACGCGTCGTTCCTCGACGCGCCCGTGTCGGGCGGTCCGGCGGGAGCCGAGGCAGGCACCCTGACNNCGGGTCAGGCGATCAAGCTCGTCAACCAGTACCTCGTTGCCGTGCACACGCTGGCCGCATCAGAGGCGGCCGCGTTCGCCGTGCGGCTCGGGGCTGATCTCGACACCGTTCAGGATGTGGTCGGAACGTCCTTCGGGAGTTCCGCGATGCTGCTTCGCAATCTCCCGCGCTTCAGCGCTCGGGACTTCAGCCCGGCAACCCCTATTGGCCTGATCGCGAAGGACCTGTCGATCATCCACGCCGAGGCGATCCAGGCCGGCGTGCCCCTGCTCATCGGCGGGCTGGTGGAGCAGTACTACATCGAGGCGAAAGCACGCGGATGGACCGGAGAGGACATGTCCGCGCTGGTGAAGCTCTGGGACCGCCAGGCAAGCGCGCCGGCCGAGCCACCGAGCGGCGGCTGACCGTGCCTCGGTTCGCTGCGAACCTGAGCATGCTCTGGCAGGACCTGGACCCTTACGAGCGCTTCGAGGCCGCCGCGGCGGCTGGATTCCCACACGTCGAAATGCTGTTCCCGCACGAGCTGGATGCGGATCGTCTTGCATCGACACTCGACGACCTCGACCTCGCAATGGTCGTGTTCGATCCTGCCGCGGGTGACTGGGCGGGCGGCGAGCGCGGACTCCTTGCACTCCCCGGTCGCGAGGACGAATTCGTCGCGACGCTGCGCGAGGCGATCAAGCTGGCAACGCGGATCGGTACGTCAAAGCTCAATGCGCTGGTGGGGATTCCGCCTGCCACCGTGAGCAGCGACCAGGCTCACCACACAGCGATGGCGAACCTCAATCGGGCAGCTCCCCTCGTGCGTGAAGCGGGAATCACCTTACTGGTTGAGGCCATCAACAATGTCGACATCCCGGGATACTGGGCGAGCACGGTCGCAACGGCAGCGGATCTGGTGCAGACGGTGAATGACTCCAGCGTGAGGTTGCAACTCGATCAGTACCACGCTGCGATGGCCGGCGAGGATGCGCTGGACTGTCTGCGGACATTTCTCCCGCTGGTGGCTCATGTGCAGATTGCCGACGTCCCGGGGCGACACGAACCCGGAACCGGGTCCCAGCCGATCGGCGACTTCCTGCGTGAGCTCGATCGCCTTGGATACGACGGCTTCGTCGGCCTCGAATACCGCCCACTCGTCGACACGGCGTCCAGCCTGGAGTGGATGCGGACAATGGATCTGCGTCGAAACTAGATCAGGCGGGCGGGGCTGGGGGCTGCCTGCATGTCTTCGATCGCCCGCCTCGCGGCCCTACGCAAACGTGCCCGAGTGTGGCCCATCGGGTCGANNTTCGAGCACGGAGCCGGCGATCGCGATGCAGGGGACGCCACAGGTCGCTGCGCGTGCGGCGACCTCGGCAGGCGCTTTCCCGGTCAGTGTCTGGCGGTCCAGACGTCCCTCGCCGGTGACGACAACCGTGGCATTGCGCAACGCTGCATCGAGCCCAACCATGTCGCACACAAGACGAGCGCCAGGCACCAGGTGAGCGCCGGCGATCGCGAGCCCGAATCCGCACCCGCCGGCGGCGCCCGCCCCCGGGAGCGACGCGAGATCCCCGTACCCGAAGCCTGACGCCACAACCGCAAAACGCGTGAGTGCTCGTTCGAGACGGAGCACATCATCGGCTGACGCCCCCTTCTGGGGCGCAAACATCTGCGCTGGGCCCTGGGGGCCGAGCAGCGGACTGAGAATGTCGCAGGCAACCTGGATCGAGCACCGCGTCAAGGCCGGCACAGCAGTGGCCAGGTCGATGGCGACGAGTTCCTCGAGGCCAGCTCCGCCGGGAGCGATTTCCTGCCCGTCAGTCCTGGTCAAGCGCGCACCGAGCGCCTGGAGCAGGCCCGCGCCTCCGTCAGTGCTCGCACTCCCGCCGACTCCGACGACAATCGTTCGGGCGCCCGCGTCCAGCGCGATCCGGATGAGCTCGCCGGTGCCGCGCGAGGTCGCGTGGAGCGCGTCGAGCGCGCCGGCCTGGAGACGCCGGAGCCCTGACGCCTCCGCGAGCTCGACGACGGCTTCGTCCTGTCCGAACCAGCCGAGCCGCGCGCTGACAGGTGCGCCGGTCGGACCGGTGACCCGATGACGGGTCACCCGGGCTTCCGTTCGCCGCGTGCGAAGGAGCACGTCGAGGGTACCGTCACCTCCGTCGGCCACCGGCATCTCGATCGCATCCATGCCCGCGTCGCGAACCCCGCGCGCAAGCGCTGCGGCGGCTGCCTGGGCGGTGACCGTGCCTTTGAACGCGTTTGGTGCGCAGACAGCGACCAATCTCGCGACGAGCCGAGGGTCACGGCGAAATGGCGCAGGTCGCGGCATGCGTGTCCATGGTGAGGAATCGCCGGCGGCATGCGGCGATCACAATGTTGTCGTGACCAGCCGGGCCGTGACAGTGGGACTCGGCGCGGCCTTCGTGGCGGCATCAACCTTCGCCCCACTGGTGCTGAAGACCACACCGTCCGACCTCGACCTGTTCTTCTGGCCTTCAGCCGAGACAGCGGTGTCCGGGCATCCCTTGCTCATCTATTCCGCGCAGTTCATCGGCGGGGTCTTCAACGACAACGGCCCGCTCGGGCTGATCCCCGTGATCCCGGCGGCCGCGCTGGCCAATGCTCTGGGGTGGGCCGGCAGCCTGGCCGGCCGTGCAGCGCTCACCGGCGCGGTCGTCTCGCTGTTCGTGCTGCTCTTGGCGTACCAGGCCGTTCGGTTGACAGGAGCGGCACGTGGTCGTGTGCGCTGGCCGCTCGGGGTCGCAGCCACGGTACTGCTTGCTCCCGCGCTGTGGATCGGCATCCTCGACTACGGTCACATCGAGCAGCCCGTCGAGATGTGCCTCCTTCTGCTGGCCATCTCGTGGTCACTCGGCAACCGCCACGCGTTGACGGGGGTCGCTCTTGGCGCGGCGGTCCTGACGCGCACGATCGCCGGCTTCTGCGCGATCCCGCTCATTCTGGCTCCGCTCGCGACGCACCGGATTCGCCCGATGGCAGTCACAGTGGGCGCCACGGTCATCACCGTGTGCGTCGGCCTCGCGCCGTTCATCCTCGCCGACGAGTCGACGGTGCTACGTGCGCTGGTCACGAATCGCGGCGGTCTCCCAATCGGCGGCGGGTCCTTCTGGATCGTCGCGCGACACGCATCGTGGGCAGGCTTCGTGAGTGAATTCGATGTCTACATCGGCGCCGCCGTGGCGACTGGGCTCGTGGCAATCACGCTGCGCCGCAAACCCGCACTCGCGACGACGCACGTAGGGCTGCTGGGTCTCCTCACGGCTGCGTCGTGCTGCGTTCCACTCTTCGCAAAGAGCGTCTTCCCGTACTACCTCACCGAGCCGTACGTTTTCGCCGCAATCTGGTGGCTCGCGCGCCCCGGGAGCGCGCTCAACTGGCGTGCGTTGATCCCGCTGTTGCTCACCATCGACGTGTTCGTCGTCAAAGCGGCATTGATGACGCCATTCGGCGTGTGGGGCGCCGTCGCAGGTGTGACGTCAGGAGTGGCCTTGGCAGTAGCGGCGGGGTTGGTGACATTCGATCTGCTCCATGATCCTGTCGACGTGGCTGCTTCGCCTGTGGTGCGGCACGGGCCTCGCCATCAGCGTGTCTCGGCCGCCGTCCAGGAGGCGCCCTGAGTGGGGATGGAGCGCGGTCGTTTCCTCCTGCTGGGCTCCGGGGAGTTCGAGCCATGGGCAGCGGAGGCAGAGCGCTTCGCACTGGCGGGCGCGGCGGGCGATGGCTCCGTCGCGATCCTTGCGACCGCGAGCGGGCGCGAGGGCGACTCCATCTTCGAGCGATGGATCGGCATGGGGCTGCGTCATTACGAGTCGCTCGGCATCACCGGGCACCCCGTCCGTGTCCGCGCGCGTATCGACGCACTCGACGCGAACACGGCAAAGCTACTGGACGACGTGAGCATGGTGTTTTTCAGCGGCGGGAGCCCGAAGTACCTCGCGCAGACCATGAGCGGAACCCCGGTGTGGGACGGCGTGCAGCGCCTGCTCGACCGAGGTGGCGTCTTTGGCGGTTGCAGCGCCGGCGCGATGATCGCGGGCGCTTCCGGCATGCGCTTTCCCTTCGCGAGTGGGCTTGGGCTGCTCCCCACGACCGCTCTCGGAGTTCATTGGGATGCGCTGTCCGGTTGGTGGATCCGCTGGTTGCGCGATCTCGCGCCCCGACGGCTGCCTCCAAGCGTCCGTTTTCTCGGCGTCGCCGAGCACACCGCGATTGCAACCGATGGTGACGCCTGGCGGGTCTTCGGCACGGGGGTCGTGGACATGCGCCAAGGCTCGGAGCGGCAGGCGTTCGCTCAGGGTCAGCTGATCCCGTTCTAGGGTGCCGGCCGATCCGGACGCCGAGCGTCGTCCCTATGCGCGATCATTGAGCCCGAAGTGATCTCGAAACCTGGCAGCACGCTGCCCGTGGCTCCTGGTTGTCCGGGTCACAACGTTCCGTGAGGAGGACACTCAGGGCACGCTGGGTGGTGGCGTCGTTCCTCCTCATGTTGACTGCGTGCTCGCCGTCGGCAGCAGTCGTTGCCACTCCGACGGCGAGTCCAGCAATCAAGACGTCCCCGTCTGACACCCCGTCTGCAAACGCACCGGCGCCTCCTAACGCCGCACCGAGCCGTCTGCCGGGTGCGTCGTTCGCGCTGGCCGCTCTGCCTCCGGGTGTGCCGTTCACCGGCAAGCTGCTGATTGCCGATCGCGGTAACGGCAGGATCATCGAGATCAACGCAAGCGGTGTTGTTGACTGGGTGTTTCCACGGCCCGGACAGAGGCTGCCGGTTCGGTTCGGAGCACCCGACGACGCCTTCTACACGGCGGACGGCAAAACCATCATCGCCAACGCGGAGGGCCGTCAGACGGTCACCGCGATAGACCGGGCAACGGGAACGATTCTCTGGCAGGTTGGCAAATACAACGTTCGCAGCGGTGCCGTCGGGTATTTCGACGAGCCAGATGACGCTGTGCCACAACCAGACGGAACGATCTGGGTCGCAGACATCCGGAACTGCCGCCTCGTACATCTCAGTGCGGCGGGAGCGTGGTTGGGAACACTCGGGAATCGAGCGTGCCGGCACAACCCGCCGACGAGTTTCGCGGAGCCCAACGGTGCCTTTCCCACACCGAACGGCTCGCTCATCGTCACCGAGATCGACGGGAGCCGGGTGACCTCCCTGATACCGGGCGGCGCGGTGGCATGGTCGGTGCGGGCGCCGGTACGCTATCCGTCCGACGCGATGGAGATGGCCGGTGGATCGGTGCTCCTCACGGACTACTCTCGGCCGGGAGCCGTCGTGCGTCTCAGCAGCACGGGCAAAACGCTGTGGTACTACCGGCCGTCCGGCCGCGCCGAACTCAACCACACCTCGATCGCCATTCCACTCGCCAGCAACCGGGTGGCGATCTGTGATGACTTTGACAGCCGGATCGTGGTTGTCGATCCCGCCACCAATCAGGTGATCTGGACGTTCACGGGAAGTGGTTCGTCTCGCCTCTTCTATCCCGACGGCATCGACTACGAGCCGCCGCAGTGAGGGTGGCGCCGCAATCTCGCGGCGCAACGGACACGCGGTGACGCGGCGGCAGACCGAACGTGCATCGCCAGGCCGGCGACGGGCCGCGTCGATCACCACCCTGTTCACGGTCGTCACGCTCGCCGCCTGCTCGAGTCCCGTAATCCACACGCCCGCACCGGACACTCCAGGTCTTCCGGTTCCGACACCGACCGCGACGGCGACGCCGGCACCAGCTGTCGTGGCGACGCTCGCGAGCTGCGGGTCCGCGGTGACCCGGTCCGCGCTCAATGTCATCCACCACTTCACGGTATCGCCCGACGACATCGCGATCGACACCTCGGGTCGCCTCTGGGTCAGCGCCCGTGAGGCCGACCAGCTCATCAGCCTGAACCAGGATGGAAGCGGCGTTGCCACCACCATGGTGACCGGCGGGCCGGAGGGTGTGGTCGTCGTTGCCTCGGCCATCTATGTCGCACAGCAGAACGTCAACGCGATCGAAGAGATCACGCCGCTGCGCCACGAGGTCGTGACCCTTCCCAATCGCACCGCGAATGCGGGGATCGACGGGATATCGGTCGCCGCGACGAGCCAGGCACTGCTCGTGCCTGACAGTCCCGCTGGCACGTTGCTCGAACTGTCGCTCACTGGCCCCCCTGGACCACGCGTGATCGCAACCCACCTCGGACGGCCGGTTGCGGCCACCACCGGTCCCTCAGGCGAGATCTTCGTGGCAAATGAATCGTCGCCCGGGCTCGTCGAGGTGACGGCGGCTGGAACCGTGACGAAGATCGGTGGGTTCACCGACCTCGACGAGGTCGTCGCCTACGCCGGGCTCCTGTACGTCACCGAATTGAATCGACACGATGTCGTCGCCGTTGATCCGGCGTCAGGAGCGTCGCGTGCAGTCGCGGTGAACCTGCCGGCGCCGCAAGGGCTTGCGGTGACAGCGAATGGGATCCTCGAGATCGTCGACGCCACAACCGACACGCTGTACTCGCTGCCCACGTGTGGAGCGCGCTGAGGGCACGTCCGTGCCGGGTCAGAGGAGCGTCACGATGAGCATCACGGCGGCAGCGCCCATGAGCGTCGTCGCGATCCACACCAGCGCGGTGCTCGCGGTTCCGCTGCGCTGCGCCGCCATGACCCGTCGATCACGGGCGAGAAGTGCGATCAGCACGAGGATCGGGGGAGCAACCACTCCGTTGATGATCGCCGTCACGACGAGTGCCTGGATCGGGTCGATGTTGAGAACACTCATCAACAGCCCACCGGCGAGCGCGATCACGATGAGGGCATAGAACGTCGGTCTCGAGAACGGGGTCTCGCTGAGACCCCCGCGAAAGCCGAAGAACTCCTTCACGGCGTACGCGGCGCTTGCCGTCAGGACCGGAATCGCGAGCAGCCCGGTGCCGATCAGGCCAAGCGCAAAGATCAGCGACGCGAGTGGTCCGGCCAGTGGTTTCAGCGCTTGCGCAGCTTGCTGCGCGGTCTGGATGCCGGTGTGTCCGGACGAGTGGAGCACGGTCCCGGCGGTGAGGATGATGCAGTACATGACCAGCTGCGAGAAGAGCATTCCGATGAACACGTCAATCCGCGCCGCCCGCAGCTCCTTCCTCGTGGTCCCGCGGCGCTCCTGCTCAGTCGTGGCCCCGGCAGCCTTCATCTCGTCGACCTCGCTTGATGACTGCCAGAAGAAGAGGTACGGGCTGATCGTCGTGCCCAGAATCGCGACCACGATGCCGAGGAAGTCCTTGTTGAACTCGATGTGCGGGATGAACGTCGCCTTGACCGTGGCCCACAGTTGAGGGTGGACGATGATCGCCGTGATCACGTAGGCGAAGAGAGCGAGCGTCAGGTACTTGAAGCAGCGAAAGATGATCGAGTACGAGAGCCTGAGTTGCATCACGCCGATGAGGAGCGCTGCCGGAACGAGAAACCACGCGGGTTGCACATGGCTGCCGGTCAGCAGCGAGCCTCCCGCGGCGACCGCGCCGAGGTCCGCACCGACATTGATCGTGTTCGCACCGAAGACCAGGACGATGCAGGCGCCGACGAGAACGGACGGGAATTTCCGGCGAAGCGAGGTGCCAAGGCCGACGCCGGTCTGGAGCGCGATTCGCGCACAGGCCTCCTGGATCGCGATCATGAGGGGAAAGGTGAAGATCGCCAGCCAGAGTGTCCCGAGACCGAACTGGCTGCCAGCCTGGGAATACGTCCCGATGCCCGACGGATCGTCGTCTGAAGCACCGGTGATGAGCCCGGGACCCAAGAGCTGCAGGAACCCAAACGGTCCGTGATGGAGGGCCTCGTCGATCCCGCCACGGCCAGCGGACGGCGTGCCCGTGGCGGGCTCGTCACCGCGGCCCTTGGAGACCGCGGCGGCAGGCGGCTCTTCGTCCACGGAGGTGAAGCGCGACACGGCGGCACGGATCGGATCCGGTCGCTCGTCGGCCGGGGACGGCTCCGGATTCGATTTCGCCATGGGTTTTGGGGATTTGCTCCTACGCCGCCACGCAGCCTCGACGCGGCGCGCGCCCAGAACTCGTAACCCCAGCTCCTTTATGGTTCCTCGCTAAGTAAACGTTATAGCAAGACTACCAGATTGGGCGTGCTGATGGACGCCGGACATCCCTTCGCGGTCACCGGCGTGTAACGCCGTTTCGCGAGATGTCGGACAACGCCGTCCACGAGCCGGCGGCCTGCGCTTCATTAGCAGACGTCGGGTGGCCTTCCGGTCGCCAATCACGAGGAGTATCGCTGCATGGGACTCCGGCAAGGTAGTCGGTCGCCGCGGCGGGCGGACAACACCGCTCACCGATGAGCCAGCTTTTCCGCCGAAACCGTCCCCGCGCCTCCGCAGAACCACCGACCCCGGTGGTCGCAGCGAGCACGGGAGTCGTCTGCACGCTCCCAGGTTGTTCGAACGATACTGCCCAGCCCTGCGCGTATCGCGACGGCCGCGGGCGAGCGTGCGGAGCCGCCTACTGTCCCGAACACGGCGTCAGCGCAGGCGGAAAGTTCTACTGCCGGCGGCACGCCGGGGTGGTCCGCGCTGTGGGCTCCGAGGCCACACCGAGCGGCGGATTGCCGGACATCGACAACCGGGCACCGTCATTGGTGAGCTGGGTCGCGCGTGACCTCGACGCCAACGTCCGCAGGCTGCTCTCTGGCGCGGCTCGAGCCGGCGAGAGTGTCATCGCTGACGAGACGGTGCACGTCGCGCGCGACTTCAATCGGAAGGCGCGTTGGGAGCAGAGCTGGTGGCTCGTGGATCACACTGGTGTGATTCTCAAGGTCACCATTCAGGTCCTGGAGGAGAACGACACTCTGGTCCGCGTTCATGTCGGAAGTGGCGTGATCGCGGATGGGGTTCCTCCCTGGATCGTGCGCCGCACCGAGGAGACCGACATGGCCACGGATACCGCGCAGCGGCAGCGGTTTTACCAGTGGCTCGACGAGAGCATCTTCATGGCCGTGGATCGGTTTCGGACCGAGCGCCAGCGCGCGAGCTAGCGTCGCGTCCGGTCGAGACGGTGGTCAACGACCGACCACGGTCGGTTGCGGGATCCCATCGAGTGTTCCTGATGTCGCCCGAACGGGAGCACTCCCGGGAACGTACAGCGTGACGCCACCCGCACCCAGGCATCGCCACGCTCCGGAATCCCAGAGTGCGCCCGTCCGCTCGTCGATGCCGATCAGAACCGCGTCGGGCAACGCGGCGCGCGCGGACGGATACCACTTCGCGCCAAAGGTGTCGTGATGCGGAAGCACAGCGGCTCCGCGGACCACGCCAAGTCCCGGCATGGCGCGGCGTTCCGTGTGACCCGGGAACGACTGACGAACCAGGGTTGCGGCGCAGAGCGCCATCGCTCCTGCTGACGACCCGGCCAGCGCAGCGCCGTTCCTCCAGGCGCTGATGATCGCGTTGCCGACCGGGCTGTCTCTGAGTACCGACGCTACCAGCCCGGGATCGCCGCCCGGGAGGTAGCAGAACCCCGCTCCTGCAGCGGCCTCGGCAAACGCCTCGTCATGCGCATGTGCCTTCGTGTACACGGCCAGCTCGATGAGGTCCAACCCGAATCGCCGAAACCACGCCTGCGCATGCCGGACGGCCATCTCCGGGTGCGATCGCGCCGCTGCGGTGGCGACGACATACGCGGGGCCGCGCGCCGCATCTGCAAGCACCGCGTCCTGCGGTTCGCTGCCCGGATGAAACTCATCGCCACCGACGAGCGCCAGCAACCCCGCCCCCGGAGTCGCAGTCAGACCCGCTGCGCTTGAAGGGCTGCCTCGAGACGCAAGCGCGACTCAGCCTCCCGCCTCGCCTCGACAACCACATCCCACAGGACGCGGGACGTGTCTCGCTGCTGCAGATACGACTTTATCGACCGGCTCTCAGCGTGGTCTGCACGACGCTGCTGCCACCAAATCCAGGCCATCTGGGGTTCCTTTCTAGACGTCCCCAGTCTACCTCGGATGTTCCGCCTCCGTCGGACATTTCTCAGGTAGTCACCCTGGAGTCACGCTCCCCACCGGACGAGCGTCCAGGTTGATTACCAGGTCACTGCGATGTACTTGCTCTCCATGAACTCAAGGAGACCGTCGTGGCCACCCTCGCGACCGAGGCCGCTCTGCTTGACGCCACCGAAGGGCGCGGCCGGGTCCGAGACGAGCGGACGGTTGAGACCGACCATGCCCGACTCGAGTGCTTCGCTGAAGCGCAACCCACGCTGCAGGTCGCGGGTGTACACGTAGGCGACAAGCCCGTACTCCGTGTCATTCGCCAGCGCCACAGCGTCCTCCTCGGTGTCGAAGACAACCACAGGTGCGACGGGTCCGAAGACCTCCTCACGCAGGATGGCCGCGCCAGCCGGCACATCGACAAGCACGGTCGCGGGATAGAAGAAGCCCGGTCCATCGGGAACCGCACCCCCAACCGCCAGCTGAGCACCGTCGCGAACCGCGCCGGCCACGAGTGACACCACTTTGTCGCGCCCGGCCGCGTTGATCAGCGGGCCGAGCTGAGTGCCCTCCTGGAGGCCTGGGCCGACGCGCAGTGCTCCCATCGTCTCGGACAGGCGCCTG
>PLDZ01000025.1 GCA_003136295.1 Candidatus Dormiibacterota bacterium
CGCCCGCCTCGCGGAGCTCGAGATGCACCCGCTCGACACCCTGGACCGGCGCAACCTCGTCTTCGAGCAGTTCGGACTGGGACTGTGCAACATCACCAAGTGCTGCACCGAGGTGTGCCCCGAGCACATCCACATCACCGACAACGCGATCATCCCCCTCAAGGAGCGCGTTGCGGATGTGCACTGGGATCCGGTGCGCTTTGTCGGACGAAAGCTCTTCGGTCGCAGCGGGGATTGATCGCCGTCATCGTTCTGAGCGCGGTCCTGGTCGTGATGATCGGGGGCTTCGCGTGGTTCTACTTCTACTCCCGAACACTGGCGTGGGGTGATTCGGACACCCGCAAGGCGTTGCTCAATCTGATGGTCGTGGTCGGACCGATCTTCGGCAGCCACTACCGCCGAGAGCCGCCCGAGCCCCCGAGCGTGTCGGCACCTGCGGCCGACGATGACGACGAGCGACCCGCGCGGATCAGCCCGCCGGAGCCGGGCGAGTAGGATCAGCCCGCATGGGGAGGACGATCACCGCGTGCGTCTTCGACATGGATGGAGTCCTGATCGATACGGAGCCGGTGTGGCGTGAGACCGAGCACGACGTGTTCGCTCGTGTCGGCGTCGAGCTCACCGATGCCCAGCTTCGCGAAACCTGGGGCATGCGCATCGAGGAGGTCGTCGACTACCGCTATCGGGTACGGCCCTGGAACGGCATCCGGCCACGTGCGGTCGAGCGCGAGATCATCCGCGAGATGGTCGAACACGTACGCGCGCATGGTGTCCCGATGCCCGGGGCGGTGGAGGCGATCCACACCGCACGCGATGCCGGGTTGCGTGTGGCGATCGCATCATCGTCGAGTCGCGAGCTGATCGAGGCGGTGGTCGAGCGGCTGCGCATCGGCGAGCTCGTCGACGCGGTGTGCAGCGCGGACGACGAAGAGCACGGCAAGCCCGATCCCGGTGTCTACCTCAGCGCGGCACGCGCGCTCGACGTCATGCCCTCGTCGTGCGTCGCGATCGAGGACTCACCGGTCGGCGTCACCGCCGCCATCGCCGCGGGCATGCGCTGCATCGGACTCCGTTCGGAAGGGGCGCTCGCGGGCGACATCAGTCATGCCCACGTGGTCATAGACTCGCTCCTCGAGATCACGGCGGAGCTGCTGATCAGCCGATCCTGATCCCCGTGATCAGCGAACCAAGGCTCGGATCGATCTCCTCGCGGCGCGCGTCCATGACCGCGACGACCTGATGTACGGCCTCGGCGCTCCGATGAAGCGCTGCCCGCTCCTCATCGGTGAGCGCGACATCGACCACTTCGATGAGACCGCCCTCGCCGAGCCTGCAGGGCACGCCGGTGAACAGCCCGTTGATGCCGTACTCGCCCTCGAGATGCACGGTGCACGGCAGCACCTGGCGGGTATCGAGCACGATCGCGTCGATCATCTGCGCGACCGCGGCGCTCGGCGCGTAGAAGGCGCTGCCCGTCTTCAGCAGGTTCACGATTTCGGCACCGCCGTCGCGGGCGCGCTGCACGATGCTCTCGAGGCGCTCGGCGGGGATGAGGTCCGCGGCCGGAATGCCGGCGACGGTCGTCAGCCTGGTGAGCGGCACCATGGTGTCGCCGTGACCNNCTGGGTCATGCCGTCGACCGGGTTGGCGACCACGATCAGGATGCAGTCCGGCGAACGCTCGACGACCTGCCGGACGACGCCCGACACGATCTTCGCGTTGGTCATCACCAGGTCGTCGCGCGACATCCCCGGTTTCCGCGGGATGCCACTCGTGATCACCACGACCTTCGACCCGGCGGTTTCCTCATATCCGTTGGTCCCGGTGACCAGCGAGTCGTATCCGACGATCGGGCCGGACTCGAGCATGTCGAGGGCCTTGCCCTGAGGGAGACCTTCGACGATATCGACGAGCACGACATCGGCGTAGTCGCGTTCCGCCACGCGTTGGGCCAGCGTGGCTCCCACATTGCCGGCGCCGACGACTGTGATCTTTTGTCGCACGGCGGTGGATTCTACGCACGGCGCTTGTCGGCCCGGGCTAGTGCACGCTCAGAGGCGGGTCCTGTCGTCGCGGGGACCCCTCGCCGTCGCGCTTGTTGCGCCCCGACGCTTCCCCCGCGCCGCCACCCGCCACCCGTAGTGTGCCCCGGGCCTGGACGGCTGGTGCGTAGGATTCGGCGTGCTGTGGTGATCCGTCGTTGGCCTCTGCTGAATCTGGAGCTCACGCCTGCCGATTGCGTTGGCGGGGTTGCGACTGGGGGCGGGTGTGGGGTGCTCGCGATAGCGCGCTGCGGTTGGGCTGAGGTGGGGTGGTGAGTCCTGCTTCGACCGCGAAGGCGAAAGCGGGGAAGGGCAAGTCGGTTGTGCGGCGGCGGAGATTGCCGGCGGGGGCGCGGGAGCGGGCGCCGATTGTTGTGGAGCGGTTGAAGCTCGAGTATCCGGAGGCGCGCACGGAGCTGGAGTTCGGGGATGCGTGGCAGTTGCTGGTGTCGGTGATCCTCAGCGCCCAGACGACGGACGTGAATGTCAATTCGGTGACGCCGGCATTGTTCGCGCGCTATCCGACGGTCGCGGATCTCGCGGCGGCGGAGGAGGCGGATGTCGAGGCGATCATCCACAAGACGGGGTTCTTTCGCTCCAAGGCGCGGGCGATTCGCGAGATGAGCCAGGA
>PLDZ01000240.1:0-183 GCA_003136295.1 Candidatus Dormiibacterota bacterium
TGCGCAACCCGCGCGTCCGCACCGGCGTCGATGGTCCGGGCGACCGCATAGGTCATCGCCTTGGTGGCGAACAGCTCGGTGATCGAGTCCGCGAGCAGCATCTGCACCGCCTGGTGCTCGATGATCGGTCGTCCCTGGCTCGAGCGATCACGTGCGAACTGCGTCGCCTCCTCGATGAGCCGT
>PLDZ01000240.1:238-8331 GCA_003136295.1 Candidatus Dormiibacterota bacterium
GCTCGCCGCCGGCGAGTCGCGCCTGGAAGAAGACGTAGTGCGCCTCGTTGAACGAGGTGACATGCCACTTGACGCCGTTGAGGACATAGCCATCGCCGTCCCGCGTCGCCGTCGCGGTCAGTGCGTCGACGTCCGACCCGGACCCCTCCTCGGTGATGGCGTAGCACTCGTGGAGCTCCCCTCGGATCGTGGGCAGCACCCATCGCTCCATCTGGACGTCGCTGGCGACGCGGGGGAACCACGCGGCCGGAGCGGGGATCACCCAGGCCAGCGCGTTGGTCACCCGCCCGGTCTGCTCCTGGACGAGAACCTGCTGGAGCATCGTGAATCCGCCGCCGCCGAGCTCGCGCGGCATGTTGATCGCCTGCAGCCCGAGCTCCCGGACCCGCTGCCCGGCGCGCTCCAGGACTCCGTCCGGAGGAACGCCATTGTTGAGCTCGGCGGCGGTCTCGTGGGGGATGAGCTCCTCGACAATCGACGCCGCACGTCCCTGGATCTCGAGGTCCTCGGCGGTCAGGCCGTACGTCTCCTGCATCGAGCCCTCAAGGAACGGGATGTTGACTAAGCATTCAGTCTATGCCACACTCCGCCCGAGCCGCAAGGTGCAGCACTTGCAGGGGTGTCGCCATGACGAGCGAAGGGTCGATCGATCGCATGTTCTCGGCGCGGTGGAGCCGCCGCCGTTTCATCGGCCGGTCCTTGGGGGCCGGGGTAGCCATCGCCGGACTCGGTCCGCTTCTGGAGGCGTGCGCCAAGGCGACGGTCGCCACAGTGAATCCCTTCCCGCTCGGCAGCCCGCAGCACCCGGTGTTGTGGCCGATCTCGAAGGACAACAAGCCGATCGCCTCGGGACTGACTCCCGAGAGCAACGCCACGCTCAAGATCTACAACTACCCGGACTACCTGGACCTTCCCACGGCGGTCACCAACTTCGAGAAGCTCTACAAGCAATACAACGTCACCGTCGAAATCTCGACGTTCAACGACATCAATGAGGCGCTTGCCAAGCTTCGAACCGGCGAGGTGGACTTCGACCTCTTTGTTCCCTCGTATGACAGCATCGGCAAGCTCGTGTACGGAAACTTCCTGCTTCCTCTCACGCACAGCTACATCCCCAATATCTCCCAGGTGTGGGCGCAATTCACCAACCCGTTCTACGACCAGCAGTGGCGTTACACGGTCCCGTACACCATCTATACGACGGGCATCGGGTGGCGCTCGGATAAGGTGAGCGAGGACATCAGCCTGCGCGCGAACCCGTATGACGTGTTCTGGGACCCGATCTACAGCTCCAAGATAGCCGTTCTCGACGACTACCGGGAAGCGATCACGATGGTCATGCTGCGCAACGGGATCACCGACATCCTCACCGGAAATTCGAAGACACTCAACCTGGTGTCGGCGCAGCTGACCGACATGATCAGCAAGACGAACCCCAAGGTGAACATCACCGACTACCAGGACATTCCCGACGGCACCACCAATGTCAGCCAGGCATGGTCCGGGGACATGGTCAACGCCCAGTACAACATGCCCGCGGGGCAGAGTCCGAACGTGCTTCGCTACTGGTATCCGAAGAACGGCAAGGGAGCGGTCAACCAGGACATCTTCGTGATCCTTCGCTCCGGAAAGAACCCGGTGCTCTCCCACCTGTGGCTCAACTACATGCTTGACCTCAAGAACGCCAAGTCCAATGCCGCCTTCACGGGGTACCAGACGCCCCACAACGGCATCGACCCGAACACGATGGTGAGCGACGGCACGATCCCGCCCAACCTCGCCAGCGTTGTCGTTCTGCCGCAGTACTTCAATGAGGGCTATCGCGAGCTCGAGCTGAGCCCGGCCATCGACACTGCCTGGCACAACGTCTGGCAGCAGTTCAAGGCGGGTGGCTGAGGGGGAGGCGGCCCGGGCCGTCTCCAAGCGTCCAGCCCGGGGCGTGCTGTATCCACGCTGGCTCTGGCCGGCGTTCGCGACGCCGGGGATGCTCTGGCTCGCCCTGTTCTTCCTGCTGCCGCTGTACGTGGTCCTGAGCATCGCATTCGGGACACTTGATCCCGTCTTCCGCAGCCCAATCCCCGTCTGGAATCCNNGGACCGCCGATGCTGCGCACATTTGCGTACGTCATCGCCGCGTCGGTGGTCGCACTCGTCGTGGGTTATCCCGTGGCGTATTTCGTCGCGCGATTCTCGGGTCGTCGCCGCGTGCTGTTCCTCGTCCTGCTGCTCGCGCCGTTCTGTGTCAGCTACATGATGCGCATGCTCGCGTGGGTCAATCTCCTCGAGGTGGACGGGCTCGTCAACCACACGCTCGGCATCTTCGGGGTCACGCCCGTGGCATGGCTGTCGGGCCAGCCCATCACCGTCGTCCTCGGTCTCGTGTATGGATACATCCCCTACATGATCCTGCCGCTCTATGCGGGACTCGACCGTATCGACAACAGCCTGCTCGAAGCGGCTCGCGACCTCGGCGCGGGACGTTTCTCGACATTTCGACGGGTCACGCTGCCCATGAGCCGGCCGGCGATTCTCACCGGTCTGCTGATCGTGAGCCTCCCCATGTTCGGTGATTACTTCACCAACGACCTGCTCTCTGGTTCGCCACGAACGTCGATGCTTGGCAACCTGATCAACACTGCGGTGACCACCCCCGGTGAAGCCGCCGAGGGAGCCGCATTCGTGCTCCTGCTCTTCGCGCTGCTGATTCCGCCGATGGTGTATTACGCGAGAAGCACTTCGCGTCGCTCGATGGTCGAAGCATGAGCGAGGTCAGCATCGAGCGCGGCCGCCTCCCGGTTGCACCACCGAGCGAACGGCGATCCCCGCTCTATCGATTCCTGCCCTCGCGCTCCAATCCATGGCGTCGCCCCGTCATGCTCGAGACGATCACGTGGCTGTATCTCCTCTGGTCGATCCTGCCGGTGGGGCTCGCCGTGCTCTTCTCGTTCAACGCCGGCCGCAGCCGAACCGCGTGGCAGGGCTTCTCGCTGCGCTGGTACTTCATCGATCCGGCGGGTTCGGTGTGGAACGATCCGACCCTGCGCGACGCGCTCTTCCAGACCCTCAAGCTGGCGGTGATCACCACGGTGATCGCGGTTCCCATCGGTGTGATCTTCGCCATCGGCGTCGACCGTTGGCGCGGGCGTCTCCCGGCGGTGTTCAACTTCCAGATGCTGGTGTCGTTCGTCATTCCCGAGATCATCATCGGCGTGGCACTGCTTCTCGTCTTCACCCAGCTCACGACGTTCATTCCGCTCGGAACGCCCGCGCAGGTGATTGGACTGGTCACGTTCCAGCTTTCGTTCCCGGTGGTCATCGTGCGCGCTCGTCTTCTCTCCATCGGCGGTCAGTACGAGGAGGCGGCGATGGATCTCGGCGCGTCGCCGATTCAAGCCGTGCGGCGGGTGTTGCTCCCGATGTTGTGGCCGGCGATCTTCGCGAGCGCAGTGCTCGTCTTTGCCGACGTCATCGACGACTTCGTCATCGTTCGCGCGCTCTCCGCCGAGCTGTCGTCGGAGACGATGTCGGTGAAGATCTACAACGGCGCGCGCTCGACCGCAACGCCCGCGCTCAACGCGCTGGCAACCATCATGCTCGTGATCTCGATCGTCGCCGTCGCGATCGGGTTCCTCGTGTACCGGCGCATGACTCGCGACGACAACCTTGGTGGCGGCGCCGCACTCGACCAGTTCGCGGCGCAGCTCTAATCATGGACTTCTCCCTCGAGTCGAGCCAGCTCGAGTTGCGCGACCGTGCTGAGGCGCTGACAGCCGAGCTCATGACGCTCGAGGATCGCTGCGAGGCGGACCGAGGTCTCGACACTGAGTCACTTGCCTGGGCCGCAGAGCGAATCCGTCACCACCGTCTGAACGCCATCAACATGCCCGCGCAGTGGGGTGGTCAGGGGCTGAGCACGTTCGATCAGGTGATCGTCCAGTCGGTCCTCGGCGGGCTCACCAATGCGCTATGGGACCTGGTGTGGCGTCCCGCCAACGCGCTGCGTCACTGCACCGACGCGCAACGCGAACGCTTCCTGCTTCCGGCGATCCTCGGTGAGCGCCGTGATTGCTTTGCCGTCACCGAGCCCGACGCCGGGTCCGATCCGTCACGCATCACCAGCACCGCAACGCGCGTTGGCGGCGGATACCGCATCAGCGGGGAAAAGTGGTTCGTCACCACCGGCGACGTGGCCGATTTCCTGATCGTGCTCGCCCTTGTCCAGCCTGAGGGTGCGCCGACCCTCTTTCTCGTGGACAAGGATCTCCCCGGTGTCAGCATCAAGCGAACCCCACGCTACATGCACACGTTCGTCTTCGAGCATCCAGAGTTCATCCTCGAGGACGTGGCAATCGGCGCGGAGTGCGTGCTCGGTGCCGTGGGTGCAGGGTATGACATCACCAAGGAGTGGTTCGTGGAGGAGCGGCTGATGATCGGGGCGCGATGCGTCGGCGCGGCGCGCCGCGCACTCAGCATCGCGACCGATTTCGCCAGGACCCGCGTGCAGTTTGACCGGCCGATCGTCGAGCATCAGCTCGTCGGCGCCATGCTCGCGGACAGCGCCGTCGACATCGCGCTCATGCAGGCGCTCGTGCACCAGGTCGCCTGGGAGGCAACCGGCCGGTTGGACCGAAAGCTTCTCCACGCGAAGGCAGCCATGGCGAAGCTGTCGGCGTCCGAAATGGCCGGCCGGGTGGTTGATCGATGCCTCCAGGTCCTCGGTGGCCGCGGCTACATGCGCGACAGTGCGGTGGAGCGCCTGTATCGAGACATCCGTGTTGATCGGATCTGGGAGGGCACGTCGGAGATCCAGCGGATCATCATCGCCGGCGAGATCGCAAAACGCGGTCTGACGTCGCTGCTCGACATCGCCGGCAGCGCCAGTCCTGACGCGGCGCGCTGAGGTCCCATGCAAGTACTGAGTGGAGCCGATCGCTTCGGAGCCCAGGCCGGGGGCACGCTGAACTGGGTTGAGCATCTGAGCGTTCCCGATCTCAGCGTCGGCACCTACTCACTCCCCGCCGGGAGTGTCGACACCCAGGAGCCGCACAGCGAGGACGAGATCTACGTCGTGCTGCGCGGCCGCGGCGCCCTCGCAACCGACGATGCAACCGCGGATGTTGGACCTGGTTCGGTGATCTACGTCCCCGCGGGCGAGACCCATCACTTCGCGCACATCGTCGAAGACCTGGTCGTCGTCGTCCTTTTCGCGCCGGCCGAGGGAGCTCGGGCGGGCGATGCCGATGTGTGACGCGCGCATCGATCGCATTGTCGAGACGACGACCGCGTGAGCGCCGGGGACACGCCCGTCGCTGAAGGCGCCGTCGTGGAGTGGCTCGCTCGCTACATCGATGTCTGGAAGTCCGGCGATCATTCCCGCGTGGCGGAATTGTTCACCGACGATGCCGTGTACTACGCGGATCCCTTCGCAGCCCCACGCCACGGGCATGCAGCTATTGCGGAATACTGGCGGATTGCGGGCGATGCTCCAGACGCCTTCGAAGCGCAGTACGAACCATTCGCCATTGCGGGAGACCTGGCAATCGTCACGGGCTTCTCTCGGTACTTTGACGAGTCACGATCTCGCGTCGATAAGGAATATGGAAATATCTTCGTGCTTCGTTTCGCACACGACGGTCGCTGTAACGAGTACCGCGAGTGGTACATGCTGCGCGAGGGCGATGCAGCGCACGAGGTCGATCCGCCCACCTAGGTGCGGGCGACGCCTCGCGACTTCATAACCGTTCGCTAACCAGCTCTTGAGGAACGCCTATCTAGACTGGAAAACACGAACACATCCCTTGGGTCGCTGGTGCACGGCGCCCGCAGCTGCAATGCGAAGGAGATCCTCATGAACCGATCGAGACCAGCGATGCGACGCCTGCTGATTGCTGGTTCGATAGCCGTTGGGACCGCGCTGGCCATGCTGCCGGTTTCGGGCGCAGCTGCCGGACGTAGCGGTGCGAGCGACCCCGGAATGCTTCCCGGCACGATCTTTGTTGCGAGCCCGCCCGCCGGTGCCACCGGGCCCGACGACATCACCCGGCTTGCCTCACCCGGAGTCGACGGAGGGCGCGCGCTCATCTGGACGGCCTACCAGAATGGGATCAACCCGGATGGAACACCTGGCACGCCGGGCGGACCGACGAAGAGCGCGATCGCCGGCTACGATCCGATCGACGGAAGGTTGGTCAAGACGATCTGGGTGACAGGAAAGGCCGACGGGCTCACCGCCGACCCGGGTATCAGCCGTCTGGTCGTCACGGTTAACGAGGACGAGAATTCGGCGCTGTACCTGATCAACGCCCGCACCGGAGAGGCGACCAGGTTCCGCTACGATCCGTCGCCGGCTGAGAACGACAACGGTGGTACCGACAGCATCGCGATCTGGGACGGCCGCATCGTGCTCGCACACTCCAACCCCAACGACACCGAGGAAGTGACCGACTACGCGGTCGACCTCGATCGTGCAACCGGCATTGCGCATCTCCGCGCGCTCTTCTCCGATGACAGCACGGCTCTCGATGCTCTCACGCACACGACGGTGACGCTGGCACTGACCGATCCCGATACCAACGCCGTCATGCCGGATGCTGCTCCGCGATTCGCCGGTCAGCTTGCAACCATCAGCCAGGCGGACGGTCAGATCGTCTTCGCATCCAGCGGGCACCACGATCGGGACCTGACAGTGCTCAACGTGACCGACAATGTCGCGGGAAACGTCCCGCCAATCGACGGGCTCGCAACTGCGACTGCGGAGCGGGGTACGCTCTTCGTCGTGGATGCAACGGCCGGGACAATCACTGCGCTGAAGACCGACGGTTGGCCCGCAGGGACCGTTTTCGTCGGCGAGCCGAGCGACAACGGCAATCCGCTGGTCGGCACACTCAATCTGTTCACGGGGCAGATCACCCCACTCTCCAACACGTTCCTCAGTCCGAAGGGGTTGCTGTTCGTCCCTGCGGCGGATTCATGACAGGGGGGCGTCGCGGCCCGACGTAGCGGCCGGAGAAGAGGCGCCGTCAGGGTGACGTGCCGCTCTCATGTCGGGCACGCGGCAACGTTGAATTGCCCGTGCTGGATCTCGGCTCCGCCGGCATCCTTGAACTCGTACGTATAGGTGCCCGCAGTGAGGGGACCGAACTCACCGCTGGTGTGGGTGGGGTTCACCACGATGCCGCCCGGGGAGATGACGAGCTTCCAGGTTGCGGCGGTGCCCTTCCACGAGACACTGCCACCCTGAGCGGTTCCAACCACGTCGCACCGGGTCGTGAGGACTGGCGCGGCCGCCGGAGTGGGAGTGGCCGTGGGCGTTGGAGTCGGCGTGGCAGTTGGAACCGGCGTGGCCGTCGGACTGGGCGTCGGAACCGGCGTCAGCAGGGGAGTCGCGCTGGGGCTCGCAGCGGGCGTGTTCCCGCAGGCGGCGAGTGCGCTGCCGAAGAGCAGCAGCAGTGCGAAGCGTGTCGTCGTGGTCATCATGGCTCCATAACGGGCTCCGCCAATCCCGTACCGATTATTTGGCCCGTCATAGACGGGCTTGTTAAGTCGTGAACCGGTAGCAGAGGCATCTCGTTACGAAGTGATCTCTGGAACGAGGAGTCAGCGCCGCTCAGCCGCTGCCTGCTCCATCACCCAGCGATAGCGGGGATCGATGAACACGCGCATGGCGCGCTCCTCCCCGGCGAGGATCCAGAGGTAATAGAGACCGTGACCTGGCGCCGCCACCAGCGGATGGAAGCCGGAGGTGATCGCCGCGGCGTCGCCGTCGCGCACCATGCGCAGGTTCTCCTGCCCGCCGTCGGTGTCGTATCGAACCTGCACTGCAAAGCCGTTGGCCGGATGCACGCGGTAGTAATAGACCTCCTCGAGCCGCGCCTCCTCTGCCGACTTCCGATCGTGTCGATGGGGCGGGAAGGAAGACCACGTTCCCGTGCCGGCGTGCACTGTCTCCCCGACGATGAGTCGCGACGCGGGATCATCCGGTCCGAGGATGGTTCGGACTGTCCGGCCCCAACTGTCGCGCCCGACCACGACCTCGCGCTGCGTCGCGCCTCGAATCAGCCGCGCGGGTCCGGCCGGCAGCGAGCCGGCGGGTGC
>PLDZ01000132.1 GCA_003136295.1 Candidatus Dormiibacterota bacterium
TAGGAGCATCATTGGCGGATGCTCGCATGCGCGAGAACTTAGTCAACTGGCCATGTCCAAGTGGTGCTTGAACCCGGCGCGGATCAGTGGGGACTCAGCCGCGTAGCAATACCAACGAGGTTGCGGGCTGCCCCAGCCGGTGGCCTCGCCGTTCCTCTCCATATGGCCCGGAAACGGCGGCTGAGGTCGAGTTCCGCGACAGGTACAGTAGTCAGCCGTCCAGCGTGGATGTCGTCTGCGACTGCTAACTCGCTGATCACCGCAGGGCCAGCTCCAGCGATGAGGGCCGCCCTCACCGCCGCCGTGGTAGGGAGGACGAGTTCGGGCTCTGCACTGTCGAGCGCGGGGCCAATCGCCGCCCGGAGAGCGGCCACGAAGACATCGCGCGTACCAGACCCTTCCTCGCGAACGACCAGCGGGGTGCCTGCAAGTTCGGATGGCGCGACAGGCTTCTCGCGCTGCGCCCACGGGTGCTCGAGGCGGACCGCGACTACGAGCCGGTCGCGGCCCACCGTCACACTGCGCAGTCGGCGGGGAGCGGACGGGCCCTCGACGAAACCAAGCTCGACGTCGCCGTCGCGCACGTGTCGCGCGACGCCGCTGCTGTTGGTCACGACAAGATCGACTGTCACCGCTGCATCGTTGCGGTGAACGCCCTCGGCGCGAAGTACAACCAGCCAACTCGGCAAGAGGTACTCGGCGATGGTCACGCTGGCTGCCATCCGTAGCGTGCTTCGGGCGTCCAGACGGAGCGCCGCGAGCCCCGCGTCCATCTCACCCGCGAGCGAGAGCAGCCGAGCGGCCCATTGGGACACCACCAGACCAGCGGGGGTCGGGCTCGAGCCGCGAGGGGTCCGCGCGAGGAGGGTGACGCCGGTCTGGCCCTCCAGGGCGGCGATCCGCGACGAAACCGCCTGCTGACTCACGCGAAGCTCGCCAGCCGCCGCATTGAAGCTTCCCGCGTCGGCGACGGCGACGAGGACCTCCATCGCCGAGAGTTCGGGCATCCGTGGGCTCAACAAGTGAAGTCGCCTCCGCGGTTACAAATCAGCCTTGTACCTCGGCAAGTGTAAGCCCACTACCCAACCATTTCCAGGCGGCCCATCCTCGTGGTGATGACAACGTCCGAGCGGTACCACACAAGGAGGAATCAACAATGACGTCGAACGTCGCGACAGCGTTGGAGATGCGATTGCTGGGAATCACGGGCCTGAAGATCACCACGGTGGGTTTCGGGGCCTGGGCGGTTGGGGGAGGTGACTGGTCTCATGGCTGGGGACACCAGGACGACGAGGCCTCGATCACTGCCATCCGTCACGCGGTTGAGCGGGGGGTGAACTGGATCGATACGGCCACCGTCTATGGCCTCGGCCACTCCGAGGAGGTCGTCGGTCGGGCTGTTCGAGATATTCCCGCAAGTGAACGACCGTACGTGTTCACCAAGGGCGGCCAAGTGGCCAACCCGGCGCGGCCCTATGACGAGCCGCAGCGCAACCTCCGACCCGAGTCGATTCGCCGCGAGGTCGAGGCTTCGCTTCGCCGGCTTGGGCTCGAGCGCATCGACCTCTACCAGTTTCACTGGCCCGACGAGATCGGCACCCCGATCGAAGAGTCGTGGGGCGAGATGCTGCGGCTCGTCGACGAGGGGAAGGTCCGCGCCGCCGGAGTGTCGAATTTCGACGTCTCCCTTCTGGAGCGCACCGAGGCGGTTCGCCATGTGGATTCGCTTCAGCCGCCCTTCTCCCTGATCCACCGTGACTCCGGCGCCGACGTCATTCCCTGGGCCGCCGCCCACAGCACCGGGGTGATCGTCTACAGCCCGATGCAGTCGGGCATACTCACCGACACGTTCTCGACGGGGCGCCTTGCGACGATGGCGGACAACGACTGGCGCCGCCGTTCCGTGGACTTTCTGGAGCCAAGCTTGTCCCGCAACCTCGCCCTCCGCGACGCACTGCGGCCGGTGGCAGAGCGCAACGGCACGTCCGTGTCGGCGGTGGCGGTAGCCTGGACGCTGGCGTGGCCGGGAGTGACTGGCGCTATCGTGGGGGCGCGCGATCCGGCGCAGGTCGATGGCTGGATCGAAGCGGCAAGGCTCCAGTTCTCCGCAGAGGATCTTGCGGAGATCGTTGGGGCGCTCGGGAGGATCGGGGCCGGCTCGGGGCTGATGGAGCCAGCTGCGGTATCCCCTATGTGTGCACGGCTCGGAGCGGGTACACAGGCATGACGACCGGCATCGTGACCGTGCTGATCACGACCTTCCTGGCGTCAGCGGTCGAGGCGATCGAGATGGTCACCATTGTGGTCGGCGTTGGCGCCACCCGCGGCTGGCGCTCGACGCTGCTGGGGGCGGCGGCCGGCTTCGTCGTGCTGGCGGTTCTCGTCGCCGGCTTTGGCCTGGCACTCAGCGCCATTCCAATCGCTCCGCTCAGGCTGGTCATCGGCGCGCTGCTGCTGATCTTCGGGTTGCAGTGGCTTCGAAAGGGCGTCGTTCGCGTCGCGGCTCGGGGATTCGCAGGTATGCAGATCGACACTCAAGAGGCCGACGATGTATGGACTGGTACAGGCGTCGACTGGACTGCGTTCGTCCTGGCCTTCAAAGGCGTCTTGCTCGAGGGGCTGGAGGTCGCCTTCATTGTCGTGTCGGTCGGTGCGACCGCCGGGCAACTGGGAGCAGCGGTGACGGGTGGTGGCGCCGCTCTGCTGGTGGTGGGTGCCCTGGGTGTGGCGCTGTTGCGCTACGTGGCACGCATCCCGCGCAGCTTTCTGCAGCTCGTCGTCGGCCTCCTTCTCACCACCTTTGGCTCGTTCTGGGCGACCGAGGGCCTCGGGGTGAGCTGGCCCGGAGGTGACGGAGCGATCCTCGGGCTGCTGGCGGTCTATCTGCTCACTGCAGCAATAAATATCGCGATCGAGCGCCGAGGTGCGCATCGAGGCAAATCAACCCTGAATCTGACAGAGGTGGCGAGATGATGCGAGTCATGTCCTGGCTGGTTGGCTTTAGCCGATTCTGGTATCGGTTCATCATCGGCGACGATTGGACGGTGGCGGCCTCGCTTGCACTCGGTCTCGTGGTGACTGCCTTGCTCAACGCCGCTCACTTCCCAGCATGGTGGGTCATTCCGCTGATCGTGGTCGTCACGCTGCGGGTCAGCGTGCAGCGGTCCCAGCGCCGCAGGACTCCCTCAGCGTGAGGCGAACGAGATGAAAGCTGTCGTCTTCACGACATCCGGTCGGTCAGCGTTTGCGAAGTGCTGGACGCCGAGATCGAGGAATCAACCGACGCCGTCATCAGCGTCACGTCGAGCGCGATCTGCGGCACCGACCTGCACCTGCGCCCCCGACATTGCCCTTGTCCTCATTGATCTCGACTGGTCCGGTTCGTGAATTGGAATCCGACTGAAGCGCAAACATCATCGCCTCTGCACGCGCAGCACGCGCGAGAAAGGTAACGCGGCGTGAACGTCAAGGGCAATTCCACCGCCCAATAAGGTTGATCGTTGTACCCGGCACGACGGTGGTGCCATTGGACGGCTGGAGGGTAGCATTCACGGTTCCCGACCGCCCATTGCCGCTTGTAACGGTTACGACCCCTGTGATCGATTGCCACAATACGCCGATCGCAAACATCGCAACCTTTGGCACACCATCCTGCGTACCGAGTCCATGCGGCCACGATGGCAGGTCATACGTGCCCAGGCCAGCATAGCTACCATCGATTTGGATTTCGAGCGCGAATGCCTGGTGGTCGCCAGTGAAGCGGAGCACCTCGTCAAGCATGCGGCCATAAACGTCGCACGTTGAAGTCTTGGCGGGAGCGGCCGTGGCACATTCGTCGTAGATCCCAGCCACCATCAATTGGTTAGATGGGCAATCGACAACTGGTGTGTTAACCGGGCGTGGGAAGGTCGACTTGGCGTGGGTCGGCGGCGCGCCCTGGAAACGGATTCCTCCCGTGACGACCCAAGCCACAGCGCCGAACACGACGACAAAGCCTCCCAGCCACGCTAGGAGCCTGGATCGACTTGGTTGGTCCGATGTGCCCATGGGCAGCTTCCTTGGCGCGACTATACCCTGGCGTTTATCTCGCCGAAACTGGCTTAGGCTTTCTCGCGGCGAGGCCGTACGTCAGCCACGACGACCTTGCAAACGCGATGGAATCAGTGTCGGATGGGATGCAGGGTTGTATTCGTGCCCAGGCGCGTACCGCGGAAGCTCGTCACCACCATCACAAGCGCAGTGATGACGGCGATCGTCGCGCCGTCGAGAACGAGGTAGAACCCGACTCGCATGCACGGCGATCCAAAGGAGGTGGTCATCTACCGCAACAGCAAGTCACTCGACGTTGTTGGTTCGGCAAGTGCCTGCAACGCTAAGCGGCTATTCGAGCCTGGCATCTGCGCATTCTGCGTGAGGCCTCTCGGGAGCGCAGGAGAGAGGGCGCTGTTCGTTACCAGTTCGCCGTTGCCAGCGTTTCTGCTGAGAATCGGGGAGCTGCGGAGACATGATGAATAGGCGACGAACGGTGGGCGTGGCTGCACTGCTAGCGACACTTGCCGCGATCGGCGTACTCGCCTTTCTTCTTGGCGAGCGCCAAGCGCTTAGCAGCCTGGCCGTTCGTCAGATATCACCAGACCGGGCTGCGGCGGCAATGCAGAGCGATGAGTTCTACTCCGACTACAACGAAACAACGTTGGTCATTCGCGGGTCAGTCGCATCCATTCAGGCGAATGGTGACGGCGCGACTCTCCAATTCGCGACGCACAGTCCGTTCAAGACCCTTTGTCAGCTAGCTCAGTACCCGTCGTCCGTTCACGATGGCGCCATGCTCACGGTGTTGACTGAAGGTGCCAGCGCACAGAGGCAGTCGTCAGGAGTGGTACTGAGTTGCTCAGTTATTTCAGGTGGCTGACGCCACCCAATCCTTGACAGCATGGCCCTCTTCATACAGAACTACAGTGGGAGACGAGTCTCCAACTCGCGACCCTTACGTTGGCAAGGTACCGCTCACTCAGCTTCACTAGCCAGCACGATATCAACCAGACCATCTGGGTGTGGCCATGGACGGACTGCGGCTATCGCCTGGTCGAGTTGGTTCCTCCGGATTGAGCTGCGGCGCCAGTCGCCGATCGTGCATGGACCTCGGCGCGGGCAATGACACAATGGTCGGACTCGATGTGTGAGCATTCGCGCGGAGGAACGGTCCTACTGTCGAGGTGAAGCATGAGCAGCGCCGACAACGTCGAAGTCCTCGCACCGGCCGGGCAGCGCGGTGCCGATGTGCTCACTCCAGACGCGCTCGATTTCGTCGCCGGTCTGCAGCGACGATTCGCCGAAGCGCGGGAACGGTTGCTTGCCGCTCGCGCGGAGCGCCAAACGCGGTTGAGCACGGGCGAAGAGCCGGGTTTTCTGGCAGAGACAGGGGACATCCGCAATGGCGCATGGCGCGTCGCTCCGACTCCGGCAGACCTGCAGGACCGCCGCGTCGAGATCACCGGACCGGCCGAGCGCAAGATGATCATCAACGCGCTCAACTCCGGCGCCCGAGTCTTCATGGCCGACTTCGAGGACTCGCTCTCACCGACCTGGGAGAATGTCGTCGACGGACAGGTCAATCTCATCGACGCCGTCGAGCGGACCATCGAGTTCGCGTCGCCTGAGGGAAAGACGTACCGCCTCGCGGAGCGCACGGCGACGCTGGTGGTCCGGCCGCGAGGCTGGCACTTGCTCGAGGAGCACGTCTCAGTGGATGGGCAGCCTCCGGCGGCGGCGCTCTTCGACGTCGGCCTGTTCCTCTTCCACAACGCGTCCCGCCTGCTCGACCGCGGCAGCGGCCCCTATCTGTATCTGCCCAAGCTCGAGGGCCACCTCGAGGCGAGGCTCTGGAATGACGTCCTCACCAAGGCTGAGCAGCAGCTCCGCCTTCCCCACGGCTGCATCAAGGCGACGGTGCTGATCGAGACGATCCTCGCGGCCTTTGAGATGGACGAGATCCTCTTCGAGCTGCGCGACCACGCAGCCGGGCTCAACGCCGGCCGCTGGGACTACATCTTCAGCATCATCAAGAAGTTTCGTGACCGGCCGGAGATGGTCTTGCCCGACCGCGCTCAGGTCACCATGGCGGTTCCGTTCATGCGCGCGTACACGCAGCTGCTGGTGCGGACCTGCCACCGCCGAGGTGCGCATGCGATCGGCGGGATGGCCGCCTTTGTGCCCAGCCGCCGCGATCCTGCGATCAACGAGAAGGCCCTCGCGCAGGTGCGCAGCGACAAGGAGCGTGAGGCGGGAGACGGATTCGATGGCACCTGGGTGGCCCACCCCGATCTCGTGCCGGTCGCCACCGAGGTGTTCGACGGCGTCCTCGGGCATCGTCCACACCAGCTCGATCGCCTCCGCGAGGACGTCAAGGTTGTGGCGAACCAGCTCGTCGACGTTGGCATCGACGGTGGCACGGTCACCGAGGCTGGACTACGCAACAACGTGAGCGTCGCCCTCCGCTACCTCGAGTCCTGGCTGCGCGGAGTCGGCGCGGTGACCATCTTCAACCTCATGGAAGATGCCGCTACTGCCGAGATCGCGCGCTCCCAGATCTGGCAGTGGATCCATCACGGCACACGCTGCGATTCAGGCGAGGTGGTGACGGCTGAACTCGTGTCGGAGCTTGCCGGTGACGAGCTGGGGCGCCTTCGTTCTGACGCCGGTGACGGCGCGTTTGCGCGTGGCCGTTGGNNGGCTATCGGGCCATCCGCTATGACATTCCGCCCGGCTGTGCCGCCGGGTACATGCCGGAGCTCAACGTGCTCTGCGGGATCGCCGACTACAGCGCTCAGAGCGGTCAGCCTCTCACGAAACATCTGGTTCGTCGAAGTCGGCAAGGGAGGTTCGGCACCGTCAAAATCACGGTGATTGGTCCTGCTAACCGGCGACGGCGCCGCGGTGGTTCTACTTCCAGTGGGCGGTTGTCGGCCCCTTCGGCGGGCCTATCCGGCGCGAGATGCTCGGCGCCCCGAATACTGGCCTGCATCCACTCACCGAAACGGCGCCGGATCGAAACCTAAGATCTCGCTGGTGATCCGTCCCTCCCTGAGGGTGAAGAAGTCTGCACAGACGGCCACGTTTCCCGTGGTGGTGAACAGGCGATAGAGGAGCAGGACTGTTTCGGCATTCGGCGTGGCCGAAACGAGCTCCCATCGAGGTTCCACGCGCTGAGCGAATGCCGCGATCATGGGCAGGAACTGTTCGGCGGTCGTGAGATGCTGCAGCGGACTATGAAACGTGACATCGTCCGCAATGTAGCGAGCCGCGGTCTCGAAATCGCGGCCTATCCATGCGTCTTGGTAGGCCTTGACGATTTCCAGCGTGGGCGTGTCTGCCACGATCACTTCCCCCTTGGGTGCCCGATCACGCGCTCAGGATAGCCGCGTGTCCCGCCGGAACAGGACCACCGCAGCTGGTGCAGCAGGCGCGCGACGCTGAGTTGCTGATGGCGGGGAGCGTCCGAGATCCTGTCGACGGATCGGCACGGACCGAATTAGTGCTTACTTCACGAAGCGCTGCACGAACGCGAGCGCGGTGTCGGCGACCTCACGCCAGCCGCTGTCGATAACGAGCCCGTGCCCGCGATTGGGGATCTCGATGATCTCCGTGACTGCCTGGTTGCGCTTCTGCCGCTTATAGGAGGCGTTCGCGATCGCCCACGGCGCGGTGTTGTCCTTCTCGCCGGAGATGATCAGCAGCGGTCCCCGGTCGGGGTTCTTGCTGTCGACCTTGGCCTCGGTCCGGGGGTTCAGGTTGGCCGTCGCCGCCTGGAACAGCGGCGCACCGGACGCCGGCACCGCGAAGGTCTCGTACAGCTCCTTGGCCTCATCCTCGCTGACGGCGTTGGCGAAGCCGTAGCGGAACTGCGCGTATGTGAGCGGGATGGCCCGGTTGCGGTTGGCAGGGTTGCCAAGGACCGGTGACGCTGATTTCAGCGCCGAGAACGGCAGGGGCAGCACCCCGCGGAACGGCGCGGGGTCGATCGCCACGGTGGCTGCCGACAGGCCGCGTCCCGCGATGATCTGAACCAGGAGGCCCCCGAAGGAGTGCCCGATCACCGCGGGCTTTGCCCGAAGCTGCCCGATCACTTCCGCGCAATGGTCGGCGACCTGTCCCACGGACTTGTGGGCGAACACCTCAGGATGGGCGTTGGCCTCCTCGACAGTCTCGGGGTCATCGGGCCATCCGGGCTGAACGGGAGCGTAGCCCGCCTGCTCGAACACCGTGGCCCAGCGGTCCCAGCTGTGCGGCAGCAGCCAGAGGCCGTGGATGAATACCACCGGAGTCAGGCCGCTCGTGTTGGCGCGCTCGACCTGGTCGGCGAGGTCGGTTGCGTGGGAGACGGACATCGTTCCTCCTTGACCACGTCGTGGCCACAGTCGAATCAGTGTTGGGCTCGGCTGTGCCATGACGTGGCACATCGCCACGATGGGGCGCACTGCAGCGCAATTGATGTCACCTGGGTGACAGGTCTACGGGGTGGTCCTCAGACGAGATTTGACAAGGCCAGGGCCTCCAGAGGCACCGGGTCGAGGATCCTGACGTGGCGATGGGTTGTGGCGACCAGACCGCGTGACCGCAATTCAGCCAAGCCCCGAGTCACGACCTGGCGGGCGGAGCCGATCCCGTCGGCGATCTCTTGTTGGGACACCTCCGCCTCCAGGAGGCCGGTGGACAGTTGGCTCCGGCTGGCCCGCTCCAAGAGATCGAACGCGACGCGCTGCATGACGGACCCGAAGGCGTGAAGGCCAATCGTGCGGACGGCATGGGAATACCGCAGGGCGAGATCCGCCGCGACGGCGTTTCCCAGCGCCGCGTCCGCGACCACTCGCCGACGCACTGCGAGAAGGTCCAGATGGGTCACTGTCGAGTCCACCACGATATGCACGGAGCCGTCGAAGGCGGCGCCCATGACGAGCAGCCCACCCATCAGCTCTCCCGGGTGTACGTACCTGACGGTGGTTTGGCGCCCGTCGGATGAGGACAGGTAGATGCGGGCGAAGCCGGTATCAAGGATGTCCGCCCGGTCGGGGTCTCCAGGCTGAAACGCGATCGTCCCGGCGGCATATCGGATCTTGGTGCTGTTGACGAGAATCTGCTCGCGACTCTTGGGCGGCATACGGCCCAGGAAGGTCGTGCTGCTGAATTCGAGGACGGGCTGCGTCGCCATGTTCAGGAAACCCTCTGCTGTCGAGTTGAGTCCCGGGGTCCGACCGCCGCCACACTGTCCTGCTTCGTCAGGCCCTCGCGCTGCCGCGCCGTACTGAGGCCGCACTCCTTCATCTTGCCGTGCCGCTCCCCGCTGGCCAATCCTGCGTCCGCTGGCTTGCTGAGGAGGTCGTCGAGCCGGTGCTCGAGCAGGTCGGGTAAACGGCCCTCCGCCAGCTGATGGCTAAGTTGAAGCAACAGGTTGGTGTGCCGGAGCGACGATAGTTGCCCGCGCGCACCTATGCCTCGAGCTGTGGGCAATCAGAGGACCCGGGTTGCGACGCCTGATCAAGATGGCCAGGGTCTCCGATGAGCTCCCGCCATGCCTCCCCTCGCACGATGTACCCGACGTTTGCTGAGCTGACTCCGAACACTGATGCCACGGATCGGTAGGTGGCTCCGTCACGCACCAAGCGCCTGATAGACCACACGTCATCGACTGTAAGCTTTGCATTGGGATGGCGCTCGCCGCGGATTGACCGGCGATTGACCACTTGCTGCTCCCAAGTCGTCCAACGACAGTTGCCCGGTTCGTAATTGCCTTCGTTGTTGATCCGATCCAGCGTGAGGTCGTCAGGACACGGCCCCATGTCGGCGAGAAAGTCCTCGAAGCGATGCCAGCGACGGCAAACGGTGATTCCGCGCCCGCCATAGCGCACCCAGTCGGCGCTCGAGCGATTCGTGCAACGCCTCAGCATGCCCTTCCACGCGTGGTACGTGCGAGTGCCGCCGCCTGCTGCTTGTCCGTGGCTGCGCGACACACACGAATCGAAGCGAGACGTCGCGCCCTGGTCACGGACGATTGAGGGCTCGGCGGGGACGATGCCGGGTGCGCCACCGGGAACACCACGAGCGGCGCGTGTGCGACGTAAGCGGGAGACGGGGNNCTCCCGCGCGAGTACCACCGGCGTACTCGGAATTGATTTCTCCCATCGCTTCGGTGCGGCTGCATAGGAAGTGCTCGTCGGCCGTCGTGGCAGCAGCTCAGTCGGCCAACCGTAGGAGAGCGTCCGTCACCGCTTCAGGATCGACGACCATGTGTAGGTGCTGGGTCAGGTCAGAGGACCCTCGCGTGGGCGAGCGAATGATCCCCTGAACTGAACCACCCCTAGGGCCCATGAATTCTGGAAGGCTAACGTGGAAGCTCGTGAGTGGCGCCCAATCCGATTGTGACGATGATCTCGAATAGGATCGCTCCGCCCACTATCGCTCCGATGCCGATGAGGAGCCAGATGAGTGCTGAGGGTATCCGGCGACGACGCTTCGTAACCTCGGGTGGCAATGGCACCGCCTGCCATCGATGGCCGTCGAAAGAAAGCCGTCCATCGGGGGTCAGGGTGTTCGGAAGCGTAGTGACGCCCGAATCTGGAAGGGCGCGTTCCTCTCCAGAGTTCATCTGACCGATGCTAAAGGGGAGCCGGAGGCATGAGGTGACGCGGCCGAAACAGCCCTCTTTGCCAAACTGAACCCAGTGCCATCCGTGCACGCCCGCGGCGCTGGGTACATTGGCGGATGCTCGCCTGTGCGAGGGAGTTGACACGCGCTCGTCG
>PLDZ01000037.1 GCA_003136295.1 Candidatus Dormiibacterota bacterium
CCGAATGGCTTCCCGGAGCTCGTTCAGCAGCGGCCGCGCCCCTTCCGGAGCGGCGGCGATGTAGCCGTCGACATCGCTGGTTGACTGTGCAGGCATCGGTTACCTCCTGAACCGGGCGCTTTGCCCGTCCTCTTGCGCGGCCGGGCGGACCTTTTATCATCGCCGCCGCACCGACCGCGTTGCACCGCCTTTACGCGGCGCCCTCCTCGACGACGTAGAGCGAGTTGCCGTCGGCATCGCGCAGCGAGAACATGAGGGGAACACCCGGCATGCGCAGGATGTCGTCGACATCGACTCCCTGCGACCCGAGATTGGCGTGCGTCGCCTCGACGTCAGCGGTCGCAAGCCGGATGCCGGTGTCGACGCCGCCGGACTGCCCGTCGTTGCGCGGCGCCAGCGCGACCGTGGTCGCCGCACCGGGAGGCGCCACCTCCACCCATCGCAGGCCGGGTCCGAAGGTGGCGTCACGCCGGGTCTCGAAGCCCAGCGTGCCGCAGTAGAACTGCAGGGCGCGGTCGTGGTCACTCACGGGGACCGCGACGTTGAGAATGCCGGTGATCCTGGTCGTGGTCTGCTCGCTCATTGTCGGCTCCTCAATGGAGGTGGGTACACATCATGTTCGACTAACCGGCCACCGGAATCTCATCGGTCTTCTCGATCGTCGGGGCGTCACTTTTGAAAGGCCGAACTGCCGCCGAGCGGCACGCTACACTCGGGGCGCCGGAGCTGATGAGCTCGACCGAGGAGGGCATACGAAGCATGACCTGGGCAGCAACGGCCTCCGAATGACCACCACATCGCGAGCAAGGTGCGGTTTCATCGTCGCCGTCCTGGCTCTGTCGGCTGCGATCTCCAACTCTCCATCAGGGTGGCGTCGGTCGCCTCGGCGGGACAGGCTCTCCGCATCGGCTCCACAATCCTCCGCCCATGTCAATCGGGCTTCCGAGACGACCCGGCCTGGTGCGGCTCTGTGCCGGTTCCGCTCGACTACAGCGATCCCATGACGCCGATGATCGACATCGCCTTCATGTGGTTCCCGGCGCCCGAGCCGGCGCCACTGCCCACCATCGTCGCAGAAGAGGGAGGGCCCCCATCGCAGCCTCGGCCGGGGGATTACAAGTTCTCACCCTCACCGGAGTGCGGTGGGTGGATGACCTGGCCGTCGATGGAGTCGTGCGTTTTGACCCGCAGAGTGGCGCCGTCGCGGCAACGCTCACGACGGTCGGCCCGCGAGGAGATACCGGCCGGATGTCCATCACCTGGAACGCTCGCGTGACCGGTGCCCTGGCCGCGGTACGTGGAATCTACGATGGCGCGCCCATCGTCGCTGTGCTTCCGGCGCCCTGATACCTGCTGCAGGCGGCCGTTCCAGCTTTGGGCGGCACCGATTCGGAACCGAAAGGAGATCGAGGATGGCTTGGCAACATCAATGGACGAAGCATCCGACGGTACGAGGCGCAGAGCGACTCTCGCTCGGGGAGCGAGCCGCGGACAAGATGCGCAATGGGATGGGGTCATGGCCCTTTGTCTTCGTCTTCTTCGCGGTAATGATCATCTGGGCCGTCGTCAACGGCGTTCTACATGTGGGTGGGCGGTCAGGCTTCGACCCGTACCCATTCATTCTGCTCAACCTGTTTCTCTCGATGCTGGCGGGAATTCAGGCGGCTGCACTGTTGATTGCCGCGAAACGAGCTGACGCAGTTGCGTCTGAGGTGGCGCTGCATACCGAGAACAACACTGACGACATCAAGACGTTGCTCGCAGAGAACACGGCCCTGACCGCCCAGGTGAAGAAGGCCACCGACCTCCTCGATGAGATTCACCTCCACGTCGCCAACATCGGCAAGACGATTGGAGCAGACACGGGTCGTTTCCCTCCCGGCGAGACACCGCCAACGGGTGGCTAGCCGGGACCGCACACTACGACGAGTTGGCGACCTTCGACGCCGGTTTTAGCCAAGGGGCTCCAGAGGCCGGCCTCCGAGAAAGGTCAGGAGTACCGCCGGAGCGGCCGTAGACTTTGGCCTGATAGCTCAGTGGTCGGCTGCCATTGGCGACCACACTCGACGCACTCGTAGCCGGCGACCGAGGGTCGGCCTGTGTCGCCGAAGGCTGTGACATCGTGCTCGTGCACGACCACCTCGGTTGACTCACACTCAATGCACTCAGGGATCTTGTCATGGACCATCATCGACCCACCTTGTACTGACGTGCTGGGAAGTGTCCGGAACCTACACCTTGACCGCCATTCCGATGTTGCATACGTGTGACGAGCGTTCCAAGCGGAACCGGCCCGCGCAGCCGTCAGGGGGTCCAGATCAGCAGGTCCAGTTAGTCTTCAGGCTGCGGCCCCTGCCGCACCACCATGTCAAGCTCTGCCTTGATCACCGCGTAGCACTCGCAGGACACGGCCATCAGGCCCTCGCGGTCGACGATCGTGACGTGTCCGCGCGTGTATTTGATGAGCCCGGCACGCTGAAGGATGCCGGCGGAGACGGAAATCGTCGAGCGTCGGGCCCCGAGCATCTGCCCGAGCAATTCCTGGGTGATCATGAATTGGTCGGACCCGACGCGATCCTGGCTCATCAACAGCCAGCGGCTGAGGCGCTCCTCGCTCGAGTGGAGCCGATTACACGCAGCCGATTGAGCGATCTGTCCAAACAGTGCCTGCGTATACCGATCGACCAGCGTCCGAAAGGCGCGACTGCGCTCGAACCATTCGAGGAAGACCGCCGCATCTAGCCGAAAAGCCCGGCCTGTAACCTGCGTAATTGCACGCACCCCGCGGTCGCTGAATGGCACGAGCGGAACCCCGACGATTCCCTCATTGCCGATGGTGGCCACCTCGACGATGGCGCCATCCTTCAGCGGGGTGACAAGTGAAATCACCCCGTCAGTTGGGAAGTAGACGGCATCGATAGGTTCGCCGGCTTCAAACAGGACCGTTCGGGCGTCGAGGGTGACATTGCTCGCCGCCCCCACCAGTTGCAGTTGTTCCTCCAGCGGGAGAGCGCCAAGAATTCGGTTCTCACGCTGGGATCCGCCGCCGGCGCCGGCTGTGCTCAGGCTGCCACCCTCGAGATCGTGGATCCTGGAACCACAGCGACCCCCGTAGCACCGGGCAGTGACGGATCCATCGGACGACCGCTGGGCACGGGGTGTCTCCCATGTGTGCGAGCGATATTCACGTTAGTTTGTGAGTCGGCGAGTCTCGGCGGAATAGACGATTTATCACGCCGACATAGACGGAGTGTCACCTGACACCGCCGCGCCACAGTGCGAGAAGCTCCTGCTGGGAGTGGACCCCGAACTTCTGGAAGATCGCGCTGAGATGGTTTCTCACCGTGCTTTGACTCAGGTACATGTCGGCCGCGATGCTCGGCACACGCTCCCCCGCAACCAGCCGAGAGGCGATCTCCCACTGCCGTGGCGACAAGTCGGCCGCGGCCGGGATCCCGAGGGCTGCAACCGTCTCGATCAGGGGCGCCAGAACGCCCGCCGCTTCGATCTGGGCGGCGATGCGACGGAGGTGCCAGGCGAGTTGGCTCGTACCGCTGGAGTCCGGGGTGTGGGGCTCAGCAGTGTGAGCCGCCGTTATGGAGAACGGCAGCGTGCCGTCGCCCTCCAGGAGGGCAATCACCGCCTGCACCTTGAGCCAGCCGCCGTCCTGGCAGAGGCGAATTCGCACACCAGCACTGTTGTCGGTGGTTGCCCGAGCGAAGGCCAGGAGGAGTGGGGCCTGGTCATCCACGTGGGTGAGCTCAATGATTGAGCTCGCGAGTAACTCGCGGGAGGGCCGGCCAAGTACCCCTCGAGCATTGGCACTGATGTGTGCGATGCGCCAGTGGTCATTGAGGGTGATCTGCGCGTCGTCGAAGTCAGAATCGGTGTGGGTCCAGAAGGCGTGCGCATCCACCTCTCCACCGACCAAGATGTGCTCGGCTTCCGAGACCTCGGAGGCGATCCACAGTCCAAGGTCGGGTCCGCTGCTCGAGCGAATCGCCCGGCCGGCGACCTGCAGTTCGACCATAGACCCGTCGGATCTGTGAAACCGACGCCGGCCATTGATGCCGTCGAGCATCCGTTCGCGCACCAGACGGAACGTTTGAGCCGCCTCCTGCGGCCGTTCCGTGACGGATAAATAGTCGAGGCCTGCGTCCCGGTCGGGCGTTGTCCTGAGGAGCTCCGCTGCGCGATCCGACATCTCGACGAAGCGCGTTGTCGACAGTTGGACGAGCCCAATGGCCAATGGGCTCGAGCGAACCGCCTCTTGCCACATCGCTACCCAGCGAGCGTGGCGATCGGCCCTTCCTGATAACCGGGTGGTGGTTTGATCCATTGCTCCTGTTCGCACGGATTATCACGCGGGTCGCATCGCAAGCGTCAAATGACACCGTCGTATGACATAATACCAGAGAAGGGGCGTGGGTCATCCGCCTGCACCTTGAGTGGAGAATGACCAACATGGCCTCGTCTCGGGTCGGAGGGTCTCTCAAGTCAGCGAGAGAGCGTTTGGGCTGGAGCCGCGAGGCCCTCGCCTATCGCTCGGGTCTCAGCTGGGCGGCGATCACCCAAATCGAAACCGGCCGACGCAAAGAGGTCCGCGTCAGCACCCTGTTGGCTCTCGCGAGTGCGCTCGGGGTCAGCGTCGACTATCTGGTCGGCGGTGCGGCGACCATTTCCCCGGAGCTCCTCAGGCACTCTGTCCTCGTCTACGGCTCCGATGATGACTACCTGGCGTCCACGATCCCATTTCTCGTTGAGGGCATCACACGCTCTGACTGCGTTTTGGCAGTCACGGGAAGGCGGTACATGGGCTTGCTTCGCGACGCGCTCGGAGACAATGCGCGGCACGTTGAGTTCTTCGACTCGTTGGAGTGGTACGGCTCGCTCCGTGGTGCCGCGAGCGGATACCGCAGCTTCATGAGGGAGCGATTCGAGCGCGGAGCCCCCTGGATCCGGATCATCGGAGAGCCGGTATGGAGCGGAAAGTCGGAGGCCGAGTTCGCCGAGTGGTTCCGTTATGAATCCATGATCAATCTGTTGTTCGCCTCATCCCCCGCGACAATTTTTTGCACATACGACGCGCGTTCCGTGCCCGACAGTGTTCTTGCCAGTGCACGGCGCACACACCCGCAACTTGCCGCGGCCGGCGACGTCACCACGAACCCCGCCTATCGAGACCCCGAGGACTTCCTGCTGACCCTCGACTGATCCCTGTCGCCGAAGCAAAGTTCACCAACGCCAGGTCGGCCACTGGGAACGACCAGAGAGGGCGTGCGCGCGTTGCCCCACCTTAAGCCGACCTTAAGGCATCCCGAAAGGCGGTGCGTAGCCTACCGCCGATGGATACATTCCTGGTACGGGTCTGGCGGCCCGACGAGGAGGATCGCCTCGAGGGGCTGCGGGGGACGGCGGTACACCTGAGCTCGGGGCGAGCGGTCACGTTCACAAAGCCAGACGCGCTTGTCAGCTTTCTCGCTGACGCGCACGGCTCAGAGGACGACGCACCACCAGCGCAGCGGATCGACCGTGATGAGCGGATAACAACTGAACCAACGGAAGGACCTCGGAGATGAAGCGAACCATCCTGATCGGCATGGCGATTCGCCTGGTATCGCTGATGGCCGCGGGCAGCGCATCGTCCACCACCGGCACGCCGCCACCGTCGAGCATTTCGGTGAGAAGCACGCCGACGGGCGTTCCGACGAGCACACCGACGGCAACCGCGGCGCCGACCACCGAAGCGGTGGGCGGCCTTTCGGGGACGTGGTCGGGGCAGTACAGCGGCGTGTTCAACGGCACGTTCACGCTCACCTGGACGCCAGTCGGGGTCAACTTTGAGCGGCCACATCGCCCCTCGGCTCCCGCCGAGACTCTTGGCATCTCAGGGAACGAGGCAGGGACCACCCTGACCTTCGGGGCGGTGGGCGTTGTCACGTATACCGGATCGGTCTCCGGCAGCAGCATGTCCGGCAGCTACAAGACCCCGAACAATAGTGGCGGCTCGTGGAACGCTAGCAAGACGTCCTGACTGACATGGTCCTCACCCGGCTGCAGGAGTCCGACGAGTATCGGCGTCAGCGTGAGGAGCGGCGGGTCGCCGAGTTGGAACTGATGGATCATGTTGAGCGCGTGGCCGGTGCGATGGTCGTGATGACTCCTGTGCCGCCGCGCTAGAATCGCCAGCGCTTGCGCTCACGGCGCACCGAACCGAGTCTCGGAGGATTGGGCGGTGTCTTGGAACATCAACGGTTCCTACTTTGAAACCTGCTCGTGCAATGTGGTGTGCCCGTGCACCGCGTCGTTGGCGCTGGGAGCCACGCTCGATCGCTGCAAGGTGACCCTCGTTTTCCATGTCCGCAATGGGGATGTCAACGGAACAGATGTCGCCGGGTTGACGGTGGCGGCCATCGTCGACACTCCGAAGGTGATGACGGACGGTAACTGGCGCGTTGGCGTGTTCATCGATGCCGCCGCCTCCGATGAGCAGGCGGAGAAGCTCGGTGGTGTGTTCTCCGGAGCGCTCGGCGGCCCCATGGCCGCCCTCGGTCCACTGATCTCCGAGAACCTCGGCGTTCAGCGCGTGCCCATCGAAGTGCGCGAGGAGGGGCTGCGCCACTCCGTGCGGATTGGTGACGCGGTGGACTTCGAGATCGAGGACGTCGTGCCCTTCGGCGTGGAGACGGGCCAGCCCGCGAAGCTCACCGGCATCTTCCATCCGGCCGGCTCGGAGCTGACGGTGGCTCGAGCGACGCGCTCCGACATCAACGGGTTCGGGATCGCCTACGAGGGCAAGGCTGCCTTCTCCACAGCTCAGTTCTCATGGTCAGCCTAGACGCGGCCGGATCGGATCCCTTAGCCGAGAGTCGCCGCAGCCCCGACCCGCTCGCGGACGCCTTCGCGGCCGTGCGAGCGCGGCTGGGCCTCGTTGCACTGCTGTTGTTGCTTGCCGGGCTCGCCTGGTGGGCCACCGCGAGTCAGATGGCAGGCATGGATGCTGGCCCGGGCGCCGACCTCGGTGCTCTCGGATGGTTCATCGGCGTCTGGGTGCTGATGATGGCCGCGATGATGTTTCCGTCGGTCGCTCCGACGGTGGCGCTGTATTCGCGGATGACACACCGGCGTAGCCCCGTGCGCCCCCTTCTCTTCGCCTCCGCGTATCTCCTGGTGTGGTCGGCGGTTGGCCTCTTCTCGTACGGACTCTTCGAGCTCGGCAGGAATTGGTTCGGTGCGCAGCTGTCGTGGGATGCCGGTGGGCGTTGGGCCGCAGCTGTTGTCATCGCAGCGGCCGCCGTGTACGAGCTGACACCGCTCAAGGACGCGTGTCTGGCGAAGTGTCGCAGCCCACTGGGCTTCCTGCTCGGCGGCTGGCGGGAAGGGTCGGCCGGCGCAGTCGAGATGGGATCCAAGCATGCGGCGTGGTGCGTCGGGTGCTGCTGGGCGCTCATGGCTGCGCTCTTCGCGCTGGGCGTGATGAGCCTCGTGTGGATGGCGGTGGTCGCCGCGGTCATCACAGCCGAAAAGACCCTCCCGTGGCGCCGGACAGTCCTCTGGATCACGACCGCGGTGCTGCTGGTGTTGGCTGTGATGGTGGCGGCAGCGCCCCACGCGGTTCCCGGCCTCATCGTGCCTGGAAGTGCCGGCAGCGGGGCGAGCAGTATGGGAATGACTCCCTAGGCGCACCTCCCGCGGAGGCCTCTCAGACGGTGAGCACCTCGATATGGCCGTCGCGAATGCGCGATTCCATCAAGGGCAACGGGGGCAGTGAGTCGGGCATGTGCTTGAAGAGCACGCTGCCGTCGAAACCGAAGGCCGCGCTGTGGCAGGGACAATCGAGGCGACGCGCCGCCACGTTGAGCTGCAGCAGACAGCCGAGGTGCGTACAGACACCTGAGAGTGCGGCGATCGTTCCCCCGCGGTTCACCACAAATCCCCGGACCGACCCGGTGTCGAAGGTGCGAGCAGTCCCTTCGGGCAGATCGGAGACGAGCGCGACCGCGGTCCAGGCCGCCCCCACCGGCCGCAGTTCGTGCTGCTCCTTCGACGGGCCGGCGAATCGCTCGCCGACGATGATCCCCGCTGCGGCGGTGGCCGCCGCGAAGCCGCCGGTGGCGAGCAGGGTGCGTCTGGACAGCCTCGGCGCCCGCGGTACTTCGCCCTGCGTCTCGCGCGCGATCCGCTGCCGGAGCGATTCTACGAACTGCGGATCGGGCAGGCCCGCACTCGGGCTAGCGCTCTGCAATTCGATTGCCGCTGCCAGCACGTTGGTGTCTTCCTCGGCTCCGCGAAAGCCCCGTGGGCTGCGATCGTGCAACAGGTCGTCGATCCAGCGGCTGACTCGACGGATCCGGCGGTTCATCCACCCACCTCCTGGCCGAGCTCGGCCGCGCGCTGCAGAGCTCGGTACTGCACGACACGGGCGTTGCCGGCGCTGATCCCCATCCTCGTCGCAGTCTCCCCGACCGAGCAGCGCTCGAGGAATCGAAGCTCCAGGACCCGACGATAGTTCGCCGGCAGCTTCGCCAGGATGCGGCGAATCCGCGGGAGTGGATCGGTCGGCGGGCCCTGGGCTTCGGCGGCCATGACCACGTTCTCATCGATTTCCGTCACCTGGATGCCCAGGCGCCGGCGCCAGTGGCCGGCGAGCACAGTCCGCGCCGTGGTGACCAGGTACATGTGGATCTCTCCACCCGACGCGCTGGCGCGGAGCCGAGGCAGCGCTTCGAGGAACACCTGCGAGGTGAGGTCTTCGGCGTCGTGCTGGTTGCCAACCTTGTGGTAGAGGAGGCGATAGATCGACGTGACGTGATCGCGGTACACGCGCTCCCAATCGAGTGGGCGGTCACCGTCGATCAACTGGAACACGCCTGCCTCCCCAGGCTGCGATCCGCTGTCCATACCTTTCTCTACCGACGCAGTTACGCGCATGCGCCACGGGCAGATGCGGCGGAGGCGTGGGCCCGATCTGCTCGACGGAGGACACGGGTCAGCGGGCGCAGCTTCGACAACGCGCTACTGCCGGCGAACACGAGCGCAAAGATACACCCGGACTCGCGGGTGACGAACTCGCGAGCGACGGCTGCGATGACCACGATGTATGTCACACGTCGCAGGGCTCCTCATGCTTGGTGGGCGGCGCCGACCGGTAGATCGGCGTCGCCCGGGGCGGAGGGTGAGGATCAGGATGTCAAAGCCATCACCAGTACATAGGGGCTGCGTTACACACACGCCCTCGATGCATGAACGTGGGGCGTCGGTTGCACTGTCTGTGACCTGTAACCACGCGCCTATCCATGGGTAGAAACGTTCGGACAGTTGCCGACGCGGCGCTGATCGAGCACAGGTCGCACACGCATCAGAGGAGCGTCACCATGGATCAACTCATCACCCGACTATCCAAGCATCGCGGGCTCGCGCTGCTCGCGGCACCGGCAGCGGGCGTGGCGCTCGTGGCCGCGGCCTGCGGCAGCGTGGGCGTGACCGGACCCGCCTATGGCGGCAATGGATCACCCACAGGAAGCGCGAGCGGCCGTACGACAGCCGGAGGCAACCCATATCGCGCCGCGCCGGCGTCGACGGGTGCAGTGTCGATCAAGGTCGCCATGTCGGGTCTCGGGTCATTCCTCACGGACGGACACGGGCGGACGCTGTATCTGTTCACCAGAGACACCGGCAACATGTCGTCGTGTACGGGAGGGTGCGCAAGTGTCTGGCCGGCGGTGACCTCGTCGACGGCGGCTCAGGTCGGCACCGGAGCGTCCGCATCGCTGCTGGGCACAGCGTCAAATGCGGGTGGTCAGCAGATCACCTACAACGGGCACCCGCTGTACTACTACGTCGGTGATGCCAACCCCGGTGACACCAACGGCGAACGACTCAACCAATTCGGTGGTCTGTGGTACGAAGTGTCGCCGAGCGGCGTACAGGTGAGCCAGTGAAATTCCCCCAGCTCATCAATTCGCACGAGGGCGTCCACATGACAAGGCTGAATCGGAACCCCACGACTGTGCTGCGCGTCCTGTTTGGCATGGTGTGGCTGGTGGATGCCTTCTTCAAGTGGCAGCCAGGGTTCCGGACCAGCTTCGCAGGCCTGCTGCAGGGCATGGTGAGCAGTCAACCTGGAGTCGTGCGGCCGTGGTTTCAGTTCTGGGCATTGATCGCCACGCACACTGGGCACCTCCTCCCCGACCTCACCGCCGTCACGGAAACGGCCCTCGGCGTCGCTCTGATCCTAGGTGTCGCGCGCCGTCCCATCTACGTCATGGGCGCAATGTATGCGCTCTTCGTCTGGGCAGTCGGCGAAGGCTTCGGCGGACCCTACGCTCTGGGCATATCGACAGACGTGGGAGCGGCGCTGATCTACGCCTTTGTCTTCGCCTGCCTGTTCGTCCTTGACCTGCGCACCGACGTCAGTGTCCTCAGCCTGGAGCGCATCACGGTACCTGCGAGCAGCCGCGTTGATCCACGTCTCGCACAGGCATCACTCGATGAGGCCGCCGCACTCGATGCGCTGCGGAGTCAATCGAGAAAAAACGCCGCGCGACGCTGAGGATTGGCCCTGAGCGCGCGCTGGTTCGGGGGCGACCGACTGGTGCGGCTGCATCAGTTGGACTTGGTGTGGACGCATCTCGCCTAAGCCGACCGGATGAATGAGCATGTGATAGGCGCCTCTTGGAGCGCCATATCGACCACGAAGACCGGTAGGGGATGAACATGGAACCCACAATGCGGACGGCTGAGCGGCGCGTGCTGCGTATTGCGACAGGGGTCGCCGCAGTGGCAGGAATCATCGTGCTTGGCTCCGTCCACGCGGCGGCGGCCAGTGGCACGCAAACGCTGACGGGTTCCACATCGGGCGGCGTGCTCAGCATCGCCGCGCCAGGGGCGCTCACGCTGCCGACCCTGGTCGCGGGCAGTTCAACCGCGGCTACCAATCTCGGTAGTCTCAGCTGGACTGACACGATGAATGACTCGGTGGTGTCGAGTGTCACGATGGCGGCGACCAATCTGTGGCACGCTGCGGGCGCTGGTCTTTACATCCCCTGGGCAGACTTCAAGATCACGGTCGACCCTGCTCCGATTGCCGACGTCATGAACACGGGCGCCGCTGTCATTGTTCCTGCCGGTAGTCCATATGTTCTTGCCGGAGCCGCCACAACGGACTTCGCAACCTACTCCACGCCGATCACCCTTGCGACCGCGTCGGCCACGAGTGAAGGCACGTGGACGCAGGCCAACAACCAGATCGTCGTAGCTGTGCCCGCGGACACGACGCCTGGCACCCTCTTTACGGCGACGATCCAGTACACCGTCACCGGCTAGCTACCCCCTCCCCACACGGGCCGGCGATCATCAGGCCTGAACCGCATGATCGTCCGGTCCGTGCTCCCCGAATCCAGGGCTTGGTGCGGGCGCCGATGTGGTTACGGATGTCTCATTGCCGTCGCTCGATGGGGTCCTTGAGACATTCCGTCACAACTCACCGTGTTTGGTGCCTTCTTGTGACGGTCAGTGCCGGGGGACGCGGTTAGGCTGGAGATTCGTTCGTTTCGAGGAAGAGTTGAAGACTGGATCGTCCGCTCGTCATGCGGACAGCACTACCGCCCGCGCCATCGCATCGCTGAGCTGTTTTGCGGTGTGGGCGTGCCTGATCGTCGGGACGCAGGCAGCCGCACGCGCCGCTGCCTCGCCATCGCCGGACCCGGGTCGGCTCTTCGGCGTCCACCCTGTCCAGCAGGGACGCACGACACTTCCTGGAGGGCACTTCAATTTTGCCCTCGTGCCCGGTCAGAGCATCACTGATGGAATCGTTGTGGAGAACTTCTCTCAACACACCATCAGCCTCCACGTCTACGGTGCAGATCTCCTTACTGCAACAGGGGGTGGCCTGGCGCCGGCGCAGCCAACCGCGACGATGCGAGAGGTTGGCGCGTGGATCACGGTGTCCACACCGATCGTCACGGTGCCGGCGGGCGGTCAGGTCACCGACAATTTCACGCTGGTGCTGCCCGCCGCTGTGTCGTCGGGTCAACATCTTGGTGCTGTGGTGGCGGCGGCCACTGTTGGTCTCACGGCAGAGGGAAATCCGATAGAGGCACGAGTGGCGTTGGTCACCGTCGTCACCGTGCCGGGCAGTGCTCAGGCTTCGGCGAGTCTCACCCCCTTGGTTGGATCGGGAGCGGCATCAGGGCAGATCGGATTCGGTATCACGCTGTCCAATACGGGGAACGTACTCCTCACCTATACCGGGTCACTCAGCGTCGACGATGCTGAGGGGCGCCGTGTTGCCACTTTGCAGTTGTCTCCGACGACTGCCTACGTGGTACCGAATGGACACGTGCCACTTGCCGCTGCGTGGAAGGAGGCCATTTCGCAGACCGCGATGTATCGAGCTCAGGCGACGGTCATCATCCTGGCCAACGGAGTGCCGGTTCGTACGCTGACGTCGCAGCCCCTTGCGCTGCGGTTTTCATCCGGGGTTCCGGTGTTTTTTCTTGCGGGAGTTGGCCTTGCGCTGGTGGCGATGATGCTGCTCGCAATCCGAGCCGTTCGACGTCGAGGTCGATGGAACGACCGGACCACGCTTCGGAGCGTCTCCGGAATAGACGTTGCTCGGTTGAGATGATCCAAACACCAGGACGTCAGAGGACCCTCCCAGTTGCCCCAATACCGTTGCCCCAGGGCGGCGCACGCATGGCGACACGTATCGCTGCTCGGGCGACAGTCCTTGTTGTCGACGACGATCCTCTGATACGCGAGGCGACGGAGCGCATCCTGAAGAAGGCCCTCTACCACGTGGTGCAAGCAGCCAGTGCCAGCGAGGCACGAGCGGTCTGGACAAGGTTCCACCCGGAGGTTGCCCTTGTCGATCTCGAGCTCGGCGGCGAACCCGGGTCGGCGCTGCTGAATGAACAGTGGGTTCGTGATCGAGACACTGCGATCGTCGTGTTGACGGGATCTGATGACGTCGACGTGGCGAACGAATCCTTCGAACACGGAGCGTCAGGCTACGTGGTCAAGCCATTCACACCGAACGAGCTCCTCATGCAGGTCAGCAGTGCGCTTCGCCGCCGGCATCTGGAGCGAGCTGCCGCCGACAACGTCCGAGAACTCGAGCGGAAGGTTGTCGAGAGCGCGACGGGCGTCAGCGAGGTGAGGGCGCTCCTGGAGAACATCACGTCGGGATCGTCGCATGCCGACGAGCAGATCGTGCAACACCTCAGTTCGGCCGTGTGTCTTCGCGATGACGACACCGGTCGACACATCGAGAGGATCAGTGTCACCGCCGCGGCGCTCGCGGAGTGGTGCGGATTCGTGGTCGATCCCGCGCCCGCGATGCGCCTCGCCGCTGCGCTGCATGATGTCGGCAAGATCGGAATTCCCGATTGGGTGCTGCACAAACCAGACCGCCTGACCCCGGACGAGAGAACGATCATTGAGCGGCACTGCGAGCTGGGCCACGCCCTTCTGAGGGGCTCGAACAGCCCGGTACTCCAACTTGCCGCATCTGTGGCGTTGAATCATCACGAACGTTGGGACGGGAATGGGTATCCGAACCGCCGCAGCGGGAGTGACATTCCCATAGAAGCACGCATCACCGCGGTGGCGGACGTCTTTGACGCCCTCACGCGGGATCGACTCTACAGGGCGGCACTTCCGGTGGACACTGCCGTTGACGTCATGATGCGCGATCGCGCCCGCCGCTTTGATCCGCACCTGCTTGATGTCTTTCTCGATCATCTGGACGACGTCCTGGACCTCACGAGGGACTTGCCGGATCCATCGATGGCGCGGGTGACGCGCATCGTTGTGGCCGGCGATGAGCCGGTTCTCGTGGACGGTCTGCTGCGACTCATGGATCGACGAGGGGAGATGCGCGTGATCGGGAGCTGTCGGACATCGGTCGAGGTGCTCCAAACGGTGCGGAGCCTCCGCCCCGACGTGGTGTTGGCCGACTACCGAATGCTCGAAGGTGAAGGGGCGGGCTTGACGGAGGTCGTGCTGGCAGAACACCCCGAGACGAAGGTGGTCGTGCTGATCGACACGGCGGCACCGGAAGCCGCGCTCCGATGCATCTCCGCCGGCTGCTCGGGGGTGATTGCAAAGACCGCGTCCGTGGATGATGTCGCAAGAGCGATCCGGCGCGTCCATGACGGCGAGGTGGTGATTCCCGCCGCACTCCTCCCACGGGTCGTTTCAGGGTTGCGTCGGACCGGACACCGTGTTGGTGATGACCTGACGCGCCGAGAGGCCGAAGTGCTCGGACATCTGGCCCGCGGCCTCTCACTGATGGACATCGCTGACGCGATGTCCATCAGCCTGAATACTGCCCGCAACCACACCCAGCGCATGCTCGAGAAGCTGGGAGCGCACTC
>PLDZ01000279.1 GCA_003136295.1 Candidatus Dormiibacterota bacterium
TCACTGGAAAAGCTCGCCTCGGAGGCGGGGACCGATCGAACGTCGATCGACTGCGGCGCGCCTGCGAGGCGGCCGAACCCCTGGACCTCAAGATCGAACTCGACGAGAGCGACCGTCTCGACCGTCCGTTGCATGTTCTCGCCGACGCGGGCGGGGAGGTGATCGGCTACGCCGGGGTGACCGCCGACGACGACGCGGAGGTCTGCGGGATGGTGCACCCGTCCTGGCGGCGTCGAGGGGTGGGGACAGCGCTCCTGGGCGGGATGGGTGGGGCGGCGAGACGGCTCGGGCGGGAGAGCATCCTCGTCATCTGCGAGGAGGCGGGACAGGCCGGGCTTGCGTGGATGCGCGGGATCGGCGCCATCCTCGAGTCAACCGAACGCAGGATGGTCCTTCGACTCACGTCGTCGCCACCGACGCCGCTCACGGCTGAGGCACGACTGGAGATGCGCCCAGCCTCCGACCCCGACCGCGACGCGATCGTTCACGTGCTCGGCGAGGACTACAGCGATCGTCCCGAGGAGCGACGCCTCGTCGGAGTCGAAGGCGGCAACGTGGTCGGCACGCTGCGTCTCACCGAGACGAGCCACCGCACCATGATCTATGGGTTGGTGATCGAGGAACGCCACAGGGGACGGCGACTCGGTACGCGCCTGCTCGCCGCGGTCATCGAGCAGTTGCGCGACGAAGGCATTGCCGATGTCGGTCTCGAGGTGGATCCGGAGAACACCCCGGCGGTGAGGCTGTACGAGCGGTTCAGGTTCGAGACGGTGACCACATACCGATACATGCGCCTGACGCTCACGCCACCAGAACGCCCGGGTCTGGATCGGGCTCCGGAGCGCCGTGGAGCAGATCGGTGACCCGCGGTTTGAACACCAGCTGTGCGATGAGCGTCGGCACGAGGGCGGTCAGCACCACGACAGTCACGAGGATCGAATACTGCGAGCGGCTGATGTAGCCATTGGTCAAGCCGAAGAGCGCGGCGATGGTGCCGAATGTCAGGCCTGTCGACATCATCATCGTCGTGTACCAGGCTTCGCGGACACGGATACGAAACGGGCGCGTCGCCGGGAAGACGCCGACCACCTTGGCAGCGACTTTGACTCCGAAAAACACAAGGATGGTGAGACTCCCGGCGATCACCGCCGGCAGCGCGATCAAGGTGCCCGCGCGCACAAAGAAGAACGGAGTCAAGAACGTGAACGCGACCCCGCGCACCCGTCCCACCATCTTCGGATCGGAGTGGAAGATCCCGGCGGCACCGAGTCCGAGGAGGTATGCCGGGAGTACGGCTTCGGACTTTGCTGCCGTGGCCAGCGCGCCGAGGCCGAACAGCAACAGGAACACGTATTTGACCTCGGGTTCGCTGATCGGATGGCCGATATGACGAATCACAAACCGGAGTGACCGAGGCAGGAAGACCATGACGATTGCTGTCGCGATCCCGAAGGCGATCAGAACGCTGTTGTAGTTGGCGAACACGACGCCGAGTGCGAGCACCGTGCCGAGATCGCAGACAAAGCAGGCGCAGAGGATCAGTTTTCCGAGGTCCGTTCTGTTGAGTCCGGTCTCGAGCATGACCGCGTACACCACCGCGACCGACGTCGTCGAGAGTGCGATCCCGGCGATCTCGCTGGCGTGGAGTGGCCAACGGAGCACCAGCAACGCGAACGCCCAGGCAGCGACGCACGGTGAAATGAAGCCGACACCTCCGATCACCAAACTCGGTCTCAGGAATCGCCGGAACGATCGAGGATCGATCTCCGCGCCGGCGAGGAACGTCAACAGCACTGACCCGAATCCGGCGAGAAGGTCGATCCACTGGTTGGACGATATCCCGAAGAGGTTGCCGCCGAGTACGCCAAGCAGGATTTCCACGAGCGCGACCGACATCCCGACCCGCACCGAGATGACGCTTGCCACGAACGCCAGCGCAATCCAGAGCGTGGCGACGCCGTAGCTATTGTTGAGGACGTCGAGCACGCCGATATGCAAAGGGCAACAGTTCACCGGAATCCTCCTACCAGCAAATCTGGTAGGGCCCATCAGGCCGAATGGCCGAGGACGGTGAGACCCATCACCGGTGCCGCGAAGAGACGCGACCTACAAAGAATACCATCGACTGCGCGGCCGGTCCAGCGCGACGATGCTGTCAGAAGGTATTAGCTGACGTGTCTGGGCGTGCGGATCAGCCTTGCGAATGTAGGGCCGGGCGGTCGCCCGAGGCGGGCGGCCTGCTCCGCCGGAACGCGGCGGCGTGCGAGCTCGAGCCGAAGGCTCTCCTCGCCCTTGCGCATCGCCCAGCGATGATTGGCGCTGAAAGCCGGACGCATGAGCCATGTCAGACGGCGCAGCAGCGGTTTCTGCGCGCGAATCCGCCAGTCATAAAAGGCCTTCACATGGTCGCCGTCGGCGATGAACGTCCATGTGCCTTCGCCGACGAAATCGCCATCAGCTCGCAGGGACAGTCCGCCCGCACCGTCGTTGCGCGTCGTCGTGAATCGCCATCGCAGCGTGTACGGCAACCAGCCTTTGGTCCAGAGATCGACCACCCGTCCGATCCCGCGCGCGTTCCCATCCTCGACCACCTGGACGTCGAGGTACACAGCCGGCCACCAGCGCGGCAGGTCCCGCGCGTCGCGTAGAACTTCAGCAACCTCCGCCGCGCTCGCCGGCAAGCGCCAGCGGCTGATGAAGTGGTACTCGTTGCTCACGGCCAGCGGGGCGGTGGCGGCGGCGGCGGCGGTAGCGCCGGCGGAGCTACGTTCCCTGACCAGAGATATCGATCCCACAGCCCATTGAGATGGTCCTGGTAGTACAGCTTGTAGAGCCCGAGGACAAATGCAAGCACCAGGCCCACCACCGGCTCGGCCCGGTTCGGGCTCCCCGCTGCAGCCTCCATGCGCGCGATGCGCTTGCCAGTTCTGTAGACGGTCACGAACGGCGGGATGATCAGCAGAGCGCCGGGGATGAAGGCCAGTACGGAAAGTGCGGGCCTGATCGACTCGTCTCCGAGGAATCGTCGCGCCTCATCGTTGACCTTGTAGATCCAGACATACGAATAGATGCCCAGGGTGATGAATGGCAATCCGATCCAGACCGCGAACACATTTCGCTTTTTGTACGTCTGATTGCCGATAACGACGATCTGCGCCATCTCCTTCTCCTACCTCGACACTCCCGGTTGGACGGTCAGTCTGGGCCAATCCTCAGCACCACCTTGCCGGTGACGTTTCTCGCCAGGAGGTCGCGCGCCAGTTCCCCGCCTCGGGACCAGTCCGCCTCGACATCGATGTGCGGCACGAGCACACCGGCGGCGATCAGCCCGCACAACGTCGCGATATCCGACGCGGCACTCTGCGTGAACCGCAGCTCGTCGAAGATCAGCATCGAGCGCAGCGTGGCGCCCACGTGTGCCCCAAACCAGCGCGGTCCGAGCGCGGCCGGATCCATCAGTGTCGACGCGTAGGACACCACGGTTCCGCGCGGCCTCACGACCTCGAGACAGCGGGTGAGCACCTCGCCGCCGACGCCGTCGAGGACATGGTCGTATGGGCCCTGCAGCTCGCTGATGTCGCGAACGACGTGGTGACATGCGGCTGCAGCGCCGGGACTCGTCTCCGGCTTCCTGATCAAGCCGGTGACGGTCATATGGAGGGCGCGCGCGAGCTGGACCGCGACATGGCCGACACCGCCGGAGGCGCCGGTGACGAGCACGCTCTTGCCCACTGGGAATCCGCCAAGTGCGAGCGCCCGGAACGCGGTGGTGCCGGCGACGGGCACGCAGGCGACCTGGGCGGCGGTCACGCCGCCGGGTACGGTCGCCAGGTAATCGACTGGTACCGCGACCAGCTCTGCCCACGCGCCGTTGCTGACGAGTCCCACCACGGTGGTCCCCGCTGCAGGACCGCCGCCACCTGCAGCTGGGCGCTCGACAACTCCGACGACATCCCAACCCACCTGCTGGCCCGCCGGCGCATTCTTGGCGCGCACGACCTCGCCCCGGTTGAGGCTGGTCGCCTGCACGCGCACGAGGACCTCGTTCGCTCCCGGTACGGGATCGGACACTTCCGCGAGACGCAGGAGGTCGTCGTCCCCGGTCGTGATCAGAGCTCGCATCGTTGGCTTCTCCAGGCTGGCAGCGGCGATGAAAGACTAGGCTGCGATGGTGCGCCACCCGGCGCGAGTGACGCAGGAGTGTACTGACCCGGTCATGCCTGAGATCTCAGCCGCGGCGGCGGCGCTCCACAAGCAGTCGATCGTCGTCGACACCCACAACGACCTGCTCATGCTCTGTGTGCGGCGGAAGCCCTCCGAGCAAGGCGCGTACTTCCGGGACGTCTGGCTACCCCGGCTGCGTGCGGGCGGCGTCGACATCCAGGTGCTCCCGGTCTTCATCGACGACGACTTCCGCCCGGAGGGGGCGCTGCGCCAGACCCTGCTGATGCTGGAGACCGGATGGCGCATCGCAGCCGAGACGCCGGATGCGGTGCGCATCTGCTTGACCGGTGCCGATATCGACGCCGCCCTCGCCGACGGGTTGATCGCACTCGTGCTGGCGCTGGAGGGATGCGAAGCGGTCGGGACAGACCTCGCCCTCTTCGCGACCCTCCACCGGCTCGGAGTGCGCATCGCCTCGTTCACGCATTTCCGTCGCACCATGCTGGCCGACGGATCCGCCGAGGATGGAACCGGCGGCAGGCTGACCGAGGCCGGCATCGAGGCCGTTGCCATCTGCGAGGCGCTCGGCATCGCGCTTGACGTGTCGCATCTGGGGGCCGCGTGCACCGATCATCTGATCGAACTCGCCACCCGGCCGGTGATCGCGTCGCACTCGTCGNNATCGCGGCGACGGGCGGCGTGGTGGGGATCAACGTGCTCGCGACTTTCATCGATGAGAACGAGCACACCGTGGCGCGGGTGGTCGATCACATCGAGCATGCCGCCGCGATCATTGGCGTCGACCACGTCGGCCTCGGCCCCGACTTCTACAAGGAGATCTCAGACGAGTTGTACGGTGCCGAGGCACAGTCAATGGACGGTGGCGGCACCATGATCAGCTACGTCCCCGGGCTGGAGAGCCCGGCCGGGCTGCCGCTGATCACGGACGAACTCCTGCGACGCGGATGGCCCCATGACGACATCCGCCAGGTGCTTGGCGGCGCATTCCACGCCTTGTTCGTCCGCGAGCTGGGACTCCCCGGTCCGCGGCCTTAGCCCGGTGCCAAGCCCCGCCTGGGTTGGTTCGGAAATCCCGACCACGGGTATAGAGATTTCGAAAACCCAACGAGCCGATCGTCCCTGACGGCCGGCCACAAGAGACTGAACATGGCTGAGCTGACCTCCGAACTTCTTCCGATCCTGCAGCTGAACGACGTCGTCGTTCTGCCGGGTATGACCGCCACCCTCGCCGTCGAGAGTGACCCGCAAAGGGCTGCCCTGACCGCTGCGCAGAACGGCAACAAGCTGATCCTGCTCGTGCCCCACGTGGACGGTCGGTTCTCGGCGATCGGTACGGTCGCCCAGGTTGTGGAATCGGGTCAGCTGCCGTCCGGCGCCGAGGTCACCATCCTCAAGGGACTGCACCGCGCCCGCCTCGGCGGCGGCCAGTCCGACATCGGCGGGGCACTCTGGGTTCAGGTCGAGCCGCTTCCCGACAGGGACCCGACCGACGCCGCGCGTGAGCTGGCGCGCGAGTATCGCGCGCTCATCGAGAATCTCCTCGAGCTGCGCGGCGCCGGCCGGGCCATAGAAGCCGTCCGCTCGGTGCGCCATCCCGGCCACCTCGCGGACCTCGCCGGCTACTCGCCTGACTTCAGCATCGAGCAGAAGCTCGAGATTCTCGAGACCCTCGACATCGAGCAGCGCCTGTCCCGGCTGATCGCCTGGACGAAGGACGTCCTCGCCGACGCGTCGGTGCGCGAAAAGGTCCGCACCGAGGTCAACGAGGGGATGGAGAAGACCCAGCGAGACTTCCTGCTGCGGCAGCAGCTCGAGGCGATCAAGAAGCAGCTCGGCGAGGGCGGCGACGACGTCGCAGCCGGGTACCGGGGCCGCCTCGAAAACGCCGGCATGCCGGACAACGTGCGCGCCGAAGTAGAGCGCGAGCTGGACCGCTTCGAGCGGACCAGCGAGCAGAGCCCGGAGCACGGGTGGATCAGGACGTACCTCGACTGGATGTTCGAGATCCCGTGGAACGTCCGCTCCGAGGACAACCTCGATCTCGTCGAGGCGCGACGCATCCTCGACGAGGATCACACCGGCCTCGAGGACGTGAAGCAGCGGATCATCGAGTTCCTGGCCGTCCGGAAGCTCCGCAGCGAGCGCGGCATCACCGTGCTCGGCAGTGGTTCCGGAGCGATCATCACACTGGTCGGACCTCCCGGTGTCGGCAAGACGTCGCTCGGCGAGTCGGTCGCCCGGGCTCTGGGCCGGAAGTTCGCGCGCATCTCCCTCGGCGGCATCCACGACGAGGCGGACATCCGCGGCCACCGGCGCACATACGTCGGGGCGCTGCCCGGACGCATCGTCCGCGCGCTCAAGGAAGCCGGAACCAAGAATCCGGTCATCATGCTCGACGAAATTGACAAGGTTGGCAGTGACTGGCGGGGCGACCCATCCTCGGCGCTGCTCGAAGTGCTCGATCCGGCGCAGAACAACACGTTCCGCGACCACTACCTCGAGGTCGATCTCGATCTGTCGGAGGTGCTCTTCATCCCGACTGCGAACGTCTGGGAGACGATCCCGGCGCCGCTGCTCGACCGGATGGAGCTGATCCGCCTGGACGGTTACACCGAGAACGAGAAGGTTGCGATTGCGCGCGATCACCTCCTCCGTCGCCAGGTGGAGCATGCAGGCCTGCGCCCCGACGAGGTCAGCGTCACCGACACCGCAATTCTCGCGGTGATCACCGATCACACGCGCGAGGCCGGTGTGCGCAACCTCGAGCGCGAGCTCGGCAAGATGACCCGCAAGGTCGCGACCCGCGTCGCCTCGGGCGACCTGGTCCCACCTCTGGAGATCACCCCGGCGCAGGTGCGCGAGCTCCTCGGCAAGCCGAAGTTCGACAACGAGGTCGCCGAGCGAACCGCGGTGGCAGGTGTCGCCACCGGGCTAGCTGTCACGGGCACCGGAGGTGATGTCCTCTTCATTGAAGCCGCCAATGCCCCCGGTGACGGAAAGCTCACGCTCACCGGCCAGCTGGGCGACGTGATGAAGGAATCGGCGCAGATCGCTCTGTCCTACGTCCGTGCACACGCGGAGGCGCTGGGCGTCGACCCCGAGATGGCCCGCCAGAGCATTCACGTTCACGTGCCGGCTGGTGCGGTCCCCAAGGATGGTCCGTCCGCGGGTGTCGCGATGACCACGGCGATCGTCAGCCTTTTGACCGGGCGGCCGATGCGGAGCAGCGTCGCCATGACCGGTGAGGTGACCCTTCAGGGACTCGTGCTGCCGATCGGCGGCGTCAAGCAGAAGGTCCTCGCGGCCCATCGCATGGGGTTGCGCGAGGTGATCCTGCCTCGACGCAACGAGAAGGACATCGAGGACGTGCCCGAGAGCGTGCGTGAGGTGATGACATTCCACCTCGCGAGCCGCGTCGAGGAAGCCATCGACGTCGCGCTCGAGCCCATCGCAACCGAGGTGTCCGCGGCCGCGTAACGGCGCNNCCGGTGGCGGTCACCGCCGGACTTCGGTTGCCGGCCGTCAAAGGCATCGAATCCTTCCGCGTGATCGAGGAAGTCAAGGGCGACGCCACCACTGAGTTCGGAGCCCCAAGCACGGCTGCGACGGTGGAGATCCAACCTGCCACCGCCAAGGAAGCCGACAGAGTCGCAACGCTCCTCGACGCGGCATGGGCGGCCCTCGACGACGTCGTTGCGGCCGCGCCGGCGCACCTGCGCAAAGGGCCGCGCGGCGGGGGTCGCGATCGCGACGCGATGTACGAACACGTTCTCGGCGCGGAGCAGGCCTATGCGGGAAAGGTTGGCGTCCGTGCGCAGCACCCACCGCCTGCTGACGATCCCGCTGCGATTCGGGCGGTGCGCGAGGCGATTCTCTCGATGATCCGCTCGGACCGGAGCGGAGCACCCGCCCGCGAGCGTGGATGGTCGCCGCGCTACTGTGCCCGCCGCCTCGCCTGGCACGCGCTCGACCACGCATGGGAGATCCAGGACCGCAGCGTCTGACGGGACTGGAAGGCCCCGCTGAGACTGTCGGAGCGGCCCTGACGGGGCCGGGTCCGCAAGCGTAGACTGCGGGGCCCATGCCAGCGAATCGTGGGCCGAGTTTCGCTCGCTACCACTCCGCTCTGGCGGCGGCAGCCGCGCACGAGGCTGCTGCGGCCGATAAGGCCAAGAAGAAGCGCGAGGAGGCTGCTGAGCTTCGCCAGGCCGAGGCGTCGCCGACGCCTGAAGGCCTTGACACTGAGCATCGCCAGGACGTCGCCTGAAGGTCGGTCGCTGAGCGTCGTGCGCGCACTCCGCCGCGGGTGCTGATGTAGGCCGGGCTTTGCACGGAATTTCGACCGGGATCCGCGTGCCAGATCGCCTACACGGGCGATCTGGCATGGGCACTACCCCAGCTGTTCGCGGCGGCGTGTCAGGGAGGCGGACTCGGCGGTGTTGCCCGCCAGCTCGATGGCTTTGTCGTACGCGGCGCGCGCCTTCTGACTGCAGCCTCTTTCCGCCGTAATCAGCGCTAGTTCGGTGCTGAAGAAGCCGTGGCCTTCAGCGGCGACGTACCCGTGATTTCAACTGCCTGAATGAAGTCCAAGAGGGCGCGGTTGAACTGGTCGGCGTGTGTCCAAGAAATAGCGTGCGGGCCGCCGGCAATGACCACGAGCTGCATGTCCTTGAGAAGCCCCGGCAGCCGCTTCCCGGTCTTCTCAAAGGGCAGGACGCGGTCGGCATCGCCGTGCACGACCAGCATCGGCACCTCGATCTTGGGAAGGTCGGCGCGGAAGTCCGTTACCCAGGTCGGGACGCACGCTACCGCCGCTGTGGCCGACGCGGCAATCGCCAGACTCCAACTGGCCTGAAACGCTTGGTCGCTGACCAGGGTGCCGCCGAGCACGTCCATGTTGTAGAAGTTGTCGAGGAAGCCCTTCATCCAGGCTGGGGTGTCTGCCCTGGCGGTTTGCATGAACCCGTCGAACAGGCTGCGTGGCAGGCCTTCGGGGTTATCGCCGGTCTGCAGTAGGAAGGGTGGGATCGGCGAGACGAGCACGCCCCGGGCGACTCGCGCCGAGCCGTAGGTGCCGAGATAGCGGGTCACCTCGCCGGTTCCCATTGAGTGCCCGACCAACGTGGCATCGCTCAGGTCGAGTTTCTCGATCAGGATCTTGAGGTCCGCGGCGAAGGTGTCGAAGTCGTAGCCGGACGTTGGCTGGCTGGACTCGCCGAATCCGCGCCGGTCGTAGGTGATCACCCGGCGGCCAGCTTCCAGCAGTACCGGGATCTGCTTGTCCCACGCACGGCCGCTGAGGGGGTAGCCGTGGATCAGGACCACCGGCGGTCCCGAACCGTGGTCCTCGTAATAGAGGTCGATGTTGCCCGAGTTCTCTTCACCAACAGTTACGTATGGCATCGATCTCTCCTTCGGGTCGCGACGGACCCCAACTGGGGCGCTGGGTTGCACCTCCAGGGACAGATACTGTAGGCCGAACTCGATCCCATTTTTGCGCTCGACATGGGCCGCACGGGTAGCGGAGGGTGCACGCTTCCGTACGACCATTGCAGATGATTCCAGCGGCGTGGAGCGCGGGATGTATCCACTGCAACGAAATCGAGTGCCGAGGAAGGTGTCGTGTTTCACGACATAT